>CAXUMU010000033.1:0-6085 GCA_964252145.1 uncultured Sphingomonadaceae bacterium
CCGATGCCGCCCAGCGTGCCGATCAGCTGCGTCGCCTCGACCGGGAACAGGATCGTCTTGGCGTTGGGCGAGGTGGCGAATTTGCCGACCGCCTCGACATATTTCTGCGCGACGAAATAGTTGATCGCCTGCATGTTGCCGCCCGCGATCGCCTCCGACACGACGCGCGTCGCCTCGGCCTCCGCCTCGGCCGACCGCTCGCGCGCCTCGGCGTCGCGGAAGGCGGCTTCGCGGCGGCCCTCGGCCTCCAGGATGCGACCCTGCTTCTGTCCTTCGGCCTTCAGGATCTCGGATGCGCGCTGCCCTTCGGCCTCCAGGATCACCGCGCGCTTCTCGCGCTCGGCCTTCATCTGGCGGCCCATCGCGTTGACGATGTCGGCGGGCGGGCGGATGTCCTTGATCTCGACGCGGGTGATCTTGAGGCCCCAGGCGGCGGTGGCATGGTCGACCACCGAGAGCAGCCGCGCGTTGATCTCGTCGCGCTTGGACAGCGTCTCGTCGAGGTCCATCGATCCCATCACGGTGCGCAGGTTGGTGGTGGTCAGCTGCATGATCGCGACGTGCAGCTCGGACACCTCATAGGCGGCCTTGGCCGCGTCCAGCACCTGGAAGAACACGACGCCGTCCACCGACACCATCGCATTGTCCTTGGTGATGATCTCCTGCCCCGGAATGTCGAGCACCTGCTCCATCATATTGACCTTGCGGCCCACCCGGTCGACGAGAGGCACGAGCAGGTTGAAGCCGGGGCGCGCGACCATCGTGAACCGGCCGAACCGCTCGATCGTATATTGATAGCCCTGACGCACGACCGTCACCGCCATGCCGACGAAGATGATCGCGAAGATGAAGACCAGCAGAAAGAAATACCCCATCGTCCGCTCCCGAGGCCGATCGCCCGCGCGCCTCTTTGCGCCCGGGCGCGGCGGCTTCCAAGCGAAAGCGGACGAACGATGAGCGAAGCCGTGCCGCCGATCCGGTCCGCGTTGTTCCTGCCGGCCTCCAATCCGCGCGCGATCGCCAAGGCGCGGGGGCTGCCGTGCGACCTCGTGATCCTCGACCTGGAGGATGCGGTGAAAGGGGCGGACAAGCCGGCGGCACGCGAGGCGGCGGTCGCGGCGGTGGCGGAGGGGTTCGGCGATCGGCTGGCGGCGATCCGCATCAACGGCGTCGGGACCGGCGAACATGCGGCCGATCTGACGGCGGCGGCGGCGTCGCGCGCCGATCTCGTCGTGGTGCCCAAGGTCGAAACGATCGAGCAGGCGGCGGACTGCGCGTCGGCGGGCAAGCCGATCCTGGCGATGATCGAGACGCCCGCGGGGCTCCTCGCCGCGACCGCCATCGCCGCCGTCCCGGGCGTCGCCGGGCTGATCGCCGGCACCAACGATCTGGCAGCGGCGTTGCGCCTGCCCGACGGCGCCGACCGCGCCGGCCTTGCGCTCGCGCTCCAGACGATCGTGCTCGCGGCGCGCGCGGCGGGGGGCATCGCGCTCGACGGGGTATGGAACCGGCTCGACGACGAGGAAGGGCTGCTCCGCCAGTGCCGCGACGGCCGCGCGTTCGGCTTCGACGGCAAGACCTTGATCCACCCCAACCAGATCGACGCCGCCAACCGCGCCTTCGGGCCCGGCGAGGCGGAGCTGGAGGATGCCCGCGCGCTGGTCGCCGCGGCGAGCGGCGGGGCCGAACGGTTTCGCGGGCGGATGATCGAGGCGATGCACGTCGCCTCGGCCGAGCGGCTGATCGCGCTGGCCGATCGCACGCGCTGATGCCGCTGCGCGACATCCCGTACCCCGGCGCAGGCCGGGGTCCCGCTACGCGCCGCCCGAGACCGAACCCCGGCTTGCGCCGGGGTACGGCAGCCCGACGGATCCGTTTTGCGCTTTTGCTCGCCTGCCTGCCAGCTGAGGCATCGGCACGGATCACGGAGTCCGCGCTCCGCCGCCACATCGCGGTCTTGGCCGACGACAAGCTCGCCGGGCGCAAGCCGGGCACGCCGGGCGGGCTTGCCGCCGAACATTATATCGTGGCGCAGTTCGCCCGCGCCGGGCTGGAACCGGGCGCCGCTGGCGGAACCTGGTACCAACCGGTGCGGCTGGTCCCGAAGCGGGGGCCGGAGGTGATCGCCGACAATGTCATCGGCCGGATCGCGGGGACCGATCCGAAGGCGGGCGTCATCGTGGTGATGGCGCATTGGGATCATTTGGGCGTCTGCGGCCCGGCGGGGGCGCTCGACCGGATCTGCAACGGCGCGGTCGACAATGCGAGCGGCGTCGCGATGCTGATCGAAATAGGCCGCGCACTGGCGAGGGGAGCACGCCCGAAGCGCAGCCTGCTCTTCGTCGCGACGACGGGCGAGGAGATGGGGCTGCTGGGCGCGAAAGCGTTCGTCGCCGATCCGCCGGTGCCGTTGGAGACGATCGCGGCCGGCTTCAACCTCGATACCTCGGCGGTGGCGAAGCGCGGTTCGCCGGTGACGGCGATCCCGCGCGGCACGATCCTCGATCCGCAGATCGAAGCGGTCGCCGCGTCGCTGGGGCGCACGGTGGACCGGAGCGACGAAGCGAACGCGCTGCTCACGCGGCAGGACGGCTGGGCGTTGATGCAGGCGGGCGTGCCCGCGGTGCTGGTGGGCGGCGCCTACCGCGGCGGCCTCAAGCGGTTCCTCGCCACGCGCTACCATCACCCCGACGACGACCTTGGTGCGATCGAGCTGGGCGGCGCGGCGGAGGATGCCGATCTCCATGTCGCGCTGCTGAAGCGGCTCGCCGATCCGCCGAGTCCCAGCCTCGACAGCACAAGCGCCAGCCATTAACGGGCGCCATGGAAATCAGCCTCGGCCTCACCTTCGACGACGTCCTGCTCCGCCCCGCCGAGTCGGATGTCATGCCAAGCCAGGCCGATACGCGCACGCGCGTGACGCGCGACATCGCGCTGAACATCCCGATCCTCTCCGCGGCGATGGATACCGTCACCGAAGCCGACATGGCGATCGTGATGGCGCAGCTGGGCGGCCTGGGCGTGCTCCACCGCAACCTCGACATCGCCGAGCAGGCGGCCGCGGTGCGCGCGGTCAAGCGCTACGAGTCCGGCATGGTGGTCAACCCGATCACGATCGCGCCGCACCAGACGCTGGCCGAGGCGCGCGAGCTGATGCAGCGCCACCGCATCTCCGGCATCCCGGTGGTCGAGGCGAGCGGCAAGCTGGTCGGCATCCTGACCAACCGCGACGTGCGCTTCGCCGCGCATCCCGATCAGCCGGTGTCGGAGCTGATGACCAGCCAGAACCTTGCGACCGTGGGCGAGGGCGTCGGCCAGGAGGAGGCGCGGCGCCTGCTGCACCAGCGCCGGATCGAGAAACTGCTGGTGGTGGACGATGCCTATCGCTGCGTCGGCCTGATCACGGTGAAGGACATCGAGAAGGCGGTGAACTACCCCTCCGCCACCAAGGATTCGACCGGCCGGCTGCGCGTGGCGGCGGCGACCACCGTCGGCGACAAGGGGTTCGAGCGGACCGAGGCGCTGATCGACGCCGAATGCGACCTGATCGTGATCGACACCGCCCACGGCCACAACCGCGACGTCGCGCGCGCGGTGGAGCGCGTGCGCAAGATCTCGAACGCCGTCCAGATCATCGCCGGCAACGTCGCGACCGCCGAGGCGACGCGCGCGCTGATCGATGCCGGCGCCGACGGGATCAAGGTGGGCATCGGCCCGGGATCGATCTGCACCACGCGCGTCGTCGCGGGCGTCGGCGTGCCGCAGCTGACCGCGATCCTGGAGGCGGCCGAGGAAGCCGCCAGGTCGGGCGTGCCGGTGATCGCCGACGGCGGCCTGCGCACCTCGGGTGACATCGCCAAGGCGCTGGCAGCAGGCGCAGGCGCGGTGATGGTCGGATCGCTGCTCGCGGGGACCGAAGAGGCGCCGGGCGAGACGTTCCTGTACCAGGGCCGCACCTACAAATCCTATCGCGGCATGGGATCGGTCGGCGCGATGGCGCGGGGATCCGCCGATCGCTATTTCCAGCAGGACATCAAGGATCAGCTGAAACTCGTGCCCGAGGGGATCGAGGGCCAGGTGCCGTACAAGGGCGCCGCGCGCGACGTGATCCACCAGCTGGTCGGCGGGGTGAAGGCGGCGATGGGCTATACCGGCGCCGCCACGCTGGACGAGCTGAAGCGCCGCGCGCGCTTCGTGCGGATCACCAATGCCGGACTGCGCGAAAGCCACGTCCACGACGTCTCGATCACGCGCGAGGCGCCCAATTATCCCACGCGGTAGAGAATTGGGCCAGGGTTGTTCGCATCCATCAACCGTTCGTATCGAGCGCAGTCGAGATACCGTTCGATCGGCACCAATGTGTCTCGACTTCGCTCGACACGAACGGGGTGGTCCAGGTTGAACGGCCCCCGGCGGCAAGCATGACCCCAGCCGCTCGCGCGCAGGCGGCGATCGAGCTGCTCGACCAGATCGTCGCCGCCGCGCGCGGGGGCGGAGCCGCGGCCGATACGCTGATCGCGCGCTATTTCAAGACGCGGCGCTACGCCGGCGCGAAGGACCGCCGCGCGGTGCGCGAGCTGGTCTACCGCGCGGTGCGGCGGGCGGGCGAGCTGCCGGCGAGCGGGCGTGCGGCGCTGATCGGACTGGCGCGCGAGGATGCGGAGGTGGCTGCCGCGTTCGACGGATCGGCGCACGGCCCTGCCGCCATCGGTACTCAGGAGCCAAGCGCACCCGCTGGCGTGGCGCCCGCATGGATCGCCGGGCAGCTCACCGCATCGATCGGCGCGGCGGCGATGCCGGCGCTGCTGGGTCGCGCGCCGCTCGACCTGCGCGTCAACCGCCTGAAGGCGACGCGCGACGACGTGCTGGCGCGGCTGACGGATGCCGCGCCCACGCCGCTCGCGCCCGACGGCATCCGCCTGCCCGAAGGGAGCCAGGTCGAGTCGCTCGATGTGTGGAACGAGGGTCTCGTGGAAGTGCAGGACGAGGGCAGCCAGCTCGTCGCCGCCGCCGCGCGCGCCGCGCCGGGGATGACGGTGGTCGACCTGTGCGCGGGCGCGGGCGGCAAGACACTGGCGCTGGCCGCGGCGATGCGCGGGCAGGGGCGGCTGATCGCGTGCGATGCCGATCGCGCGCGCCTCTCCCGGCTTGGCCCCCGCGCCAACCGTGCGGGCGCCGAGACGATCGAGACGCGGCTGCTCGACCCCGGACGCGAGGAGGAGGCGCTCGCCGATCTGGCGGGTGTGGCCGATGTCGTGCTGGTGGATGCGCCATGCTCCGGCACCGGCACGTGGCGGCGCAATCCCGAGGCGCGCTGGCGGCTGACGCCCGATCGGCTCGCCCGGCTGACCGAATTGCAGGCGCGGCTGCTGGATGTCGCAGGCGTACTGGTGCGGCCGGGCGGGGCGCTCGTTCACATCGTCTGCTCGCTGCTGGACGCGGAGGGCGCCGATCAGGTCGATGCGTTCCTGACGCGCCATCCTGGCTGGACCACCGATGCGCCTGCCATCGCCGCCGGCGAGCCGCATGGGCACGGCCGGCGGCTCACCCCGCACGCCCACGGCACCGACGGGTTTTTCGTCGCCCGGCTCAAGCGGCCATGCTAGAACGGCGCAAACCGGCCTTCGTGGAGTATGTGATGCGTTTTTCTCCGATCGCGCTTGCGCTGTCGCTCTCGCTTGCGGCGGTCTCCAGCGCGGGCCAAAGCCAGAAACCCGACGACCAGATCAACCCCCGCTCGGTCGCGCTGCAGAAGCAGGCCGAGGCGGCGCGCGCGGCGGGCAATCTCGTCGGTGCGAACGACCTGCTGGAAAGCGCGCTGGCGATCGATCCGCGCAACCGCGCCGCGTTCATCAGCCTGGCGCACGTCGCGCTGGCGCAGGAGCTGCCGGGTAAGGCGATCCGCCTGTACCGTGAGGCGCTGGCGCTCGAGCCGAACGACATCGCCGCGCTGACCGGGCAGGGCGAGGCGATGGTGCAGAAAGGCGCGGTCGAGCGCGCCAAGCAGAACCTCGCGCGCATCCGCACGATCTGCAAAACCGACTGCCCGGATGCGGGGCAGCTGGCGGCGGCGATCGCCAAGGGC
>CAXUMU010000033.1:6095-17416 GCA_964252145.1 uncultured Sphingomonadaceae bacterium
AAGCGACGACGACGCGGCCTTAGCTTTCCGTCATCCCCGCGAAAGCGGGGATCCATGGAAACGGTTTCGTTCGAACTGGAGCGCTCCGCCGTCCATGGATTCCCGCTTTCGCGGGAATGACGACGGGGTTTCATTATGCCCTCTCCAGCGCCCGCCCGATCGCCACGAACTCCGCCACGCTCAGCGTCTCGGCCCGCCGATCCGACGAAATCCCGGTCGCGGCCAGCGCCTCGATCCCGCCACGCAGCCCTTTGAGACTCTGCCGCAGCATCTTGCGCCGCTGGCCGAACGCGGCGGCGGTGAGCGCCTCGATCGTCCGGATGCCCACGCCCGTGGGCGCTGCACCCGGCGCGATGTGCACCACCGCCGACGTGACCTTGGGCGGCGGCACGAAGGCGGCGCGGTTGACGGTGAAGGCCAGCGTCGGCGTGCTGCGCCACTGCGCCAGCACCGCCAGCCGGCCGTAAGCCGCGCCGCCGGCCGGCGCGACGATCCGCTCGGCGACCTCCTTCTGGAACATGAGCGTCAGCGATCGCCACCACGGCGGCCACGCCTCGCTTGCCAGCCAGCGGACGAGCAGGACGGTGCCGACATTGTAGGGCAGGTTGGCGACGATGTGCGCGCCGGCGCCGGCCACCGCCACCTCATCGATCGCCAGCGCGTCGCCGGCAATGACTTCCAGCCGCCCGCCGCTCGCCTCGGCCAGTTCGGCCAGCGCGGGCAGGCAGCGTGCGTCGCGCTCCACCGCGACCACCCGCGCGCCGGCGCCAAGCAGCGCGCGGGTCAGTCCGCCGGGGCCGGGGCCGATCTCGTACACCGTCTCGCCGGCGAGCGGGCCGGGAACGCGCGCGATCCGGTCGAGCAACTTGCCGTCGAGCAGGAAATTCTGGCCGAGCGCCTTGCTGGCGGAGAGCCCGTGGCGGCCGATGACCTCGCGGAGCGGGGGAAGCGACTCCAGCCCGGATGCCGTCACGTCTGCGCGCGGATCGCGGCGGAGCGGGCGGCGAGATCGATCGCGGCGATCATCGCGCCGGGATCGGCGCGGTCCTGTCCGGCGATCTCGAATGCGGTGCCGTGATCGGGTGAAGTGCGCACGATCGGCAGGCCCAGCGTCATGTTGACGCCCTCGTCGAAATGGAGCGCCTTCAGCGGGATCAGCGCCTGATCGTGGTAGAGGCAGAGCACCGCATCGTAGCGCGCGCGGGCGCGCGGGTGGAACAGCGAATCCGCCGCCAGCGGCCCGACGATGTCGATCCCTTCGGCCTGCGCCTGCTCGATCGCGGGCAGCAGGATGTCGATCTCCTCCCGCCCCAGCGCGCCCTGCTCGCCGGCGTGCGGATTGAGCCCCGCCAGCACCAGCCGCGGCGCGGCGATGCCGAAGTTGCGCACCAGCCCGCGCTCGGTCGTGCGGATCTTGGCCAGGACCAATTCGGTCGTGAGCAGGTCGAACACGTCGCGCAACGCGACGTGGGTGGTGACCGGCACGGTACGCAGCGTCGGCCCGGCGAGCATCATCGCGACATTGTCGGCGGCGACGCCGCAGCGCTCGGCGATGAACTCGGTCTGCCCCGGATGCGTGAAGCCGACCGAATAGAGCTGCGTCTTGGAGACGGGCCCCGTCACCAGCCCGCCCGCCGCGCCGGAGCGCGCCAGCCCCGCCGCCAGCTCCAGCGAATCGAGCGAGCAGCGCGCGCCGGGCGTGTTCGGCTGGCCGGGGATGATGTCGCCGGCATCCTCCACCTCGATCACCGGCAGCGCCTGGGCGAACCGGCCGACCGCCTCGTCGGGCTGCGAGATACGGATCGTCGGCCCGTCCCACACCGCGCCGATCGACCGCGCGTCGCCCACCGCGAAGAACGGGGCAAGCCCGCGCGCGTCGCGCTGCATCCAAGCCTTGGCGACGATCTCCGGCCCGATACCTGCCGGATCACCCAGTGAAACGGCGAGCGGGCTCAAGCGGAGCGGCTCATCGATAGTCCACCACCGCGTCGCGGCGTAGATCGCGCAGGTAGCGGCGCGCGCGGCGGTTGACGCGCTCCTCCTCCAGCTGCGAATAGATCTCGTCGAACGATGGGCCGGAGGCGACCTTTGAATCGTCGCGCCCGCACAGCACCAGCCCGCGCACGCCGTCGGCCAGCGAACCGAACGGCGGGGTCGACTGGCCGATCGGCAGGTTGACCAGCATGTCCTGCAACGGCCCGGGCAGGTCGCGGATCTTGACCGAATCGTTCTCGACGACTTCCGCGCCGACCGTCGCTGCGATCTTCTCGACGCTGCCGCAGCCCGAGACGGTCTTCAGCGCCTTGCCGAACGCCTCGACCTGCGGCGATGCCTGCGCCTGCGTCATGCCCGGCTGAAAGGTGATCGAGACCTGCTTCAGGCTCAGCACCGCGTCACGCGCATCGCTCGTCAGCACCTGGCGCTTGTCGACCAAAGCGATGATCGAATAGCCGCCCGGCACCGCGATCGGATCGCTGACCTGGCCGTTGTTCATCGTTTGCGCCGCCGCCGCGATCGGGTCGGGCAGCTGCTCGGCGCGGACCCAGCCGAGATCGCCGCCCACTGCGGAGGTGGAGGCTTCGGAGAATTGGCGCGCATAAGCGACGAACGAGCCGCCGCCGCGGACCTGCTCGACGATCTTGTTGGCGTTGGCGAACGCCTGGTCGTTGTTGGCGCTGGTGGCGGAGAGGAAGATCTCGCCGATATGATATTCCTGCGCGCCCTTGGAGGCGTTCAGCCGGTCCATCACCGCCTTCACCTCCTCGTCGCCGACATTGATGAACGGCTCGACCTTGCGGCCCAGCACGCGGCGCCACGCCAGTTCGCCCTCGATCTGGCGCTTCATCGACGCTTCCGACGATCCCGACTGGCGCAGGAAGACGGCGAAGTCCTTGGGGCTGCGCTTGAAGTTGCCGGCGACGCGTGTGAACGTCTGGTCGATCTCGTCCGGCGTGATCTTGATGTCGTTGGCCTTGGCCTCCTGGATCTCCAGCGCCTCGTCGATCAGGTTGCGCAGCACCTGCAGCCGCAGCCGCTCGCGCTCCTCGCCTTCCACCTTGTTGCCGTTGGCTGCGAGCACCAGCCCCAGCCGCTGATCGATATCGGTATCGGTGATGATCGTGCCGTTGACGATCGCGGTCGCCTTGTGGAGCAGCGGATCGGACTTGCCGAAGATCGTCATCTCCTTCGGCAGGTTGAGCGGCGTCTCGGGAAGGTCGCCGCCTTCTTGCGCTTGCGCGATCGCGGCCACTCCGGCC
This sequence comes from uncultured Sphingomonadaceae bacterium, assembly GCA_964252145.1. GTDB lineage: Bacteria > Pseudomonadota > Alphaproteobacteria > Sphingomonadales > Sphingomonadaceae > JAQGLK01. The sequence goes on from CAXUMU010000033.1 coordinate 9,353, forward strand.
AGCGCCATCGCCGCGGCCATGCCGGCCAGCGCGATCCGTCCCATCGTCCGTCGTCTTGCCGTCACATCCGCCCCGCACAATGAAACTTGCCGCGGCGGAGATGGTCCGCCGCGGCTGAACGCACGCTTAGCGGCCCAAATTCTTGAGCGCCAGCCGCAACAGGAAGGTGTTGCCCTGCCGCGCGTCGCCGGTCGCCTCATAGTCGCGCCGCCATGTCACGCCCAGCTGGATGCATTCGTCGTCATACTGCACGCCCACGCGGTGACGCACCGGCTCGAACCCGTCGGCCAGGGTCAGCGGATCCTCGGCGCGGTCGGTCAGGTCGATCGTGGTCGATCCGAACAGCGACCAGTGGCGCGCCAGCTGGATGCGGCCGCCCAGCCGGATCTCCTCGCGGTCGCGCAGATCCTCGATCGCCTGATCGATGTCGCGGTTGAGCCGGAGATAGCCGGCCGTCACGTAGGTCTTGTTGTTGCCCACGGTCGCGTCGAATTCGTTGCGGCGGATGCCGAGCGTGCTCTTGTCGAGCCGGTAGCGGTGGACGATCTCGATCAGCCGGCCATATTTGATCGTGGTGCGCCCCACGATGTCCGACTGCCGGTCCGACAGGCCGGTGCCGACCGGCAGGATCGTCGCCTTGTCGTTCAGCCGGTAGCTCTGGCCGATGATCGTGCGCACCGAGAGGCGGGGCAGATCGACCGCCCATTCCACGCCGTAGGTGACCCGGCTCGAATCCTCCCAGCGATCGTAGCCGGGGAAGCGATTGAGCGCGAAGAGGTTGGAATCCTCCAGGTCGACGGCGCGCGCATCCTCGTTCGGGATGCGCAGATTGGCGGCGCGCGGCGTCGCGACGAGCTGGACGCGCGGCGTGATCATCTGCGTGCCGCCCAGGAAATCCCCCGCGAACGGCCAGCGCATGTCGACCGCCAGCGCGCCGATCGCACGCCCGCTCCAGCCGCGGTCGCCGCGATAGGCGACGGTCAGCGTGTCGGCGACGTTGCTGGTGTGATACGCGTCCAGCCGGCCGTAGGCGGTGAACGTCACTTCCTGGCCGAGCGGGGTGTAGGTGCGCATGTCCCAGCGTGCGCCCGCGAAGGCGCGCTGCGTATCCTGCCCCTCGGTCCGCAGGATCGCCAGGCTGTTCAGTTGCAGCTCGATCTTGCCGCCCAGCAGCGGATCGTCGATCCGGCGGCGATAGTCGATCGCGGGCAGCGCGATCGGCTGCTGGCTCTGCGTGTCGGTCGCGCGGAGCGACTGCACCGCCCAGCCCGCAATCGAGAGATAGCTGTCCTCGTCGATCCGCTCGACGACGACCGAGGTGCGCAGCCGATCGTCGTTGGAGATGTCGTAGCGGCGGAGGAACGTCTTGTCGGTCGTCACGCGAAGCGATCCGCTGACGCTCCAATTGGAGTCGAGCTGGAACTTCCCGTGAGCGTCCAGATAGCCGCGAGGGCCGCGATCCTGATCCCCCGTCGTCGAAGACTGGCCGAGCGACGCCGGCAGCCGCGAGCCGTAGGTCAGGAAGCCCGAAATCTCGTACGCGCCGAGCGAGGTGAGCTGCCGGTAGTCCGCCTCGATGCCGGGCAGCACCTTGCTGTAGAAATGCGGCGTGATCGTCAGGTCGCGATTGGGCGCCAGCAGCAGGTAATAAGGCAGCCCCACCTCGAAGCCGTTGGTATGGCTGAGTTTGACGTCGGGGACGAGCAGGCCCCAGCCGCCGCCGCCCGATCCATCCGGGTGCGAGAAGGTGGGCAGCCACATCACGGTCGCGCCGAACAGGCTGAGCTCGGCATCCTTGTAGAAGATGCGGTGGCGCTTCGGATCGTGGACGACGCGCACCGCGGTGATCTTCCACAGCGGATTCTTCGGGCAGCCGTCGCCGTCCACCACCGCGCAGGGCGTGTAGGCGGCCTTGTCCAGCGTGGTGACGCCGTCCACGCGCGTGCCATGATCCGCCGCGAGCCGGCCGCCATCCTCCAGCACGAGCAGCAGATTGTCGATCACGCCGTCCTTCAGCGTGTCGGTCAGTTCGCCGCTGTCGGCGTAAGCGGTGTCGCCGCCGGGATTGGTGACGATCACATGGCCCTCGGCGCGGACCTTGCCCGTCGTGCGGTCCCACACCACCTTGTCGGCGCTCAGCCGGTTGCCGGCGCGCAGCATCCGCACCGCGCCGGTCGCGGTGACGAGCTGGCTGTTCTGATCATAGTCCAGCTGCGCCGCGCTGAACGTGACCTCCTGGTCGTTCGCCGGCGTCGGCACGTCGAGCGCGGCCGGCTGGGAGCGCGTGCGGTCCTGCAGGTCCTGCGCGGATGCCGCGACCGGGCCGAGCAGCGCGAGCGGCAGTGCGGCAAGCAGGATCGACCTGGACCTAATCACACAACCCCGCCCGCCGGATGGCGCCCCAGCCGCCCTATCGCACCGGAACCCCCGGGCCGCAATCGGCGGCGCCGCGGCGACGCTCACTCGCCCGCGGCGGTGGGTTGCGGCGCCTCGGGGCCGTTCGCGGCGACCGCGAGCATCGCCGTCCAGGCCGCGACGTTCTGGCGGAGCTGCTCGGGATTGATCTTGTCGAGCGTGTCGTCGGGCGTGTGATGGATATCGAAATAGCGCGTCCCGTCCTGGCGCAGGTCGATCACCGGGACCAGGCTGGCCGCCGCGATCGGGCCGACGTCCGATCCGCCGTGCGCATCGTTGTCGCCGCGGGCGATGCCCAGCGGCAGCAGAGCGCTCGCGATCGCCTTGGCGAGCGGCGCGGCGGCATCGCCGAAGCGCGTGTCGAGCCGCCATACCCGGTCCGCGCCGAAATCGGATTCGGCGGCGATCACATGCTTCTCGTTGCTGTGGCGGTCGCGGTAGGCATTGCCGCCGAAGCCGCCTTCCTCCTCCGCGCCGAACCACACCAGCCGGATCGTGCGCATCGGCTTGCCCGCATCCAGGATGCGCTTGGCCGCGGCGGTGGTGATCGCGACGCCGGCACCGTCGTCGATCGCGCCGGTGCCGAGATCCCAGCTGTCGAGATGGCCGCCGATGAGCACGATCCCGGCCTTGGGATCACGCCCGGGCACCTCCGCGACGACGTTGCCGGACTGGTGCACGCCGGTCATCCGCGGCGTGAGCGTCAGGTGCATCGTCACGGGCTTGCCGCGCGAAAGGATGCGCTCGAGCTGCTCGGCATCGGGGACGGTCAGCGCGCCCGCCGGGATCGGGGTCACGCCGTTGGCGAAGACCTGCACGCCGGTATGCGGGTTGCGGTGGTGATCGGTGCCGACCGAGCGGATCACGATCGCCGCCGCGCCCTTCTTCGCCGCCTCGTTCGGGCCGAGCCGGCGAACATTGCCGAACGGGCCGTAGCTGGAGCCGTCCTGCGTCGGCCCCATCCGGTGCGTCAGGAACACGATCCTGCCGCGCACGCTGGCGGGATCGGCGGCGATCAGCGCGTCGAGCGAGGAGAAGGCGACCACCGGCGCGGTGATGCCCGCCTCGGGCGTCGCGGCACTGTTGCCCAGTGCTGCGACGACCAGCTTCTGCGGAAACGGCGACACGATCTCCGCGCTCTCGGCGCCGCGCACCCACACCGGCATGTCGAACGGCTCGACATGGACGTTGGCAAAGCCGAGCGCCTTCAACCTGACCACCGCCCAGTCCCGCGCCCGCGCCTCGGCTTCGGTGCCGGCAAGGCGCTGGCCGACCTCGGTCGTCAGCCCTTCGACGATGTTCCAGGCGACATCGTCCTTAAGCGCCGCATCGCGCAGCATCGCCGGCGACAGTGGTGGAGCAGGGGGCAGATGGGCTGCGAGGGGGGTGGCTGCCGCAAGCACGGCCGTGCCCGCGAGGATCATCATTGTCTTCATGCTGGAAAGCCTAGGGCGTCATCCCCATGTTTGCCAAGGAAGGGACGCTCGGTTAGGGCGTCGCCCACCGATTTCAGCAGCGTTCGTGACCCGGAGACCACAGCCGATGGCCGTGCAGTACAGCTACGTGATGAAGGGCCTGACCAAGACCTTTCCGGGCGCCAACAAGCCCGTCCTCAACAACATCAACCTGCAGTTCCTGCCCGGAACCAAGATCGCGATCATCGGCGTGAACGGCGCCGGCAAGTCGACGCTGATGAAGATCATGGCCGGCTACGACAAGGAATTCTCCGGCGAGGCGTGGGCGGCGGAGAACTACCGCGTCGGCTATCTCAGCCAGGAGCCGCAGCTCGACCCGGCCAAGACGGTCAAGGAGAATGTGATGGACGGCGTGCGCGAGGTCGCCGACCTCGTCGAGCGGTTCAACGCGATCTCCGCCGAGATGGGCGATCCGAAGGACGATACGGACTTCGACAAGCTGCTGGAGGAGATGGGCGTCCTCCAGGAGAAGATCGACGCGGTCGACGGCTGGACGCTCGACAACCAGCTGGAGATCGCGATGGAGGCGCTGCGCTGCCCGCCGGCCGATTCCGGGGTCGAGCAATTGTCGGGCGGCGAGAAGCGCCGCGTGGCGCTCACCAAGCTGCTGCTCGAGAAGCCCGAGATCCTGCTGCTCGACGAGCCGACCAACCATCTTGACGCCGAAAGCGTCGCCTGGCTGGAGAATCACCTCAAGGAATATGCCGGCAACGTCATCCTCGTGACGCACGACCGCTACTTCCTCGACAATGTCGTCGGCTGGGTGCTGGAGCTGGATCGCGGCCGCGGCATCCCGTTCGAAGGCAACTACTCCGCCTGGCTGGAAGCCAAGTCCAAGCGGATGGAGCAGGAGGAGCGCGAGGATGCGGGCCGCCAGAAGGCGATCCGCGACGAGCTCGAATGGATCCGCCAGACGCCCAAGGCGCGACAGACCAAGTCCAAGGCGCGCATCCGCGCGTTCGACGAGTTGGTCGAGAAGCAGAACAACCGCGCGCCCGGCAAGGCGCAAATCGTCATCCAAACGCCCAGCCGGCTGGGCGGCAAGGTGATCGAGGCGAAGGGCCTGTCCAAGGCCTATGGCGACAAGAAGCTGTTCGACGATCTGAGCTTCATGCTGCCGCCCGGCGGCATCGTCGGCGTGATCGGACCCAACGGCGCGGGCAAGACCTCGCTGTTCCGGCTGATCACCGGCCAGGAGACGCCCGACGCGGGCGAGGTCGATATCGGCCCCACCGTGCGGCTGGGCTATGTCGACCAGTCGCGCGACAGGCTGGACGGTACCAAGAACGTCTGGGAGGAAGTCTCCGGCGGGCACGACCTGATGACGGTCGGCAAGTTCGAGATGTCGACGCGCGCCTATGTCGGCGCGTTTAACTTCAAGGGGCCGGACCAGCAGAAGAAGGTCGGCCAGCTATCCGGCGGCGAGCGCAACCGCGTCCACATGGCCAAGATGCTGAAGGAGGGCGGCAACGTCCTGCTGCTCGACGAGCCGACCAACGACCTCGACGTCGAGACGCTGCGCGCGCTGGAGGAGGCGCTGGAGAATTTCGCCGGCTGCGCGGTGGTGATCAGCCACGACCGCTTCTTCCTCGATCGCCTCGCGACGCACATCCTGGCGTTCGAGGGCGACGGCCACGTCGAATGGTTTGAAGGCAATTTCGATTCCTACGAGGAGGACAAGCGCCGCCGCCTGGGCGACGCGGCGGATCGTCCGGGCGCGGGGACGTATAAGAAGCTGACGCGGTAGCGGAGTCTTTCGGCCAACATCACGGCCGGACCGATGGCACGGAAGTTTCGAGTACCCAGCCAGGATGTTGAGCTGATCGGTCCGTCCGCGATAGGGCGCCGCCGACTAGCCTTGGTAACGAAGTCCGCACGAACGCGCGGCGACTGTCACAGGGCGTCCGTTGGAACGTACAGCCCTTTGATAGTGGCCGCGCCAATCCGTTCGCCGAATGCCAGTTCGCCGCACTCAGAATAACCTTCGCCCTCTGGCGCCCACATCTGGTGAATACGGCGTCCTTCCAAGTCGATCACCCAATATTCGGGAATCGCGTGAGCGGCGTACAGGCGCAACTTGCGGCCCATATCCATTTCCAGCGTGGAATCGGATATTTCTATCGCCAGCCTCAACTTTGCCCCCGACAGGATCCGGGCGTCATCCGGGTCAGCAAGAGCGATGTCGGGTTCGGGAAGCGAGTCGCTCGAAAGCTGGGTTGAAGGAGAGTTGTACAACGTGAGCGGAAGCCCCAGCCCCTTCGACGCGACCCACAACTCGCCGGTAAGCTGGGCGTGCGCGCGAGCATGCCGGCTATGGATGGCGTTCACGACCCAGATTTCTCCGTCGATCAGCTCGGTTCGCGCATATTGTTCAAACGCGCCCGCCTCTTCGAGCAGGAAGAAATCCTGCACGCGCAGCTTCGCCAACCGGGGCAATGCCAAAGCTTCCTGCCGCGTCATGCTTATGATCTATCACGTGTCCGAGGCTGGGGGAAACGACGCTCAATAATAGTCCGCCGGGTTGGGCGTGGGCAGCTTGCACGCCTTCAGCTTGCCCTTGTTGCAGGCGTCGGTCTGCGCGCGCCACTGGGCCATCGCATCGGCATAGGCGCGTTGCTGGCGGTCGAAGCGGCGCTGGTCCTTCATCGCATCGGCATGGTTGGCCATCACCGCATCGTGATAGGCGGCGAGATCCTCCTGATATTGCTGCTGATCCATCTGCGCACCGACGGCGTCGACCGTCGTCGCCTGATCGACGGTGTTGTTCAGTGCGCGGGTGACCGGCGCTTCCTGCGCGTTGATCGCCTGGCTCTTCGGCGTGTCCTTGTCGTAGCCGCGGTCCACCGGGGCCTCGGGCGCGGGGGACGGATTGGGCACGGTCGCCTGCGCGAAAGCCGGCGCAGCGACGACGAGCGCGGCGGCGCAGAGGATGCTTCTGGCGAACATGACCCATTCTCCTTCGTAATTGATCCGGCGCTGGAACGATCGCGCTGCGCGCCCTGTTCCATGACACGACCGACACCGGGCAGGCGGGTTGCATGGCGCGGCGGACAGGGTAAAGCAGGCGCCGGTCCGGAATTCAGGGGGAACCATGGCGCGCGAACGGACACGTCCGCTCTCACCGCATCTGAGCATCTGGAAATGGGGCCCGCACATGCTGGTCTCGATCCTGCACCGCGTGACCGGATCGGCGCTCGCGATCGGCGGCACGATCCTGTTCGTTTGGTGGCTGGTCGCCGCCGCGATGGGGCCCGATGCCTATGCGACCTTCTATTATTATGCGGTCAACGCAGCCGATGGCGGCGCCGGCGGGCGGGCGGCGAACCTGCTCGCGCGGCTGGTGGGGCTGGGCCTCACCTGGGCGTTCTTCCAGCACATGTTCTCCGGCATCCGCCACCTGGTGCTGGATACCGGCGCCGGCTACGAGCTGCGCATCAACAAGACCTGGGCCATGGCCACCATCGCCGGATCGATCCTGGCGACGCTGCTGGTCTGGGCCGCCATCCTGACGAGGCACTGATGGGAACGGGTACCGGCATCGGCCGCGTCCGGGGCTTGGGCTCCGCCAAGACCGGCGCGCACCATTGGTGGATGCAGCGGCTCACCGCGGGCGGCAACATCCTGCTGCTGTTGTGGTTCGTGCTGTCGCTGCTGCGGCTGCCGTCGCTCAGCCACAAGATGGTCGTGCAGTGGATGCAGTCGCCGCTGGTCGCAGTGCCGCTGATCCTGCTGGTGGCGAACACCTTCTGGCATTTCCGCATGGGGCTGCAGGTGGTGATCGAGGATTATCAGCACGATCAGAGCCGCATCGTCGCGATCGTGCTGCTGAATTTCTACACGATCGCCGCCGCCGCTCTGGCCATCTTCGCCATCCTCAAGATCGCCTTCGGGGGAGTCGTCGCCTGATGCCCGCAGCCTACCAGATCATCGACCATGTCTATGACGCGGTGGTCGTCGGGGCCGGCGGATCGGGCCTGCGCGCCACGATGGGCTGCGCGGAGGCGGGCCTGCGCACCGCCTGCATCACCAAGGTGTTCCCGACGCGCAGCCACACGGTTGCCGCCCAAGGCGGGATCGCCGCCAGTCTCGGCAACAACACGCCTGATCACTGGACCTGGCACATGTACGATACCGTCAAGGGATCGGACTGGCTGGGCGACCAGGACGCGATCGA
>CAXUMU010000034.1:0-5936 GCA_964252145.1 uncultured Sphingomonadaceae bacterium
GCGGGTGGACGAGCAGGGCATGGCGTCCGGCCTGATCAAGGCCGCCGGCGGCAACCCGGCGGTCGCGCTGCGCGAGACCGATGCGGCGCTGGCCAAGCACCCGGCGGTCAGCGGCGGCGGGGCGCAGGCTCAGCCGAGCTTCGACAATGACAGCATCCGCGTGCTGGATGCAGCCGAGCAGGTCGCGCAGAAGGCCGGCGACAGCTATGTCACCGTCGAGCGGATGCTGATCGCGCTCACGCTCGCCACCACCACCGCCGCCGGCAAGGCGCTTGGCCTCGCGGGAGTGAAGGCGGATGCGCTCAACAAGGCGATCAACGATCTGCGCGGCGGCCGCACCGCCGACACCGCGTCCGCCGAGGACCGCTACGATGCGCTGAAGAAGTTCACCCGCGACCTCACCCAGGCGGCGAAGGACGGCAAGCTCGATCCGGTGATCGGCCGCGACGAGGAGATTCGCCGCACCATCCAGGTGCTCGCCCGCCGCACCAAGAACAATCCCGTGCTGATCGGCGAGCCCGGCGTCGGCAAGACCGCGATCGCCGAGGGCCTCGCGCTGCGCATCGTCAACGGCGACGTGCCCGACGGAATCAAGGACCGGCGGCTGATGGCGCTCGACATGGGCGCGCTGATCGCCGGCGCGAAGTATCGCGGCGAGTTCGAGGAGCGGCTGAAGGGCGTGCTCGACGAGGTCAAGGGCGCCGACGGCCAGATCATCCTCTTCATCGACGAGATGCACACGCTGGTCGGCGCGGGCAAGTCCGAGGGGGCGATGGACGCCGGCAACCTGCTGAAGCCCGCGCTCGCGCGCGGCGAGCTGCACTGCATCGGCGCCACCACGCTCGACGAGTACCGCAAATATATCGAGAAGGACGCGGCGCTCGAGCGGCGCTTCCAGCCGGTGTTCGTGGGCGAGCCGACGGTGGAGGACACCGTCTCGATCCTGCGCGGCCTCAAGGAGAAGTACGAACTCCACCACGGCGTGCGCATCACCGACGGTGCGCTTGTCGCCGCGGCGACGCTCTCGAACCGCTACATCACCGACCGCTTCCTGCCCGACAAGGCGATCGACCTGATGGACGAGGCCGCCAGCCGGCTGCGGATGGAAGTGGAGAGCAAGCCCGAGGAAATCGAGGCGCTCGACCGCCGCGTGATCCAGCTCAAGATCGAGCGCGAGGCGCTGAAGAAGGAGACGGACCGCGCGAGCCAGGACCGGCTCGGCGCGCTGGAATACGACTTGGCCGAGCTGGAGCAGCAGTCGGCCGAGCTCACCACCCGCTGGCAGGCGGAGAAGGAGAAGATCAACGCCGAGGCCAAGCTGAAGGAGCAGCTCGACGCCGCGCGCGTGGAGCTGGAGCAGGCGCAGCGCCAGGGCGAGTTCGGCCGCGCCGGCGAGCTGTCCTATGCCGTCATCCCCGGGCTGGAGCGCCAGCTGGCCGAGGCGGAGGCCGCGTCGGCGGGCGCGATGCTGCGCGAGGAGGTGACCAGCGAGGACATCGCCGGCATCGTCTCGCGCTGGACCGGCATTCCGGTCGACAAGATGCTGGAGGGCGAGCGCGAGAAGCTCCTCCACATGGAAGAGGCGCTGGGCAAGCGCGTGATCGGCCAGTCGCATGCGATCGCCGCGGTCGCCTCCGCCGTCCGCCGCTCGCGTGCGGGACTGCAGGATCCGAACCGCCCGCTCGGCTCGTTCCTGTTCCTGGGGCCGACCGGCGTCGGCAAGACCGAGCTGACCAAGGCGCTCGCCGGCTTCCTGTTCGACGACGATGCGGCGATGGTGCGGATCGACATGAGCGAGTTCATGGAGAAGCATTCCGTCGCCCGCCTGATCGGTGCGCCGCCGGGCTATGTCGGCTATGAGGAAGGCGGCGTGCTGACCGAGGCGGTGCGGCGCAGGCCCTATCAGGTGATCCTGTTCGACGAGGTCGAAAAGGCGCATTCCGACGTGTTCAACGTCCTGCTCCAGGTGCTGGACGACGGGCGGCTGACCGACGGCCAGGGCCGCACGGTCGATTTCTCGAACACTTTGATCATCCTCACCTCGAACCTGGGCAGCCAGTATATCGCCAACCTCGCCGAGGATCAGGATGTCGAGGCGGTTGAGCCGCAGGTGATGGAGGTGGTGCGCGCGCATTTCCACCCGGAATTCCTCAACCGGCTGGACGAGATCGTGCTGTTCCACCGGCTGGGGCAGGCGCATATGGGCCCGATCGTCGACATCCAGGTCGGCCGCGTGCAGCGGCTGCTGAAGGACCGCAAGGTGGCGCTCAGCCTCACCGATGCGGCGCGCGCGTGGCTGGGCCGGGTCGGCTACGATCCGGTCTACGGCGCGCGGCCGCTGAAGCGCGCGGTGCAGACCTACCTGCAAAACCCGCTGGCCGACGCGATCCTGCGCGGAGAAGTACCGGACGGGAGCGTGGTCGATGTCGACGAGGGCGACGGCAAGCTGGCGCTGAAGGTCGCGTGAGGGGGAGCGACACCTTTGCACTGGCCGGAGCGGGCGAGGCTGCCAGCCTCGCCCCATCGTTCCGCGCGAACCGTCGGCTGCGCGTTCGGCCGTTCCTGACCGACTTGTCCGCTGCCCGCCTCCACGCCGAACTTGCCGCGAGCGAGGCGTGGAAGCTGGTGCTGAACGGCGGCGACAAGACTTTCGAGATCGACCGCGCCGGGCAGGCTTCGCTCGATTTCGCCCAGCGCGCGAAAATCGATGCAGCGGTAATCGAAGCGGCACGCCACGGCTTCCAGTATCGCTACGAATCGATCCGGGTCGCGGACGATCCGGCCGAGCGTGGCAGTTCGGTGCTGGAAACTTTCGCCAACTTCCTCAACTCACCCGCGGCAATCGCCTGGTTCCGCCGCGTCACCGGCATCGCCGACATCGACTATGCCGACGCGCAGGCGACCAGTTACGGTCCCGGCCACTTCCTGACCGAGCATGACGACGACGTCACGGGCAAGAACCGCCGCGCCGCCTATGTGCTGAGCCTCACGCCCGCGTGGCGGGTCGACTGGGGCGGGCTCTTGCTCTTCCACGACGCGGGCGATGCGGTAGCCGGCTTCGCACCCGGTTTCAACGCGTTGACCTTGTTTGGCGTGCCGCAACGCCATTCCGTCAGCGCGGTCGCGACCTCCGCCGGCGCGCCGCGGCTATCGATCACGGGCTGGCTGAGAAGCCACACCAAATGAAGGGGGGCGGAGATCGCTCTCCGCCCGCCAAGGATGTCTGTTGTAAGCCGATCAATCAGAAGCGAACCTTGCCGCTGATCGAGAAATAGCGGCCAAGCACGTCGTAGGTCTCCGGATAGGTATTCGACTGCTCGACGTTACCGCCTTGCTGCACCGAAGCGCCCGGCTGGAAACCCTTGTTGAAGACGTTGGAAACGGCAAGGGTCAGGCCGAAATGGTCATTGACGTCGAAGCCCAGCGAAGCATCGAAATAGTTGACCGCCTTGATGTTCTCCAAACCGTACAACGCCGTGTCGTCGTCATCGCGGACCTTGCCGATGTAGCGCCACTGAACGGACGCATTGAGGCCGCCGTCGGCGTAGCTCGTGCGCACCGCATGACGATATTTGGGCGTCGTGCCGCTCGTTACGTTCTGCGAGCAGTTCCGGCCGAAGCGGCCGGCGCACTGGTTGGTGAGCGGCAGGCCAACGACCGGCGTGAAGGCGAACTTCATCAGGTACGAACCATTGTAGCGAAGCGACAGCTTGCTCTCCTCGCCCAGCAGACCGAACTGCAGCGGTACGCCGAACGTAGCACCGAAGTCGATACCATGAGTCTTGAGGGCGCCGGCATTGACGTTGGTATCAGTGAAGCTCTCGAACTCGCCGGTCGAGGCACGGCGAATCTGGCCACAATACTGCGCCACATTGAAGGTGTAGCAGGCATTGACGATGTTCTGCGTACCGACCGTGCTGATGTAATTCGAGATATTGATGTTGTAGTAGTCTACCGTGATCGCGAAGTTGCGAATGAAGCCCGGCTGGAAGATGCCGCCGAAGGTGTAGGTCTTCGCCTTCTCTTCCCGCAGGTTCGGGTTGCCGCCCTGCAGCGTGTTGAACGAGGTGCCGCCGCTGCCATATTTGGTGCCGACCACCGCGGCCGGCACCCCGGTGGAGACGCACAGCGCGCGCAACGTCGCGTTGGTGAGCGCACCAGCCGCCTGGCAGGGATCGACCGCGCCGGCGAAGTTGTTGGTCGTACCCTGAAAGAGCTCGTTGACGTTCGGGCCGCGGATCGCGCGCGAATATTGGCCGCGCAGCGTCAGCTCCCGGATCGGCTGATAGATCACGCCGCCGGTCCACGTAAACACGTTCTTCACCGCGTTCGAATACATCGAATAACGCGCCGCGCCGTTCAGTTCGAGCTTTTTGGCGAACGCCAAGTCCGACAGCAGCGGCACGTTCACCTCGCCGAAGAACTCGGTCAGGTCATAGCTGCCCGAGGTCGGCTTGGCGGCGTTGAAGCCGGCCACGTCGCCCGAGGACAGGAAGGTATCGGGGACGAACTCGGCACTCTCTTTGCGATATTCGACGCCCAGCGCGACGCCGACGCCACCGGCGCCGATATCGAACAGATTGCTGTTGGTGAGGGCGAACGACGCGACGCTCTCAGACGCGACGGTCTGATTCTGCGCACGGATCGCGATGTAGGTCGCGGCGGCGGTGCTGACCTTGCCGGCACCGAAGATGTTCGATGGCACGCAGCCGGCCGCGCGCGCTGCAGCATCGGCGCAAACGAGCGTGCCGCCGCCAGCCGCGCCGGCGATCGGGAACGGACTGATCGTCGCGCCGCTCTGGAACGCGGTCTTCACCGAATTCAGCAGCGCCGTGATGCCGATGTTACCGTCCTGGACCTGCGAGTCCTTGGTGCGCGAATAGGAGTAATAGCCGTTATACGACCAGCCGCCGGCGATATCGCCTTCCATGCCGGCAAGGACGCGGAACGCGTTGCGTTCGTCGTTGCTGATGCGCGGGCCCGTCTCGAGGAAACGGCGGCCGAACGAAGTGATGTTGACGTATCCGTCATTGGGCGTCGTATCGGCTGTATCGATGGCGCGCAGCGTCGCCTGCGACGCCGCCGCGATGAACGGCGAATTGACCTGCACCTGCAACTGGCTGCCCAGAGTGCCGCCTCGATAGGCGGTGGTATTGCCCACCGGTGTCGGAGCGAGCTGGTTCAGCACGCGGTTGTTGATGAACTGGCCTTCAATGTACGGCTTGAAGTTGTCGCTGATCTCGTAATAGGCCTTGGTGTAACCCAGGAAACGTTCCTGCGGCACCTGCAGATAATTGACGGCACCGAAGTTATACAGATCGTTCGTCGCGCTGTACGGCACGATGTTGCCGTTGTCGTCAAACCGCCGGTTGCCGGTAGCAAGCGCGCCGGAACCTGCCGAGAAGCGGAACGCCGGGATGCTTGACGATCCGCCCATCGGGTTGAGCGTGCCGTCGCCGTTATCGGTGTAGGAGAAGCGGGTCGCCGTGCGTTGGTTTGCGAAGATTGCCCCGCGCTTGTAATAATCCACAAACGCGACAACGTTACCCTGCTTGTCGCCGCCGAAATTGGCGCCAATCGTGGCGTTGACATTCTTGCCGGGGCCGTCGCCCTGCTCGCTGAGCTGGTAGGACGCGTTGCCCTCGAACCCTTCGAAGTTGCGCTTGGTGATGAAGTTGACCACGCCGGAGATCGCGTCCGAACCATAAACGGCCGACCGGCCGCCGGTCACGACATCGACACGCTCGACGAGCGCCGCCGGGATGGTGTTCAGATCGACCGTCTGCTTGGGATCGTAGTTGATGTAGCGCCGGCCATCGACGAGAACGAGGGTGCGCTGCGAGCCGAGGCCGCGCAGGTTGACGGTGGCGACGCCGCCGCCTGGATTGTTGGACGCGCCGGTGGTCGATCCGGTCACCTGCGGAATGTCGTTCAGC
>CAXUMU010000034.1:5946-6641 GCA_964252145.1 uncultured Sphingomonadaceae bacterium
GGCCGCGCTCACCACCGCGAGCGGGCTGGCCTGCTCCAGCGCCGGACGCGCGATGCGCGAACCGGTTACGACGATAACATTCTGATCGTTGTCCGCCGCGTCGCCGGCGGCGGATGGCGAACCGGCCGGCGCGCCGGCCACGCCTTCTGGGGCCGCAGCGGCGCTGGTAGCCGCGGCGGGGCCGGCGGCAGCGGCGGCGGCATCCTGCGCGAACGCGGTGCCGCTGAGCATGGCGACGCCCATCGCGAACGATGCAGCGCCACATCCGAACCGGGCAAGGCTCGCAAACTTGATGGTGTCGGTCACTTGGCGGTCCCTTTTTTAGAACGGTCAGCGGGTACCCAAGCCCGGCTAACCGTAATGGGCAGCGATGCTGTTAGCGCGGTCGCGCCACGTTTCGGCATGATGCGGCTGATGCATTATCGGGCGCAGAACTGTAAAGCTGGCGTTCAGGTGCGGATGTGCGTTGTTTCGATACTGTTACATCTGCGCCACAGGTGTGCTACCGGATAACGCCGCTGTGACAGACGGCTATCACGCTGCGCTATAGCAGCGACGACACAAATGGGGAGCGTGAGAATGCGGATTTGGTCGATAGTTGCGGTGGCTGCAGCGCTGGGTATATTCTCACCGTGCGCCAGTCTCGCCGCCGACCGGGCCGGCCCACGCGCCGCTGTGTTTCAAAAGCTGATCGA
>CAXUMU010000034.1:6651-17069 GCA_964252145.1 uncultured Sphingomonadaceae bacterium
TGATCGACTGCCGTGCCATAGCCGAGCCCACGCAGCGGCTGGCTTGTTTCGACGCGCAGGTCGCGGCGCTCGATCAGGCGGAGGCGAAGCGTGACGTGGTCGTGGTCGATCGGGCGCAGGTGCGCGCGGCGCGTCGGTCGCTGTTCGGGCTTACGCTGCCCAACTTGGCCATCCTGGACGGTGGCGCGAAGGATGCCGAGGAGAAGGGCGAGGGCTTCACCGAGATCGAGACCACGATCGGTCGCGCCTATCGAGGATCTGACGGGCACTGGGTGATGGTCTTGGCCGACGGTGCGAAATGGCTGCAGACGGACACGCGCGAGCTTCCGGGCGATCCCGCTGCCGGCAAGAAAATCCACATCCGCAAGGCCGCGCTGGGCAGCTATTTCGCCAACATTAATGGCGGGATCGCTATCCGCGTCCAACGTCAGAACTAAACGGCGCCCTAACCGCCCGGCATCGGCCCGGCGACGAGCTGAGGGTCGATCTTGGTCTGGCCGAGACTCATCGCCCAGTGGAGGTGGGGGCCGGTGGCGCGACCGGTCATGCCGATCGCGCCGACCGGCTGGCCGCGCAGCACATGATCGCCCGGCTTCACGTCGATCCGCGAGAGGTGGAGGAAGGCCGAGACCAGCCCCATGCCGTGATCGATCATCAGCAGGTTGCCCTCCAGCGTGAATGGCGCGGCCGCCGCCAGCACCACCACGCCGTCCGCGGGCGAACCCACGATCGTGCCGGTGGGCCGCGCGATATCGACGCCGGCGTGGGGCGAGCCGGGCTCGCCGGCATAGATGCGCTGCGATCCGAACACGCCGCTGATCCGGCCGATCGCCGGCCATTGGAAGCGCTGCCGCCAGCCGTCGCTATCCTAATGCTGGCGGCGCGCGGCGTTGATCTGGGCGAGCTCGCCCGCCCGGCGGCGTAGGAATTCGGGGGTGGGCTTGGTGCCCTTGGGCAAGGTGGGGAGCGACTGGATGTCCCACTGGCGCGGGGCGACGGTGAGGGTCTGGCGGTTCAGGCGACCATCATTAAGCCTGGCTTCAAGAACGGCTGTGCCAGCCGCATCGCGCCCAAAGGCAATGAGGAATGTCCCATCCGGCGCGCGTGATACTGGCACACCGTCAATCGTCAGCGAAACTGCTCTTTCCGGAGCTACCCCGCGGGCCAGACCGCCCTGCGTGACGTTGCCCTGCAAGGGTCCGAACTCCTCATCCTCCGCCCTTGGAAGCGTGTCCACAATGGGCGGAGCCGGTGGCGGCGGCGGTGGCGAATGTCGCGCGGCCGGCGGAGCGCTCTGCGGGATCGCCGCGCAGCTTCCGGTCAGCACGCCGACCGCGACCAGCGCCAGCGTGCCGCGCGGGTTCACTTCCGGAGTTCGGCCTTCACCGAAAGCTCCGCGGTGGAATAGGGTTCCTGCCGCGCGACGCTCCAGTAGCGCAGCTGGTCGAGCGGGATCTTCTCGCCGGTGACCGCGCACAGCACATGGTCGCCGGCCGAGAGCAGGCGGAAATTGTTTGCCATATAGTGGAGCTTGGCGGGTCGCCCGCCCTGGGACATCAGCATCGTTCGGGCCTTTCGGGCAGCGCGGCCGTCACAGCAATTTGGGCTGCGCGGGTTTGTCCGCATCATAGGCTGCGGATGTGGCCCGCTCAACCCGCGCCGGCACCGCGCCATCGGCGAAGTGCAGCATCAGCGCGCCCGCCGCCCGCGCGGCGGAAGCGCTGGCGACCACCCCGCCCTGCCGCCGCTCGATCCGGGCATAGCCGCGCTCGAGCGGCTTGTCGGGATGCAGCTGCGCAGCCAGCCGCCACAGGCGGTCGAGCCGGGCGCGGCCGTCGGCGATGCGGACATCGATCAATCCGCGCCGCAACTTGACGGCAATCAGCCGCTCCTTGCCCCGCTCCACCTTCGACTGGAGCAGCCGTGGCCTGAGCGCACCCGACGCCTTCGCCAGGTCGCCCCGCGCCACCGCCAGCCGGCGTCCCAGCGCGCGGGGCAGCCGCTCGCCCAGCTCATCCAGCTTCTGCCGCTGGGGGCTGAGCAATGCCTCGCGCTTCGGCAGCCGCCGCGCCACCACCGCCAGCCGCTCGGCGGCATGATCGCGGTAGCGGTTGGCGCAGCGGGCGGTGCGGTTGCCCAGGTCGCGCAGGGTCGCGATCAGGTCGGCGCGCACCGGCACCGCGATCTCGGCGGCGGCGGTAGGGGTCGGCGCGCGCACGTCGGCGGCGAAATCGCACAGCGACGTGTCGGTCTCGTGGCCGACCGCGGAGATGATCGGGATCGTGCAGCCGGCGACGGCGCGGACCACCTCCTCCTCGTTGAACGCCCACAGATCTTCGATCGAGCCGCCGCCGCGCGCCACGATCACCAGATCGGGCCGAGGGATGGCGCCGCCCGGCTTGCGCCCGTCGAACCCGCGCATGGCCGCTGCGATCTGCGCTGCTGCCCCCTCCCCCTGCACCGCCACCGGCCACACGATCACGCGCGTCGGGCAGCGATCGGCCAGACGGTGGAGGATGTCGCGGATCACAGCACCGGTGGGCGAGGTGACGACCCCGATGACGCGCGGCAGATAGGGCAGCGCCACCTTGCGCCCCGCATCGAACAGCCCCTCGGCGGCGAGCGCCCGGCGGCGCTGGTCTAGCAGCGCCATCAACGCGCCCTGCCCCGCCAGCTCCAGCCGCTCGATCACGATCTGGTAGCGCGACCGGCCGGGATAGGTGGTGAGGCGCCCGGTCGCGATCACCTCGATCCCGTCCTCGGGGCGGAAGCGGAGCGCGCCCGCGGCCTGCTTCCACAGCACGCCGTCGATGCAGGCGGAATCGTCCTTCAGCGTCAGGTAGCAGTGGCCGGAGGCGGCGCGCTTCCACCCCGATATCTCGCCGCGCACGCGGACATGGCCAAAGTCGCGCTCGACCGCGCGCTTCAGCGCGCCGGACAGTTCGGAGACGGAGAGCGCGGGCGAATTGTCGCCGGGGATGTCCTCGGCTAACAGCCGCGCCGGTGCGTCGTACGGAAAGGAAGCCATGAACGTCCTGCTGCTGGGATCGGGCGGGCGCGAGCATGCGCTGGCGTGGAAGCTCGCGCAATCGCCGCGGCTGACCAAGCTGTACGCCGCACCCGGCAATCCGGGGATCGCCGCGCATGCCGAGCTGGTGGCGCTGGACCACGCGCACAAGGAATCGGTGCTGGCATTCGCGCGCGACGAGAAGATCGGGCTGGTCGTGATCGGGCCGGAGCAGCCGCTGGTCGACGGATTGGTCGACCTGCTGGCGGAGAACGGCGTGCTGGCGTTCGGGCCCACCGCGGCGGCGGCGCGGCTGGAGGGATCGAAGGCCTTCACCAAGGATCTGTGCGCGCGGGAGAATATCCCCACCGCCGCCTACGGCCACTTCGCGTGCGCGGACGATGCGCTGGCGGTGCTGGACGCATTCGGGCTGCCGGTGGTGATCAAGGCCGACGGGCTCGCCGCCGGCAAGGGCGTGGTGATCGCGCAGACTCGCGCCGAGGCGGAGGCGGCCTTGGCCGACATGTTCGGCGGCGGCTTCGGCGGCGCGGGCGCGGAGGTGGTGATCGAGCAGTTCCTGCACGGCGAGGAGGTGAGCTTCTTCGCCATCAGCGATGGCGCGGCGATCGTGCCGCTGGGATCGGCGCAGGATCACAAGCGCGCGGGCGACGGCGACACCGGCCCGAACACCGGCGGAATGGGTGCCTACAGCCCCGCCGCGATCTTCACGCCGGAGCTGGAGGCGCGGACGATCGCCAAGATCGTCGAGCCGACGATCCGCGCGATGGCGGCGGCGGGCACGCCGTATCGGGGCGTGCTGTATGCCGGGCTGATGCTGACCAGCGAGGGGCCGCAGCTGATCGAATATAATGTCCGCTTCGGCGATCCCGAGTGCCAGGTGCTGATGATGCGGCTGGAGGACGACCTGCTCGACCTATTGCTCGCCGCCGCAGAGGGCCGACTGGCGGAACGATCAGCGCCGAAGCTGGCCGAGTGCGCCGCGCTGGCGGTGGTGATGGCCGCGAACGGCTATCCCGGCACGCCCGAAACGGGCGGCACCATTACCGGCATAGACGCGGCCGAGGCGACGGGCGCGCACGTGTTCCAGGCCGGCACGCGCCGCGATGGCGACCGGCTGGTGGCGTCGGGCGGGCGCGTGCTGAACGTCACCGCCACCGGCGCGGACGTCGCCCGGGCGCAGGCGGCGGCCTACCGCGCGGTGGCTGCGATCGATTTCCCGACCGGCTTCTGCCGCCGCGACATCGGCTGGCGCGCGGTGGCGCGGCAACTCCCGCCAAGCTGAGCTGGGCATATATTAGATTGCTGGAAGACAGGTATGCGCATATTACATGCGCATGATCCGGAGGTCTGCCATGTCGCGCGCGTCGGTCTCTTCCATTCGAAAGGCTACGAACGTCTCGCTGGACGGCGCCTTGCTGGAAGAGGCCAGGAGCCTCGGCGTCAATATCTCGCGCGCTTGCGAACGCGGGCTGCTGGAGCAGATCGCGGAGACGCGGGCCCAGCGCTGGCTGGCAGAGAATGAGCAGGCGATCGCCGCCTCCAACCGCTTCGTCGAGGCTCACGGGCTGCCGCTCGCGC
Organism: uncultured Sphingomonadaceae bacterium; assembly: GCA_964252145.1. Classification (GTDB taxonomy): domain Bacteria; phylum Pseudomonadota; class Alphaproteobacteria; order Sphingomonadales; family Sphingomonadaceae; genus JAQGLK01. The sequence continues at coordinate 11,258 of CAXUMU010000034.1, forward strand.
GCCATCGCCAATTCTGATGGCAAAGTTCGACATATACCGAAACCCCGACGGCGGGGGCTGCCTGCTCGACTGCCAGGCGGACCTGCTGTCCGGCCTCAACACGCGCTTCGTCATTCCCCTCATTGCGGCTGCTACGGCGCCGCCACCCGCTGCACGGCTCAATCCGGTCTTCGGCGTCGCCGGGGAAGATCATGTGATGATGACGCAGTTTGCGGCGAGCGTGCCGGCCACCATGCTGCGGGAGTGGGTCGCCTCCCTCCGACAGCACGATCTGACGATCGGCAACGCGATCGATATGCTGCTCAGCGGCTACTGATGTCGGCCAGCTATCGCACCTTGGTGCTCACACCATAGCTTCAAATGGTCTATGGACCGCCCCGCTAAGCTTGAAGGTCGCCGATGGATACCAACACCCTTCTCCTGATCGCCGCCGTGATCGCGGTCGCGGCGGTCGTGCTGCTGCTTCGCACGATGCGGACGAAGGCGCTGCCCGGCACGGCGGACGAGCCGACCGCCGTTTCCAACTTCGCGGCGGAAGGGCTGGTCGATCCGATCGCGGCCGTGCCGCCCGCGGCGCTGGACGCGATCCCGGTCGCGATCCCGGAGGCGGCGGGTCCGCCCGATCCGCTGACCACGATCAAGGGCCTCGGCCCCAAGGCGGCGTCGCAGCTGAATGCGCTGGGCATCACCCGCTACGACCAGCTCGCCGCGCTCTCGGGCGGTACGCTCGATGCGGTCGATGCGCGGATGGGCAATTTCCAAGGCCGCATTGTGCGCGACCGCTGGGTCGAGCAGGCCGGGCATCTCGCGGCCGGCGACACCGCCGGGTTCGAAGCCAAGTTCGGCAAGCTGGGGAGCTGACGTGGCGGAAACCTCTCCGATCGAAGCATTCCGCCAGGTGCTGGGCGGCGCCGCGCGCGCGATCGCGCGCGAGCCCGAGCTGGAGCTGGCGTTCACTGCCGACGCGCCCTCGATGCTGGGCAAATCGATCAAGGTGCCGATGCCGTCCCGCAACCTGCCGGCCGATCAGGTCGCCGAGGCGCGCGGCGTCGCCGACGGCTATGCGCTGCGCCTGCGCCACCACAATGCCACGCTCCACGCCCGCCGCGCGCCGAGCGAGCCGGTCGCCCGCGCCGCGTTCGACGCGATCGAGCAGGCGCGGGTCGAGGCGCTGGGATCGCGCGGCATGGCCGGCGTCACCGCCAACCTGACGCAGGCGCTGTCGGTCCGCCTGCGCTCCGACCCGCTGACCCGCGCGCGCAACCGCGACGAGGTGCCGCTCTCCTCCGCGCTCGGCCTGCTGGTGCGCGAGCGGCTGACCGGGCAGGCGCCCCCGACCCTCGCGCAGCACGGCCTGTCGCTGGTGCGCGAGTGGATCGAGGCCAGGGGCGGCGCCGATCTCGACGCGCTGGGCCTGGCGCTCGACGATCAGGGCGCGTTCGCCAAGCTCGCCACCCGGCTGCTGGAGGATCTGGAGCTCGTCCAGGGCGAGACCCAGCCCGACGACGAGAATGACAGCGGCGAGGAAGGCGAAGGCGAGGAGCAGGACCAGGCCGAGGACGCCGGCGACGAGGGCGACGAGGAAGGCGGCCAGTCCGACGGCGAGATGGAGCAGCGTGCCGAATCCGACGCCGAGGGCGAGGATGATGGCGAGAGCCGCATGCAGGACGACGACGCCCAGTCCGAGACCGACGCCGATCTGGGCGATGAGGGCGACGAAGGCATGATGCCGGTGCGGCCCAACCGGCCGCTCGCCGACATGGGCCCGCAGTTCGACTATCGCGCCTATACCGAGCGCTTCGACGAGGTGATCTCGGCGGGCGAACTGTGCGACGAGGAGGAGTTGACGCGGCTGCGCGCCTATCTCGACCAGCAGCTGGTCCACCTGCAGGGCGCGGTGACCAAGCTGGCCAACCGGCTGCAACGCAGATTGATGGCGCAACAGAACCGCAGCTGGGATTTCGACCAGGAGGAGGGCATCCTCGATGCCGCGCGGCTCAGCCGGGTCGTGGTCAATCCGGCGCAGTCGCTGTCGTACAAGATCGAGCGCGACACCGATTTTCGCGACACGGTGGTCACGCTGCTGATCGACAATTCGGGCTCGATGCGCGGGCGGCCGATCTCGATCGCGGCGATCAGCGCCGACATCCTCGCGCGCACGCTGGAGCGCTGCGGCGTCAAGACCGAGATCCTCGGCTTCACCACGCGCGCGTGGAAGGGCGGGCAGAGCCGCGAGAAATGGCTCGCCGACAATCGCCCGACCACGCCGGGGCGGCTGAACGACCTGCGCCACATCGTCTACAAGCGCGCCGACGAGCCGTGGCGGCGCGCGCGCAAGTCGCTGGGCCTGATGATGCGCGAGGGGCTGCTGAAGGAGAATATCGACGGCGAGGCGCTGCTGTGGGCGCACGCCCGGCTGGTCGCGCGCAGCGAGGACCGGCGCATCCTGATGGTCATCTCCGATGGCGCGCCGGTGGACGATTCCACGCTGTCGGTCAATTCGGGCAGCTATCTGGAGAAGCATCTGCGCCAGGTGATCGGCTGGATCGAAAAGAAGTCGCCGGTGGAGCTGGTCGCGATCGGCATCGGCCACGATGTGACGCGCTATTATGCGCGCGCGGTGACGATCATGGATGCCGAGCAGCTGGGCGGCACGATGGTGGAGCAGCTGGCGTCGCTGTTCGACGACGCGAAGTAGGACGATCTACTGAACTACCCATGCCCGCTTGTGTCGAGCGTAGTCGAGACACGAACGAAGCGGGCGCAGGTGTCTCGACTTCGCTCGACACGAACGGGGTTGGTTCAGCAGTCCCGGTCGATCGCGCGGCCGGCCAGCGCGCCGACGCCCGCGCCCACGATCGCGCCCGCCGTGCCGTCGCCGCGATTGTAGCGGCCCTGGCCGATCTCGTGACCCAGCAGCCCGCCGGCGATCGCGCCGATGATCGTGCCGCCGGTGCCCCGGTCGCGGCAGCGGCCGCGATAATAGCCGCGCCCGCCATAGCCGTAGCCGCCGCGGTTGCCGTAATAGCCGCCGCCGCCGCGATAGCCGCGGCCGCCCTGAAAATAGCCGCCACCGCCATGATAGCCGCGGCCATAGCCGTCGCCGCCATAATGGCGCGCATCCGCCGCCGCGGGGACGAGCGTCGCCGCGCCGAGCACCGCGATCGCTGCGATCTTGAACGTCCGGGCGAACATGGGCGATACTCCTCGAAAGCCTGTGCGGCGAAGCGTCTGCCGGGAACTTGATTCCGCGACACATCGCCCGTCCTGACCGCCTAGTGCAACGATTCGCGTGAGCCGACGCTGAACGCCGACGTTACCCAGCGTTAATCTTGGCCGTGCAGGCGAGCCGGTCTATGCGGATCGCGTGCGCCGCGCCGCCCTCCTGCTGCTCGCCCTGCCGATCGCGATGGCGGCGGCTCCGCCGCGTGCCCCGCCGCCGATCCGGGCGACGCCGGTCGCGCTGGATCGCGGCGATCCCGCCCGCACCAAGGTCGGCACGCTCCGCTATCTGGGCGGGTGGGTGCTGACGAGCCGGGACCGGAGGTTCGGCGGCATCTCATCGATGACCCAGCAGGACGGGCGCTTCACCGCGCTCAGCGACGAGGGCGTACTGATCCGCTTCCGGCTCGATCCGCGCGGGCATGTGCGTGAAACGCGGATCGCGCCGCTCCCCGCGGGGCCCGGCACCGTCGCCGACAAGGCGCACCGCGACAGCGAATCGATGCAGCGCGATCCCGCTACCGGCCGGTCCTGGGTAGGGTTCGAGCGGGTCAACGAGATCTGGCGCTACGGCCGCGACTTCACCCGCGCCGAGGCGCATGCAGCGCCCCCGGCAATGCAGGGCTGGCCCGGGAATGGCGGCGCCGAGGCCGTTGCCCGGCTGGCCGACGGCCGCTTCATCGTCTTCTCGGAGGAACAGCCCGGACCCGATGGCTCGACCGAGGCGCTGCTGTTCCCCGGCGACCCGACCGACCCCAAGGCGCAGCCGATCCGCTTCGGCTATGCGGCACCGGCGGGCTACAAGGTCACCGACGCGCAGCAGCTGGCGGACGGGCGCGTGGTGCTGCTCAACCGGCGCTTCACCGTGCTGGAGGGCGTGTCCGCGGTGATCACGATCGCCGATCCGCGCGCGATCGTGGCGGGGCAGGCGTGGCGCTCGCGCGAACTCGCCCGGCTCGCGCCGCCGCTGACGGTGGACAATATGGAAGCGCTGAGCGTCGCGCGGGAACGCGGCCGGACCATCCTGTGGATCGCCTCGGACGATAATTTCAGCGCCTTGCAGAAGACGCTGCTGCTCAAGTTCGCACTGGAGGAGGGGCGCTAGGCCCCGCCGCTATCGCTCAGGCGGCTTCGGTGTGCGTCGCGGCCTTCTTGGCGATGTCGCGCTTCAGCCGGCGGGCGCGGAGCGACAGCTGGTCGTCGCGGGTCTTGAGCAGCCAATTGTCGAGGCCGCCGACATGCTCGACCGAGCGCAGGCCGTGCGTGGAGACCCGCAGCTTGACCCCGGTGCCCAGCGAATCGGACATGAGCGTCACGTTCTGCAGGTTCGGCAGGAAGGTGCGCTTGGTCTTGTTGTTGGCGTGGGATACGTTGTGACCCACCTGACGGCCCTTGCCGGTCAGCTCGCAGATGCGCGACATGCTTTATCGTCCTGGTATTCGAAGGTTGCCCGGAAAGTGGCGGCCGATAGCGGTGCGCGCCGCTTTCGTCAACCTGAACGGCCCGGCGACAAACCATTTCGGCTGTGCAACTTCCGGGTAGGTAGCACGTTGAGGCGGGCACCTGGGATAAACAAGGGATGCCCCAATGCGTGGTCTACTCATTCTGCTCGCCGTCGTCGTCGTGCTCGGCATCGCCGCCGTTGCCACCGGATTCGTCAATCTCAGCGGTCATTCGGGTGAGATGCCCAAGGTAGCCGTATCGGGCGGAAGCCTGCCGTCGGTGGATGCGGACGTCGGCAAGGTGGTCGTCGGCACCAAGTCGGAATCGGTCGACGTGCCCAAGGTCGAGGTCGGCACCAAGAAGACCAGCATCGACGTGCCGGTAGTCGGCGTCCAGAAGGCCGATGGCAAGTAATCCGCGGCAACCTGGCGTGGCGGCGATCGTCGCCGCCGCGCTGCTGCCGCCGCTCGGCGTGTTCCTCGCGCAGGGGATCACGCCCGCTTTCTGGCTGGCGGTGGCGTTGACTTGCCTTGGGTTCGTGCCCGGCATGGTTTTCGCGCTGTTTACGGTGTTGCGCCCAAGGCTGCGCTAGAGGGTTCAAGCGGCGGGTGGCATCCGGTATCAGACGCGGTGCCGTTTCCGCTGCCCGCCCCCATGCGCCTGGCGCTCGATCTCGCGCGCGCTGCCGCCGGTGCGGGCGAGGTGCCGGTCGGCGCGGTGGTGATGCGCGGCGACGCGGTGATCGCCACCTCCGCCAACGCGATGCGGACCGACCACGAGCCGACCGCGCATGCCGAGATCGTCGCGATCCGCCCCGCAGCCTCCGCGATCGGCGATTTCCGGCTGGACGGCTGCGACCTGTGGGTGACGCTGGAGCCCTGCGCGATGTGCGCCGGCGCCATCGCGCATGCCCGCCTCGCCCGGCTCTATTATGCCGCTGCCGATGCCAAGGGCGGCGCCGTCGCGCACGGCCCGCGCCTGTTCGCGCAGCCCACCTGCCACCACCGGCCCGAAATCTATCCCGGCATCGGCGAGGAGGAAGCGGGCGTGCTGCTGCGCGGCTTCTTCGCGGAGCGCCGCTAAAGCAGGACGACATCGGACTGACCGACCCGTTCGTGTCGAGCGGTTCGAGCTGATGTCATCAGGC
>CAXUMU010000035.1:0-16506 GCA_964252145.1 uncultured Sphingomonadaceae bacterium
ACCCGTGGTGGGCCTGGCTCGATTCGCCGGCCTGGGGAATGCAGTTCGTCGGCCGCCATTTCCAGAATTGCATGACGGCGAACGGGTCCGAAGTGCAACGCATCGCGACGGCGGCCGCGACGAACGGCATCTGGGTCGATCTCGGCTATAGCGAGCGGTGCGCGGGCAGCCTCTACATCGCCCAATTGGTGATCGACAGCCGCGGCCAGGTCGTGCAGGCGCGCCGTAAGCTGAAGGCGACCCATGTCGAGCGCACGATCTTCGGCGAGGGCGACGGCAGCGACATCCGCGTGCTTGAAACCGAACTCGGCAGGATCGGATCGCTCTGCTGCTGGGAGCACCTAAACCCGCTAACTAAATACGCGATGTACGCCCAGGACGAGCAGATCCACATCGGGGCATGGCCCAGCTTCTCGCTGTACAACGGCAAGGCGTTCGCGCTCGGACCCGAGTTGAATAGCGCCGTTAGCCAGGTCTATGCCGCCGAAGGGCAGTGCTTCGTCGTCGCGCCGTGTGGGATCGTCTCGCAGGAGATGGTCGATCTGCTGTGCGATACCGATGCCAAGCGCGATCTGCTGCGCGTCGGCGGCGGGCATGCGATGATCTATGGCCCGGACGGATCGCCGATCGCGGAAGCACTGCAACCGACCGTCGAAGGGTTGGTCTATGCCGACATCGACCTGTCGATGATCGCCTATGCCAAGGCGGCGGCCGATCCCACCGGGCATTATGCGCGTCCGGATGTCGCCCGCCTCCTGTTCAACCCGACGCCGTTGGCGCGCGTCGAGCGGCTCGATCGCGGATCGACCCATCGCGATCACAGCGCGATCTTCGCCGCGAACGCCGAGGGTGGACTGCCGTCGCGTTCGGAAGAAGACCTGCAGGTCGTTCTGTAACAGCGTCAGGAGGATCGGGATCGTCCATGGATTCGGCAATCGCGCCTCATCTTCGCTGCCCACGCTCGCGGCCCAAGGGGTTTGCGGACGATTACCAGCCGCCCGTCCCGGCGTGGACCGCATGGAGCGACACGGCCACCGACCGCGTCGTCATGGCGTATTTCGGCGTTCAATGGTGTCCGGCCGACGCGGCAGTCGCGGAGACCGTCGTCGAAGCCATCAACGACCAACTCGCGCGCGATCACGGCGCGGCGGCGATCGAGCGCGCGCGCTACGTCGATCCCAACGGCTACGAAACGTTAATTCAGATCGGCTATTGGACCGATGTCGAACGATATCGGCGTTTCGCAGATGACCCCGCCGTCGTAGACTGGTGGCAGTCGCCGGATCGGGAGACGGTCGGCGTGGGCGTATTCCGCGAGATCTTCTGGCCGCGCACGACGCACCTCGAAACGCTCATCAGCAGCCCCGACCAGCTCGACGGTGTTGCGCGCGTGTTCGGCACGCGCAGCGCCCAGGACGTCCAGGAACATGCCTATTGGGGCGCAATGCGCGACCGGCTTCCAGCGTCGCAATATGACGATCTTGCGCCGGCGGGTGAACTGCGCGCCGCGTCGCACGTCCGGCCGACCCGCATCCGCGTGGCCGGCCACGACAATGTCGCAATCATTCGCTCGGGGCAGGACTGGTCGAGGACCGAAGGCTCCGAACTCGACCTCTACTTGACCGAGATGGAGCCGACGCTGCGCGCCGGCATGGATTTCCTCAGTACACGCGGTGCCGCGATCGGCTGCTACGCGAACCGCTATCTTCGGCACATCGATGCCGAAGGCGAGCCGCTCAAGCGCTCGTTCGGACTTGGCTACTGGCGTTCGCTCGAGCGCATGGAGGCGTGGGCGGAAAGCCATGCGACGCATGTGGCGATCTTCGGGGGCTTCATGAATATGGTGCAGGCGCTACAAGGCTCGCTTGAGCTACGCCTCTATCACGAAGTCTTCGTAGCCAAATCGGACGAGCAGTTCCTCGAATACATCGGATGCCATCCGGCAACGGGCATGTTGGCTGTGCTCTGATGTCTGGGCGGCCGAACGAAGGGCGAGCGAACGGCCGATTATCTGCGAGCAGCGGTCCGCTACGCGCACGCCGAACGACTTGACCCGTCGAATCGTATCCACGCTATCCGACGTCTGAACGGCAGCCATTAGGTCATGCATTCAAATTCACCAGCAGCACACACGGTAGTTTCGCCTGAGAGGTAATGCCGACGGCGGCACGCGGCAGCAAACGGCGATGCGGGCGAGCCGGATGCGGCTCTATAGTAGCGCAAACGGCGACACATATTCGTTATGTTTATCCGGCGCGGGGCCGCGCCCGGAAAGATTCGAACGCGTTCGACCTTTCCTTCCACGCTTAGGCGGATTGCTCACCCGATGGTGCTAGGCGCTTAGCTTCCTACGCCCCATTCAGCTTCAGATAATCCGAGCAATTGCGGGCAAGTTGCGGCTTCTTGCATATGCGCCCGACCAGCAAACGAAGCGCGGGGTAGTCCTCCATCGAGCAATGCGATCCCCTCTGACCGCATCAATGCCGTGTGCCATTCTCCTGCGTCGTCGCCATTCCTATGTATGGCCCACGATGATCAAGGCAAAGACTTGGGGGAGCCAAGATGAGCGACGACAATGAAGCCCTCGTCGAAGATGACGAGGATAACGAGCAGCCCGCTGAACCGCAGCCGCTTTATGAAGAAGTGACGGCCGACGACTTCGCGTCGGTCGATCTCAATACGCTCACCAGCAGCATGACCCGCCTCGATCGGCACGCCTTGGTCGATCTATGCTGGTCGAAGATCAAGGAAGCGGTCGACGCCGGCGACGCCCGGTCCGAACGCGTTTATCGGCTGGTTTCGACATTGGTGGGCCTCCATCTCCGCGTCGAAAGCGAGGGCGATCCGTTCGGCTTGCAGTGGCAGAACGGCACGCGGCGAACGGCAATCCCGCATGATTTCCGGGGCAATCAGAGCGAGGTGCTCGCCGATCTCGCACCGCAGATCATCCATCCGACCCTGCGCGCCCGCTTCGCCGACGTAGCCTATGAGACCGGCGTGCGCCGGGCCGGTCGCACCGCCGTCGACGCCTATTGCGAAGTCGCCCGCCGCATCGCCGATGGCAGTGCCGCGCTGGAATTTCCCGATATCGGCACGCGGGCCATGGACTGCGTGAAGCCGCTCGAACGCAGTTTCATGATAAATTCCCGCATCGCCAAGCGCGGCACGCTGATCGAGCCGATCGCCGAAACCCTGCGCTTGGTTTTCGATAGCGCCGTGGCCGAACGGGCCTACTTCCCGCTCGCTCATCTCGGGCGGCGTGTCCTCCAGCACAAGCTGATCCCCGCCGATGACGTCGCGGAAACCGCTGCCAATCTCGCGTCCACGGCATTGCCGGAGGACTATGACATGGCCGTCAAGGAGTGTTGGAATCTCGCGGCCGACGCTTATGATCGCGCGGGCGACGAGGATGCGAGCCGGGACGCAGCAATCAAGTCGATCGAACGCACGCTCGCCATGGCCGATACCGTGCCGGCGAGTTCGGCGAAGGCGCATTGGGTCAAGCAGGCGCTCCGCGAATTTCGTGCGCGCGGCGACGCCAAGGATCGCGTCGACGAGATGCGTCGTCGGCTGCGGGAATTGCAAGACAAGGCGCTCGACGAGTTTGCCGGAATCCCGTTCAAGCTCGACGGGATCGAAGATGTCCGCGATCAGACCTATGAGCAGTTCAAGGCGCTCGGCCTGTCAGACGCCATGCGTTCGATGCTTGGTTTCTCCAAGCCGGATGACGTCGAGAAGCTGAAGGCGCTGGTGCTTCAGCAGGCCAAGGATTTCCCGCTCTCGAACCTGTTTGCGACCAGCTACGCCGACAGCGAAGGGCGAGAAGTGGCACGTGGGCCGTCTCTCAATTTTGACGATAATCCGAGCGAGGCTTGGTACAAGGAGCACGGCATTCGCCATATGGCGATCGTCCGACGCTTCCGGGTTCACGGCAATATCGAGCCCGCCCGGCAGGCCGTATTGGAGAGGTTCTCGATCAACGAGCAGCATATGCTTCCGATCGTGCAGATGAGCAGCTTTATCCCTGCCGGACACCATCACATCTTTTCGCTGGGCTTCGCCCGTCTCTGGCAGGGCGATTACGCTACTGCCGGCCATTTTCTGCTGCCGCAAATCGAGAACTCGCTGCGTCACATTCTACAGATGTCGGGGCGGGACCTGGCCAAAATGGAAGAGGACGGCCTTGAAGGCGATCGACCGCTCAACATCCTGCTCGGCTATGGCCGTGCCGACCTCGAAGCAATCCTCGGTGTCGATATGGTGTGGGAACTCGACAGCCTGCTAAATTTCAGGCCCGGCCCCGCGCTTCGGCATGAACTGGCGCACGGCAAGATGGGCTGGAATGCGTTCTTCTCCGACGAAGCGATCGCGGCTTGCTGGCTAGTCTATCTTCTGACTGTTTCACCGCTCCTGCGATATTGGGACACACATGTTGCGCCCGCGATCGCTGGCATGACGTCGGGTGGCGAGATTTGAACCCGTCGGCAATTCGGCCGAGCATCATGTGGCTAAATCGGCCGGCCGCTCGCGCAAACGTCGCTAAACTTCGCTCTGGAAGAAGAGCTGAACGAATTCACCGACGTCCGTGACAGGATGTCTACAGACGCATACAGCCCGCGTTCGATCGCTTTGTCTCCGGGAGCAGTGTGCAATTCGCCGGGGGGGGGGGGATGATCAGCGCGCGAGCGTAGCCGTTTTTCGAAGACCAAATTGCCGCTATGCTGGAGGCGATTACGCAAGGTCGCGCAAGACGATCATCAACTGAGAGCTGGCGACGCCGACTTCCGGAACGAGACCCGCATCCGGGACATAGGCTTTCAACGCCACGCCCGGATGAATGAGATTACGCCAATCCCGCAGATTCTCCGGGATATCGAGATCGCCTTGGCCGAGTAGCCCCCGGACGCCACGCATCAGATCTACAAGCCGCCAGGTAGCGGGATCAGTGGGAACGAAGAATTTGCCCGTATCTTTGGAATGGCCCGCAGCTTTGGCGAGATCCGCGGGCGTCTGGCGGCCTAGAAAGTCGATCAGGACGGCTTCCATAGCCGTGCCGAAGCCAGCAAGCGCGAGACGATTGCTGCCGGCTTGATAGGCGGCAACAGCACCACGTTGGGCGCCATGGGCGATTTCCTGAAGTTCGGCCGAGGCGACCTTCGCAAAGGCAGCAAGTTCCAGTGGAAACAACACTGCGCGTTGCGAGTCGGCCGCAGCCACTTTGACAAACTGCGGACTGAGCGCGGCAACTTCACCATAGAGTTTATTACGGAAAAAGAGCGATCCCTTGTCACGATGGAGCAATCCAAGCACGATCAAGTAGCGCTGGTCTTCATTCCCGACTTCATAGGCAATTTTCCCCTGCTCGACCAAAGCCGCGACGGTCGCAACCAGGGCATCGTCGCTCGCGACCTTGCGAAAGAGATTGGTGATATGATCGCCGCCGCCTTCGCGTAACGACCCTATACCGCGCTCGATCGCAGCGAGCGCGTCGTCCTCGCCGACCGCCTCGAGAATGAGCTTCTGATTGAGGAAGGGTTGTCCGCCTACCGATTCGAAGATCGCCAGCGCTGCGCCGTCCGGATCCGATAGGCCGGCATCACCGGCGAGTTTGGCTATGTCCTCGACGGTGAGATCTGTCGTTTCGATGCGCTCGCAGGTGTTAAACGGCGAGTTGGCCTCGGCGACCAGCCGTTCCGGCCGGAACGTGCCCGCGAAAACGAGCCGCAACCGGCGGGCGATGTCTCCATCCTTGGCGACTGCGCGATCATTGGCGATGGCGCGCAGCTGCCCGTAGAAGGAGTTGCGCCAATCATCGTCCTTTATGTTGGATGCTTCGTCGATGAGCACAACGACGGGCGCATTGCCGTCGGGAAGCGCGGCCGCAAGCACCGCTGCCAAATCATCGGTTTCGGCAACGTCCGCCCCGTTCTCAAGTGATGCAGCGACTGTCCTGCCGAACCAAGTGACTAATTGGGAGTAACCCGTGAAAGGTGGTGCCCGCTGCAGGTCGACGAGTGCGGCCGTCGTCGCATGCTTTGACAAAGTCTCGCGCAGCCGCAGAAACGCAGACGTCTTTCCGTGTTGCCGGGGGCCAAGTAGCAGAACCCATTTTCCGGACTGTACTTCCTTGACGAGCTGTAGCTCGAATGCCCGCGTCGCATAGTCACTGTCGTCGAGCGGAACCGGACCCTGCGTGTGCATTTGCAAGCCTCTGCTGTCAGGATTGATCAGTCGTTGAAGTGCGCCAAAGCCTTGTCGAACCAGGCCGCGCGCATGCCCAATTGACCATCGCGCTCCTCAACGATTCCGTAGAGCTGGAGCATGCGTAGCGCGTTGAACAAGTCTTCAGCTCCCTCCTGACCGGGATGGTCAGAGAGGCGCGCCAGGATTTCGGCTGATGTGTTTGCGCCGTCGGCAATGACCCGGCTCACAGCCTTTTCGTAAGCCGTGGCCTGACCCCAGTAGGTCTCGAGATAATGCTCGGCGAATTCGAACGTCTCAGTGGTCGAAACGACATCCTCTGGGTTGAGATCGAGGTTGCGACGATCCGAGCGATCGTCGAGCGAGCGCACCAGACGGTCGCCCAGAAACTGCACGATCTGAGGGTGGCCGCTGGTGCGCAACCAAACCTCGTCCTCAAATTCAGCGAGATCGATGATGCTGATGTTCATCGCCTGGAGCGGGCTGACGAGGAGCGCGATGGCGGCGGCGCGGTCAAGCTGAGCCAGCTGGATCTCGCGGCAGAAGTTCCAGTGCGGCGAGTGCGGATCCCAAAGCCGGTTCGCGATCCGCCGCTCGCCCGAGAAGACGAAATGTGCAGCACCATCCTGCGACAGCGAGCGGCACGCCCGAAAAAACGCCTCGGGCACCGAGTCGATCGAATGGTGCTGATCCCAGTCGAGCAGCTGATCGATCTCATCCAGAATCACGATCACCTGCCCCTCGCCCTTGGCCGCAAGCTGCTCGACCATGTCAGCGAGATGCCCGGGTCGAAAATCCTCGGGCAGCGTCACCTGCCATTGCCGCTCGGCCAGATCCGCGAAATCTGTCCAGGTGCGTACTGTCTGGCAGTCACCGAAAAACGGCTGGAAACGTCCTTTGCCGAGTTCCTGCTGGAGCCTGCGGATCAGGGATGTCTTGCCGATCCGGCGACTTCCGAGCAGCGCAACGCTGTTGGTCGTGATGGTCTGCAGAACGGTCGCCGCTTCACGTTCTCGGCCGTAAAACATCCGCGAAGGTGTCGCGTTATTGAGAATATAGGGGCTGACCTTGGTAAGATCGGACTGTGTCAGGACGGCATCCATCAGGCGCGTGATCGGCTTCTGATGCCGTGCCATGGCTTCGAGCTCGGCCGGCGAGAGAACTACGATATTGGTCGGAAGGAAGATCTGCGCCTGTCGATGCGGCTGGAGAACGCCGGCGTCGAGCGATCTCGATGTCAGATAGAAGGAAACGGGCGAACCTGGTGCATTCTCCATCGAGCGCTGCGCGATGTCGTTCGCGACGCCGTCATTGAGAGCGCCGCCATTGGCTGTCACGTAGAGCTTCGAGGCGAACGGCTGGACCAGAGGCGCCCGCAACGTGTCGGCAAGCCCATTGAAGCTCTTGTGATCGTCAAGTTTCTCGACCTGAAGAATTTCGGCAAACAAGGCGAGCGCTGGCGCCGCTTCGAAGGAGAGACGCAGGTTTCTGGAGCGCTCAACCCAGTCTCGGTTAGCCCAGGTAACGGATTCGCCATTTTGTCCCAGTCTGAGCGCTAGGGTTCGGCGACCTTCGATGAAGCTGGCGATCGCCAAACGGGCCTGGTCCTTGTTGACCGGCAGATCTTCTGCGCGAACCTCAAGCCGCGCCTGCAACCCGTCACTTACCAATTTTTCTAAGGCCGCGCGCTCGACGGTCTTGGGGCGCTCCAGCGATGCTGCCTCGCTAATCGCGTCGGAAAGCGCACCAGCTTCCGCAGCGCTCAAGGTCATCGGGAAGCGCACGCCTTCAAACATCGCAGTTAGTGTACGTTCCGACGCTTCCTTCAACCCCTGACCATCGGCGATGAGAACAAGCGACATGCCAACCGCATCAAGGCGCTCCTGCAACGTGGGGTAGAATACCGAAAGATCACGTTGCTGGCGGCCGCCGGACTGATTCTGGAAGACCGTTGCGATACCGGCGATAGGCCGGTTGCCGATCGCCAGGACATGCGTGAGCGAGCGCCTCAGGGCACCGTCGGTAAGCGCATTGGGATTAAGGCGAACTGTCTGGGCCAAAACAGTGTTTGCTCTTTGCAGCGCATCTACCACCACCTGCCGCGTGCGATCCTCGAGCCGGCCCGCAGACCGGAAGCGGCGTCGGAAGCTGTCCTTATAGACTTCCGCGACACGCAGCAGTGACTGCGCTGACGTACCGCTGGCGAGTATCTTGTCGATTCCGATATGCATCAACTGTCCGGCTACCCACTCAACGCGGCCGGGCTCGGAGCGGACCGATTGCGGAAGGCCCCATTTTTCGACCTGCGTCCCGGAGCTGTTGAAGGCGACCAGATCAAGCAGCAACGGATAGGTGGACGGCACCTGCCGCAGCATTGCCGCCAGCATGTCTTGCGTCACCGGCCCATTGTCGATCAGCGTTTGCAGATGGTTTGTCGGCGATGACGTCGTTGCAATTTGCTGATTGATCACCTGCCAGTCGATAAAGTCACCGTTGGCCAGCAAATTCGCTGAAATTGATGCGCGAAACGCGGCGATCCGCTCGTCCAGGCTCATGCAGGGCGCTCTTCTGATTCAGGCGCGATGACGACGCACCGACAGTGCCGCGCCGACGCTAGAAACAGCGCTCCGCTGTGCGCAGACCAAGGGCGCCCCCCGGTACTCAATGGACCGACTTGCTCCCGTGGCTTTTGAATAGCTGGGTAAGCTCCTCGTTCGACGTAACCTCATCGATCACGCGCGTCGCGATCTCCGGATTGTGAAGCTCGAGCCGGGTCATGCCTTGGTTCGTCGCCAGTCTGCGCAGCATCTCAACCCGACCAAGCCGAGCGCGATTGTCACGCGCGAAGCGCGCGAGCCCCTTGGCCTTTGCCACACTGTCTCCGGCGTCGAGATGCGGCTCCAAAATATCCAGCACAACGCTCCCCTCATCTTCGCGGAACACGAGCAGATCAGGAAAGCCCGCCTTCACGCCATCATATTCATAAGCGTAGGACAGAGACCAGCGCTTGCGATCCAGATTTCGCAAGAAGCCGAGGAAATCTCCACGCCGCTGTTCTTCGGCGAGCGTTTCGCTTTCCCAGCTATTGAGTTCGAGCCGGCACATGTCGTCCGTCCCGGGCTCGACGAACAAATGCCCGCTGGTCTCCCGCGCATGGGCCTCCAGCGGAAAGATTACCCGACTTTCCGGCGTCATCAACGCGAGCTGAGCGCTACGACCGGAGCGCTGAATGACGGCAAATTGGTCGGCCTGCGCAGGCGGCAGCGCCAGGACCGCCATTCGATAGCGGGTATCGAGATCAGCCAGCTGGCTTTTCGCGAGCTTCTGAATGTCGTTCAGCACCGATGGGATCGCGACGAGCTCGAGAAACTCGAGCTTCGCGCGCTCGGGTGCTGTGGGGTCGAAGCGCTCGCGTAGCCACCGATTGGCGATCTCTTCGGCGACGATCGCTGACGCCGAGTGGAATGCCGTCTCAATATCGGGGACAGCAAGGTTACCGCCCTCACTCGTCTCCGCGACGATCACCCCATCTTGGACCGTGACGCTGCTCAGCTCATACTCGCCGCGGCGGTTCACGCGCTCAGTGAAAACAGGGTCTCCCTGGCGCGCTGCGAATGCGTCGCGCAGGACCTGCACGAGACGATCCACTGCCGGCGCAGTCACGTGGTCCGCCAGCCCGAATTGTTCGAGCAGGCGCGTCGTGCGCAGCAAGCGGCGGATATCCGGCATTGGGCGCGACGTCGGCACCACTTCAGTCGGCGCGATCTTGAGCGCATTGTAGAGCCGCTCGCCGCCGGGACGAACGATCAGTTCCTGAAGATCACGCGCGGTCTCGATCGTGGTGCCGGCTTCGCCCAAGTCGGCAAGCAGATCATCGCGCACTTCCTCGAGGTTGCCACGTTCGAAGAACGGCAAGAACAAATGGGTCGAATTGAGCACTGCATCGCCCGTCACTGACCGGCCGAGCGGGGTGCGCACCATGCGTCCGACCAGCTGCGCGATCGCCGTGCGGTCGCGCATCGATCGAAAGGACATCAGGACTTCGGCCCGTGGGCAGTCCCAACCGGTATTGAGCGCGGTCTTAAACAGAACAACACGAATACTTGTGTCGGCCGAGATCAGGCTCGGATCACAATAAGGGATGATCCACTCGGCCCCGAAATTGAGATCTCCGATCCCGTTGAAACAATGCACGACCTGGGCGCCGTTCAAATCCGGCCAAGCGCGGCGCAACGTTTCGATCAGGAGCGGCAGGTCGGTGGCACTGATCTCCCGCCCCGGTCCATCCTCGACCTGGATCAATAAAGCCGGCTGAACCGGAGACAGCGCGTTCTCGCGCGTGTAACGATCCCAGTCCTGCTCGAACTCGCGGACGCGCGTCACCGCGCGCTCGAGCAAGCTCCACGGCGCCTCGCCTTCGCTGCAGCCATGAAGGATCAGCTGATCCTTAATCAGGCCGGACCCGCGCACCTCGGCTGAGTGGATATCGATCGGCATGATCGTCCGTCCACCCTGGTTGGTCAGATAGGATTGAAAGCGCTGCGGCGTGGCGCTCATGCCCACCACGATCTCGAGCGGCGGGAACGCGATCGTGGATGGCCCGCGACGAATGCTCGGTTCGGGCGGCTCCCCTTGCGCGCCCAGGACGAAACGCGACGCCGTCGTCTGGGCTGCGCGCGCGTTGCTGAGACCGCGGTGCGCCTCGTCAATGACCGCGATGAGCTTACCCGGCCGCGCGGCTTGCGTCGCGGCGATCGTCTCCCAGATGGTCGATGTCCGGTCGTCGCCGATCCGCGTCAGCAGACCGCCGGTGCGCAGCTTCTGATAATTAAGAAAATACGCCGAACCTGCCGCCAATTCGGTGCGATCGAAACTCTGGTCGATTTCGACGAGTTTATCAGCACCAAGACCATTTGCGACATCCTGGATCCGCACGAGCGATTGGCGATTCAACTCGGGTAGATCGGACAACCACAGAAACGTCAGATCAGGCGACGGGGCGATCCCCGCCGCGGCCGAATATTCATTACCGACCAGCAACGCCTCGATCGCAGCGCCCAGCATGACAGTCTTGCCCGCGCCGGTCGGCGCCGAAAATTGGACGCCTTGCGGCAATCCGAGGGAACGCGCGCCAATCTGCGCCTGCTGAAGCATCTTCAACAGCTTGATGACGGCGACTTCTTGATATTCGCGGAGTTTGAGTCTCATCGATCGCCGAGATTGATACGAAAGTTGGTAAGATAGTCGCGGTACAGACGGACCCTATTCCGTTGCGGTATATGGTCTGGCAGACTTGCGGAAAGCTGCTGGAAGCCGTCATCGGAGTCGCACACCAAGAACACCCAGCCCACTTCGGGCACGGCGGCAAGTTGCTCATTGAAGCCCCGGAACAGCGCTTCATCGGCGAGCAATGCAAAACGTCCTTCGGCCGAGATGAGATAGCCCTGGTTCTCGTCCATGCGCGGCACCGTACCGTGGGCGCCCGCCATCAGCCACAAGGTTGCCAACAGATCGGCAAGCTTGTTGCCGATCTCGACTTCGTTGGGATCGAGATAGAGCATCCGCAGATACGCGAGATTGGCGTGCAAGCCTTCGGCCGCACGTCGGACGACCGGTTCGTCGACAATGCGCATCCCCAAGGCTTCCCGGATCCGCGCGATCATGTCGCGGTCACCGCGCTCGGTACCGGTCGAGACCGTGAACACCTGCTTGATCTCCCCGGCATCGCCCGAAGCCGTCAGAAAGTCGTTCAGCGCTTCGGTGTCGAACAGCAGCGCGGTTTTGTGCCGATCACCCTCGGCGGGCGGCACAGCGAAGGGCCAAGCATCGCGCACGAGCTTTGCCGGCAATTGAAGAAACGGTGCGAGCGCGGCGCGGGCGGCTGGTGACGATGCCTGCGCGGCGCCCACAAAGGGCAGGACGCGAACGGCGATTTCGACTTCCACCGATCGCGTTCCGCCGAGGTCCAGTTCCCAATCAACCGGCGTATCATCGCGCTTGCCGCTGATCGCAGCGGCCAGCCGCGGATAGGTGACCGCTCGGCAAATGCCGTGGCGCTCCCAGGCCTCCTCAAAGGGCTGGACATGCTCGGCGATCAGCTCACGCTCTTTCGGCTCACCCAGCTCGTTGTTGGTCACGATGATCGCCTGCCGATGACCGCCATCGAACTCGTTGAGCAATTGCAGGGCATGCGCGGTGGTGCCCGAGCCGCCGAAGAAATCGAGAACCACCGCGTCGCGGCGCTCGCCCACCGCCGCCTTTAGGCAATCGAGCACCGTGTAGATCGACTTGGGATAAGGGAATTCAACCCCGGTCAGCGCCTCGACCAGATTGGTGCCTTGTTCGCCGGCATTGTAGCGCGCGCCCGACCAGATGCTGCGGATGGGGACGGCCTTTTTGTCGCCCGCGATGACCTGGACGATCGTGTTATTCGCCGTGCAGCGGAACGTCAGCGTCTTGTTGGCGATGCCCTCTCCCACCGCGACGCGTGTGTTGCGCCAGACGCGCTCAAGGCCGTCCCGGCCCATCGGGTAGATGCGCAGCAAACCTTCCGGCGTCGGGTCGGTCGGGTAGGAATCGTCCTTGCCGATTTCGGGGCCCACGCCGACGATTTCACGAGTCTCGAGATCGACATGGATGGCGAAGAAGCTCTTTGGCCGCCCCGAACGCCGATTATTGTCGCCGCGTCCGCGGCGCCGATAGTCCCGCAGCTCGTCCTGGCCCTTGGCGATCGGCGCGAGGTTGCGTCCCGGCGGAATCACGAAGATCGCATATTCATGGGTATTGCTGATGTGGTTGCCGCCTCCGCCGCGCGGGTTGTGCTGGACAACGACGGTCTCGATCGTCCAGCCGCGAAACAGCCGCTCCGAACTCAGTAGCGTGACGAGATGGGCATATTCGTAGTCGTCGATCGCCACGATCAGCACGCCGTCGGGCGCGAGCAGGCGCCGCGCGATCACCAGGCGGCGCTCCATCATCGACAGCCACTTGCTCGACCGGAACGTGTCGTTCCGGTCGACATAGTCGTTGTTATATCGCCAGTCGCGCGCACCCGTGTTGTAGGGCGGATCGATATAGATGCACTGCACCCGGCCGGCATGCGTCCATTCGAGCAGCTGCAGCACCGCGAAATTTTCGCCCTCGATGAGAACGTGCTCGGCGATCGCATCGTCGCGGCGCGTCTCGTCGACGGCGCGGAGCGCCGGATAGATCGGCTCGTTCGACCACTTGATGGCGACGACAGCCTCGAGATCGAGATGGAGCAGCTCCGTCATGGCGCCGGCTTCGACGGTGCAGATGACTCGATCGGGTTCGAGCTTCATCACCCTGAGAGCGCGCGAATGCGAGGTTCCGCGCTCGGCGACGAGCATGCCTGGACGGATGGGCAACCCGGGCAACGGCACGAACTCGGGGATATGACGTTCGAAGTTGAGCCCGAGCGTAACTTTTGACGTCAGCGCCGTGGCGGTCGAGGTAAGGCGCGCGCGCAAACCATGGTCTTCAACCTGAGCAATGAGATCGTCGATCTTGGCCAAATTGCACGTCCTTTGGGCGGGTCGGGTTCATAGCCCGGGAGGGCGGGGCGTTCAAACGCGTTAGGGAGATGCGGCAGGCTAAACGATGAGCCACTTGCGCCCCGATCTCCAAAGCGGGTTGGCGCGCGATTGCAGCAGCGCTCGCATGCGTTCGAAGTCGGGACCGGCGCGGTGCACCTGATAATCGAATGCCCGCGGTCCGACTTTGCGGACTTCCAATATGGCGGGGCGCGGCATCTCCGCACCCGGCAGCTCGATCGTGAAATTATGGTGGTGCTTGGAAATCACACCTGTCGCGCCCCCGGGGGCGGGCGGGCCGCCCGGGGGGAGGGGGGGGGGGGGGGGCGGGGGGCCCGATGTTCGACAGCCGAAGCCTGGGGAAGACGTCGGCATCCAGGTCGACACCGAAATAGGTCTCCCATACCGGTCGAGGTGGCTGGACTTGGGTTTCGCGTCCTACGCCTTGCTCGTTGGTCAGCTCCATCAGGAGCGTCGTGAACGGCGTCTGGCGCGGCGGGAAGCTGCGAGGGCGTGGCGCACGGTAGAGTTTGGCGAGCGCAGAGAGATTGTCATCATCGAGGGCGGTGATCGCTAGCCCGCGAACGAAGTCACGCGCCGATGCGATCATCGCCGGTTCGTCGAATGCGGCGACTGCCTCGATCAAATAGCGCGCCGAATTGGTCGACGCATTGGCCGATCCGACGAACGCGCGTTCGTCGAAGGCGATGACCTTGGCATGGAGATTCTGCGCGCTGAAGATCCGAACGCCCCGCCGCAGCATCGTGCAAAGCGCGGCTGGCGATGTTCCTCCCGAAGCTACGGTCTCGACGCTGGCATCGACGACGAGCGTACTGCCCGGCTTCAGCGGCAAGACCGAAGGGCCTGCTTCCGCGAAATAGGCAACGGCCGCGTGTCCCGCCGCTGGCGTGGCGCGTGCTGCCGTGGTGATCGAAGGCCAGACTTGCGGTCCGAGGAGAAGCGCCATGGGGTTAGCTTATCGCAACAAGACGGCAAGCCCAGATCATTTCAGGTCCGAGGCTGGAGACAGCAGCTCGGATAGCTATGCAAACAGACGAAGAACTCCGGTTAGACGCTTGAAGTTCGCGCACTTTGCTGCCGCCCGCCAGCGCCTGAACGGTGATGATGCCAAGCTGGCGACTCGGCTCCACTGCGCTCCGCCTCCCGAACAGGCTGGCATCGGAGGCGCGCATCAACTAACTATGCCACCGGACCAGTCATCGCGGGCAGCCCAGGTTTGGGGGCCGGACACGCGCGAGATCGGTACAACCTTGGTTGAGCAGCTGATCGCGACCAACGCCTATGAGGCGCAGCAGATGCTGGACGAGGTCGACAGCCGGTTCGCGAGTCCGCACAGCGCCCCGGCCTCCACGGCTGCTGCGAAGGTCCGAACGTGGGTCTCGTCGGACAACAAGGCGACGCGGGATAAGACGCCCCTCCCGCTGCGTCGGGTGCCGGTGTTCGGCTGCGCTAGGCTCGTTCCTCGCCAAGCTCTGTCGAGCCGCGCGGTGTGCGTCTCACGTGGTCAGCCTGCCCTAAGGTCATAGATCGAACGGCGGGAGACGAGGGTGACAGGCGGTCGGAGGCACCTCGTCGCGGCGCTAGAGTAGCGTCACAGAGTAGGTATAGTGCTCATCATCGTCGGGCGTGGCACGCGATCCCGCCGTGGGCCGCCGTCCCCCGCCTTGTCCTACTTAGATGCCGCAGTGGCTACGCCGGCGCGCAAATTTGGCGCCGTCAAGTGAGACGATGGGCGACCGTCACAATCGCGACCGGCTTGGCGCCCGACCCTCAGCAGAATGCCCACCATTGAATTTTGATGCGCTGAGCCGGGCGGGCGGTAAGAAGGGCCATCGGGGAGAGCTATGGCATCTGAGCAACCGTTATTGGCGTTCGACCCGCGATTTCTCGATCGCCACGCCGGCCCAATCATTTCGGACCTCTCCGTCGCGCTAGTCGAACTCGTTGCCAATGCCTGGGATGCCTACGCGACCAAGGTCGACATAATCTGGCCGACCAATGACGGCTCCCGTAAGTTTTCAGTAAAGGACAATGGTCGCGGTATGACCGCCGCGCAGTTTGAGCAGCGCTGGGGCGTGTTCGACTATAATCGGGTGAAGGCAGAAGGCGAGTATGTCTCGCCGCCCGCGGACCTCGCCGAGCTGGCGCCGCGCCGCATCTATGGACGCAACGGGCGCGGGCGGCATGGAGGTTTTGCCTTCTCCAATCCCTATGACATCACCATTGAGGCTGCCGGGGAGAAGGTCACTTACCGCGTATCGCGAGGCGGGCAGCGGCCATTCGACTGGCACATCATTAAGCGCGAGGTGGGAACCAGCCACGGTGTTGAAGTCAGCGCCGTAGAGCCTACCCGGCTCCGGCTAAGTGCCGCCGATGTGCGCGAGGTGCTCGGGACTCGCTTCCTGACGGATCCGAACTTCCAAGTATCCGTGGACGGCCAAGCCGTCAGCTTCGATGATATTCCGCAAGACTTTTTGCGCGAGAGCTTTGTCGATATCCCAGAGATCGGTCGCGTCAAAATTCTCATGATCGACTCACAGCGCGCCGATCGCACAGCCCGCCAGCACGGCATCGCCTGGCACGTTAACAATCGACTGGTTGGCGATTGCGGCTGGCGCGGGACCGACTACGAACGTGTGCTAGATGGTCGCACCAGTGAAGCCAAGCGCTTCACCTTCACGAGCGCGATCACCCATCACGGTGGTCGGCGGTGGTTTCGATCTCGGGCAAG
>CAXUMU010000036.1:0-16410 GCA_964252145.1 uncultured Sphingomonadaceae bacterium
AACCCCAGCGGCACGAGCTTGACCAAGGTCATCCAGCCGATGAACCGCGCCGCGCGTGGTGTTCGCCTTCGCGCGCGACGGGCTGCTGCCGCAGGCGCTGGCGGCGATCCACCCGCGCGCGCGGACGCCGCATGTCGCGATCGCGCTGCATTCGGGGCTGGCGATCCTGCTGGCGGTGTCGGGCACGTTCGAGCAATTGGCGGTGCTCTCCACGCTCGCCACCTGCGGGCTGTATTTCCTGTCGTGCGGCGCGGCGTGGAAGCTCGGCCGCTCCCGCGTCGCGGTGTTCGGCGCGCCGAAGGCGTTCGCGCTGCTGCCGGTGGCCGCGCTGCTGGGCATGGGGAGCATGGTGGCGCTGGTATTGTTCGCCGAATGGAGCGAGATCGCCGGGCTGGTGGGCGTGATCGCCGGCAGCGTGCTGCTGTTCGCGGTCAACCGCGGCATGCGGCGGACGGTGGCGGCGTAATTGCACGCTCCCTCAGATACCCGTCATCCCCGCGAAAGCGGGGATGACGAGCATGGATGACCAAGTCAGCGCATGCCCAGCGCCCGCTCGATCTCCGCCCGTTCCGCCGTCCACGCCGCGCTGCCCGGCGCGATCAGCTCGACATGGCCTTCGTCGGGCACGGTGATGCGGCGCACCGTCACGCCCTTCGCCCTGGCCCGTGCCGCATAGGCATCGGCGAAGGCGGGCGGGGCGATGCGGTCCTTCGTCGCGTTGATCAGCGTCTGCGGCGTCGCGAACGGCATCAGTTCGGCCGGCGACGTGTCGGCATAGGGATGCGCCCGGCCCGCGCCGGTCAGCTTCTGCACCGCTTCCACCCCGCAGGTGTCGCCCGGCGGGGTCGCGGCGGCGGCGAGGTCGGGCAGGCCGCCGATGCTGATCGCATGCGCCAGCCGGAGCGGGTGCGCGCTACGTAGCGGACTGCCCGCCGCGATCTTCGGCCGTGCCGCCAGCCACAGTGCCAGATGCCCGCCGGCGGAGTGACCGAACGCGACGATGCGGTCCGTCTTGAGCCCCAGCTTGGGCCCCTGCCTGCCCAGCGAATCGGCGGCGGCGGCGACGTCGAGGAAGGTGCCGGGATAGCCGCCGCCGGGCCGGTCGACCCCGCGATATTCGATGTTCCACACCGCGATGCCGTGGCCGCGCAGGTCGGCGGCGATGTAGTTCATGATGTCGGCCTCGGCGACCTCGGTCTGCCAGCAGCCGCCGTGCACCATCAGCACCACCGGGTGCGGCGCCTTGCCTGCGGGCAGCCACAGGTCGACATGCTGCAGCGGATCGGCGCCGTAGGCGATGCGGCGGTCGGCGGCGGGGCGCGGACGGTCCAGCAGGTCGGGCCAGTTCATCGTCGCGGCCAGCGCGCCGCTCGCGGCGATCAGCGCGGCGCCGGCAGCCAGCGCGCCCTTCAGGCTGCGCATCAGCATTCCACCACGTTGACGGCCAGGCCGCCGAGCGAGGTCTCCTTGTAGCGTTCGTTCATGTCCGCCCCCGTCTTGCGCATCGTCTCGATCACCTCGTCCAGGCTCACGCGGTGGGTGCCGTCGCCCAGCAGCGCCAGCCGCGACGCCTCGATCGCCTTGATCGCGCCGACGGCGTTGCGCTCGATGCACGGCACCTGCACCAGCCCGCCCACCGGATCGCAGGTGAGGCCCAGATTATGCTCCATCCCGATCTCGGCGGCATTCTCGATCTGGCCGTTGCTGCCGCCCATCACCGCCGTCAGCCCCGCCGCCGCCATCGAGCAGGCGACCCCCACCTCGCCCTGGCAGCCGACCTCGGCGCCCGAGATCGACGCGTTCTGCTTGAACAGCGATCCGACCACCGAGGCGACCAGCAGGAACCGCGCCGCGCCCTCCGCCGACGCGCTCGGCACGAAGCGCTCATAGTAGCGCAGCACCGCCGGCACGATCCCCGCAGCACCATTGGTGGGTGCGGTGACGACGCGGCCGCCGGCGGCATTTTCCTCATTCACCGCGAGCGCCCAGAGGTTGACCCAGTCGATCACCGAGAGCGGATCGGAGAGCGCGCGTTCCTGCCGCGCGAGCAGCTTGGCGTGGATCTCGGGCGCGCGGCGTTTCACCTTCAGCCCGCCGGGCAGGATGCCGCCCTGGCCCATGCCGCGATCGATGCAGTCCGACATCGCTTGCAGGATCGCGGCGAGGCGCGCACGCACCTCGCCTTCCGGCGCGAGTGCGACCTCGTTGGCCAGCGACAGCTCGGCCAGCGTCATCCCCTCGCGCGCGGCGATCGCGCGCAGTTCGTCGCCCGAGCGGAACGGCAGCGGGATGTCGGCGAGCGGGGAGGGCGGGGCGTTGGCGGTCACGGCCGCTTCGTCCACGATCGCGCCGCCGCCGACCGAATAATAGACCCGCTCCTTGAGCAGCGTGCCGCCCGCATCGAATGCCGAACAGCGCATTCCGTTGGAGTGGAAGCTCAGCCGCTCGCGCTGGTGGAAGCGGATGTCGGCGTCCGGATCGAAGCCGATCTCGCGCACGCCGCCTAGCCGCAGCCGGCGGGTCGCCTTCACCTGCGCCGCCATCGCTTCGGCAACGTCGGGGTCGGCGGTGTCGGGGCGCATCCCGGCGAAGCCCAGCAGCACGGCGCGGTCGGTGGCGTGGCCCTTGCCGGTCAGCGCAAGCGATCCGTACAGATCGCACACGACATGCTCGGTCCGCTCCAGCAATCCGTCGGCTGCGATCTCGGCGACGAACTGCGCGGTGGCGCTCATCGGGCCCATCGTGTGCGAGCTGGACGGGCCGATGCCGATCTTGAACAGGTCGAACGCGCTATAGGTCATGCAGAGCAGGTCGGCGCTCGCGAGCCGGGGGTCAAGCCTCGCTCAGAGGCCGAACACCGTCCCGGCAAATTCTCCGCCGGCGCGGATACCCTCTTCGTCGACGCCGTGGTCGAGCCCGGGGATCAGCTTGCCTTCCACCGGTACGCCGGCCCGCTCCAGCGCCGCGAACGCCTCGTGATAGGCGGACACGGGAACGACCGAATCGATCGTGCCGTGGATCAGCAGCACCGGCGGCTTGCTCCGCACCGCGCGCTCCAGCCCGGCTGAGTCGGCCAGTGCGCCCGAATAGCCGAGGATCCCGGCCACGGGCCGCGCCCGGCGCAGGCCGACGTGGAGCGCCATCATCGTGCCCTGGCTGAAGCCCACGATCAGCAGCCGGTCGTCGGCCAGCCCGTGCTCGGCCAGCAGCGCATCAATATGGGCGTCGAGCACCGGCGTGGCGCTCGCCGCACCGGCCGCGATCGCATCGCGGGTCAGCGTGCGCAGGTCCCACCACTGATAGCCGCCCGGCGCGCCGGGGCAGCGCTCGGGCGCGTTCGGCGATACGAACAGCGCGTCGGGCAGGTCCCGTTGCCATAGCGGCGCGAGCGAGAGCAGATCCGCGCCATTGGAACCGTAGCCGTGGAGCAGCAGGACGATCTGATGGGGCGCGCCGCCCGATGCCGGCGCCAGGCTGGGGCCGCTCAGCGTCACGATGCCGCTTCGTCCAGCAGCTTGTCGATCGTGATCGGCAGCGAGCGGACGCGCTTGCCGGTGGCGTGGTAGATCGCGTTGGCGATCGCCGCCGCGGTGCCGACGATGCCGATCTCGCCCAGGCCCTTCACCCCCAGCGGCGTCACCTCGGGATCGGGCTCGTCGACGAAGATCACCTCGATGTCGTGCACGTCGGCGTTCGCCGGAACGTGATACTCCGCCAGATTGTGGTTCATGAAGCGGCCCAGCCTGTGATCGAGCACGCTCTCCTCGTGCAGCGCCATGCCGATGCCCATCACCGTGCCGCCCAGGATCTGGCTGCGCGCGGTCTTGGGGTTGATGATCCGCCCCGCCGCGACCGCGTTGACGATGCGCGTCACGCGCACCACGCCCAATTCCTCGTCGATCTTGACCTCCGCGAAGATCGCGCTGTGCGTGTTGCGCGATTTGCGCAGCTGGCTGATCATGCCGGACAGCCCCATCGTGCCGGTCTCCTCCACATCGATGGTGGTGAGCCCGGCGGCCCGCATGACCTCGCCGACCGATACCGCGCGCGCCGCGTCGTCCTTCAGGCGGAGATATCCGCCCAGGAATTCGATCTCGTCGATCTTCGCCTTGCCCAGCGGCGCGCCCTCCACCTTGGCCGCGGCCTTCAGCAGTTTCTCGCCCACCGCCTGGCAGGCGAGCTGCACCGCATAGCCGACCGACGCGGCGGTCCACGATCCGCCCTGCACCGGCGCGGTCGGCAGGCTGGAATCGCCCAGCTTCACGCTGATCTCGTCCGGCGTCAGGCCCAGCGTCTCGGCGGCGAGCTGCGTCATCACGGTGTAGGTGCCGGTACCGATGTCGGACACGGCGGACGCGATCTCGAGATGGCCGTTGGCGCTGAGCTTTGCCGAGACGCTGGTCTTGGAGAACATCGCGTCCCACATGCCGGTGGCGACGCCCCAGCCGACCAGCTCCCTGCCGTCGCGCATCGATCGCGGCTCGGCCGATCGCTTCGCCCAGCCGAACGCCGCGGCTCCCTCGGCGAACGCCTCGCGCAGCGCCTTGCTGGTGAACGCGCTGCCGTGCATCGCCTCGACGTCGGAATAGTTCTTCAGCCGGAACGCCAGCGGGTCCAGCCCGGCCTTTGCCGCCATCTCGTCGATCGCGATCTCGAACAAGGTCATGCCGGTCGCCGCGCCCGGCGCGCGCATGTCGCCGGATGTGTAGGTGTCGCGTGCGGCGACCTTGTAGTCGGCATCGGCGTTGGGGCAGGCATAGTTCATCAGCCCCCAGATCACCACGTCCTCCATATTGTCCTCGAAGGTCGAGGTGGAAGTGACCGCTTCGTTGATGATCGCGGTCAGCTGCCCGCCTGCATCGGTCGCCAGGCGCACGCTCTGCGCCGCTTCCGCGCGGTGGACGTGGCTGAACATCTGCTGGCGGGTCATCACCAGCTTCACCGAACGCTCGACCAGCTTGGCCGCCAGCACCGCGAGATACACCGCATATTGCGGCCGCAGCCCCGATCCGAACCCGCCGCCGACATAGGGGTTCAGCACGCGGACCTGATCCTGCTTGAAGCCGAACACGCCGACCAGATAGGCCTGCACGTTCTGCGGTCCCTGCGTCTTGTCGTGCACGGTGATGCTGCCGTCGCCGTTCCAGATGACGGTGCTGGCGTGCATCTCCATCGGGTTATGATGCTCGGTGGCGAGGCGATACTCTTCGGCGATCTTCAGCGGCGCGTCGGCATAGGCCCGCTCGGCATCGCCGCGCGGCTTGGGCGGGGTGTAGCTGTTGCGCTTCTTGGCGGGCATGTAGGCGTTCGCCCGCGCGACGTCGAAATCGGTGTTGTGCGGCTCGGCCTCGTAGCGGATCTCGACCAGCGTGGCGGCGTGGCGCGCCGCCTCGAACGTCTCGGCCAGCACCACCGTGACCGGCTGCATCGCGAAGAGGATGCGGTCGTCATGCAGCGCCTTGAACGGCGATCCGGGCGGCGCGACCTGATCCTGATGCGGCTTGTCCTTGTCGGCCGTGTCGGGGCGGTTGAGGTGCGTCATCACCTCCGCCACGCCGGGCACCGCGCGCGCTGCGGTGTCGTCGATGCTGGTGATCCGCCCCTTGGTGATCGCGCCGGAGACGATGACGCCGTAGAGCATCCCGGCGGCGAAATGCTCGGCGGCATAGCGCGCCTCGCCGGTCACCTTGGCGATGCCGTCGACCCGGCTGAGCGGGGTGCCGATGCCGGCGGGTTTCAGGGCGGTGACCATGGCGGTTTCCTTCAGGCGACGCGCTTGTCGGTCTGGGACTGGGGGGTGCCGGCGGCGGCCTGCGCCAGCGCGCGGACGATCGCCTTGCGGACGAGAGGGATCTTGAAGTCGTTGTCGCCCTGGCCGATCGCGCCTTCGGTGATCGCATGCGCGGCGGCGAGGAACGCGTTCTGGCCCGGTGCCTCGCCCTTGAGCAGGCTCTCGGCGGCGGGAACGCGCCACGGCTTGTGCGCGACGCCGCCCAGCGCGACGCGCGCCTCGGCGATCGCGCCCCCCTCCAGCCGCATCGCCACCGCGACCGAGACGAGCGCGAAGGCGTAGGACAGCCGGTCGCGCAGCTTGAGGTAACTGTAGTGGGTACTGAACAGCTCGGCCGGAAGGTCGATCGCGGTGACCAGTTCGCCGGGCTTCAGGATGTTGTCGCGCGAGGGATCGTCGCCGGGCAGGCGGTGATAGTCGGCGAACGGGATCGTGCGCGCACCCTCCGGCCCCGCCACCTGCACCTGCGCGTCCAGCGCGGCGAGCGCGACGCACATGTCGGACGGGTGGGTGGCGATGCACCGGTCGCTCGCGCCGAGGATCGCGTGGATGCGGTTGACCCCGCCGATCGCGCCGCAGCCGGAGCCCGGCGCGCGCTTGTTGCAGGGTGTTGCGGTATCGTAGAAATAATAGCAGCGCGTGCGCTGGTTGAGGTTGCCGCCGTTGGTCGCGGCGTTGCGCAGCTGCGGGCTGGCGCCGGCGAGGATCGCGCTGGCGAGCAGCGGATAGCGCTCCTCCACCAGCGGGTGCCAGGCGGTGTCGGCATTGGTGGCGAGCGCGCCCAGCCGCAGGCCGCCGCTGTCGATCTCTTCGATCCGGTCGAGCGGGAGGCGGCCGATATCGACCAGCCGGGCCGGCCGCTCGACATCCTCCTTCATCAGGTCGATTAGGTTGGTGCCGCCGGCGAGGTAGCGCACGCCGTAGCCCGATGCCTGCCCGACCGCCTCGGCCACGTCGCCGGCGCGGACATAGTCGAACCGGTTCATTCCGCCGCCTCCCGCAGCCGGTCACCCTGCGCCAGCACCTCGCACACCGCATCGACGATGTTGGTATAGGCGCCGCAGCGGCAGATATTGCCGCTCATCAGCTCGCGCACCTCCTCGCGGCTGCGCGCACGACCCTCGTTGATCAGCCCCTGCGCCGAGCAGATCTGCCCGGGAGTGCAATAGCCGCACTGGAACGCGTCATGATCGATGAACGCCTGCTGCAGCGGATGCAGCGCGGCGGCGTCGCCCAGCCCCTCGATCGTGCGGATGTCGGCGCCGTCCAGCGTGACCGCCAGCTTCAGGCAGCTGTTGATCCGCCGCCCGTCGACCAGCACCGTGCAGGCGCCGCACTGGCCGTGATCGCAGCCCTTCTTGGTGCCCGTCAGATGCTCGCGCTCGCGCAGCAGGTCGAGCAGGGTGGTCCACGGCTCGATCTCCAGCGCGCGCGCCGTGCCGTTGATCGTCAGGCTGACGGGCAGGGTGGCGATCGGGCCGCGCGCGGCGTCGCTTTGCTTTGCAATCATGAGGCCACCGCTCCCGCAGGCGTTTCGTCACAGGAC
Source organism: uncultured Sphingomonadaceae bacterium (assembly GCA_964252145.1). Lineage (GTDB taxonomy): Bacteria > Pseudomonadota > Alphaproteobacteria > Sphingomonadales > Sphingomonadaceae > JAQGLK01. The sequence goes on from CAXUMU010000036.1 coordinate 7,338, forward strand.
GAGCGGCGGCGGCTCGGGTTCCCGGCGATGCGGCATTTTGCATTCTGTGCTTAGAGCGTGATGACGGTACTTGGAGTCCCTCCCAACCTGTTCGTGTCGAGCGCAGTCGAGACACGTTCGAGGCGGGTGCTCGTGTCTCGACTTCGCTCGACATACCGGCTTGGGTCTATCTGACGGAATGATGCGCTAGCCGGCCGGGATCGGCGTGGTCCGCAGCAGTGATTGAAGCTCCTGCAGTTCGGCGCCCGCGCAGGCGGCCGCCGCCGCCGCCTCGATCGCGCGGTAGGCGGCCAGCACGCGGCGGCCATTGCCGGTCAGCCGCGCGCCGCGATCGGGGCCGCCGCCCAGCACCGTCTCGACCAGCTTGTCGGCGAAGCAGCGGTTCATCGCATCGACCAGCAGCCAGGTGCGGCGGTAGCTCATGCCCAGCGCGCGGCCGGCGGCGGAGATCGATCCCTCGCGGCCGATCGCCTCCAGCAGATCGGCCTTGCCCGGCCCCATCGCATATTCGTCCCCGCAACTGAGCTGGATCTTCAGCTTGAGCGGGCCGACGATCACGGCGCTATTTCCCGATCAGCACGTCGCTGGCCTTCACGATCACCGTGACCGCGTCGCCTTCCTTCAACGCCAGGTCGGCGATCGCCTCCTCGGTGATGCTCGCGGTGACGAGGTTGCCGCCGCCGATATCCACCTTGACCGTGCCGTTCACCGCCCCCGGCGTGACCGCGACGATGGTGCCCGAAATCTGGTTGCGTGCGCTGATCCGCATGAAGCTCTCCTCTTGGCGGGGAGAGGGTAGCAGACCGCGGGTCAGAACGGCGAGAGCGTGAAGCCGATCCAGCGGCCGAAACCGACGATCAGCACCCAGATCAGGATGGACAGCGCGCCGGCGACGCGCGCCGCCACCGGCGTGGGCGCGTCGCGGTCCCACAGGCTCAGGCCGCGCATCGTCAGCAGGTGGAACACCGCCATGTTCAGCCCCGCCGCGATCAGCAGCAGCATCTTGCAGCGAAAGGCGGTGTTCTCGAAATAATTGATCGGCTGCGAGCTGAACATCAGCGTGCCCGTCACCAGGGCGAAGCCGAACGCGATCCACGTCATCGGCAGCATCGACTTCGTCAGCCGCGACACCGGATAGGTGGTGGAGGCGAGCCCCAGCAGCCGGAGGTCGACGATCGCGACCGATCCGAACACGGTGCAGATCGCGATGACGTGCGCCACCTCGAGCCAGGGGAACACCACCCCGTTCTCGCGGATCAGCGTGCCGAGCGCGGTATCGTTGATCCATTGCAGGAGCCGGTAGAACATCAGCGGCGCTCCACCCGGCAGGCCGGCTCAATTGGCATAAGCGATCCAGCGGCCGGCCGAGATCGTGCCGACCCACAGCAACACGATGATCGCCGCGAGCGCGCGCTCGCCGGCACCGACGCCCTCGCCGTGCAGGTGCTTCAACCGCGCGGCGAGCGCCCAGGAGAGCAGCCCAGCGATCACCACCAGCACCATCTTGATCTGGAACACCGGGCTCAGCAGCGAGCGCTCGGGTTCGCCGGTGATCATCACCAGGCCGGTCAGCAGCAGGATGACGAGCGCGGTCGCGGTCCAGTGGTTCAGCCGCGCACCCCACCGCGCGGGCGACCAGTCGACCCCCGAGACGTTGTACGACCGGAGCGCCAGCACCAGCGACGAGGTGAAGAGGGTCGCGATCGCCAGGATGTGGACAGTCTGCACGCCGGGCACGATCCACGGCACGTCGCTGATCACGTTGTGCGCGTGCAGCGTCGTCAGCCAGTGCGACAGGCGGCCCAGCGCGGCGTTCATGCGGTATCCCCATCCAGCGGCCGGCGCGGCCTGGCTCTGCCGGTCCGTTTCGCGCAGCTTGATCTATCAATGGGCGGGATCGGCGGCAACCGGTTAGTTGACTTGTTCAACTTGCGATGGTGTGACCCGTTTCCGTTAGTGCGATGTCCTGGCGCCGCCACGCTGGCTGGACGGTTGACCGCTGCGGGCCGCGCCAACAAGGTAGCCGCGAACTTTCGGGAGATGCCGGTGCGACCGATGATCCTGGCACTCGCGCTGGTCGCCGCGCCTGCCGCCGCGCAGACCCCCGGCGAAGCGTGGTGGCATCATGTCGAGGTGATCGCCGCGGACGACATGAACGGCCGCCAGACCGGCTCGGCCGATTTCGACCGCGCCGCCGCCTATGTGATCGCGCGGTTCAAGGAATATGGGCTGGTGCCGGCGGGCAGCGCGGGCTTCCGCCAGCCGGTCGCGCTGGAGCAGCAGATCGTCGACCAGGAAGCGTCCCGCGGATCGCTGACCGCGCCGTCGGGCACCACGCCGCTCGCGATCGGCGACGATATCCTGATCAGCGCGGGCGGGCCGCGCCCGGAGGCGGTGGAAGCGCCGCTCGTCTTCGCCGGCTACGGCCTGTCGATCCCGGAATCCGGCCATGACGACTTCGCGGGACTGGATTTGAACGGCAAGATCCTGGTCGTCATCTCCGGCGGCCCGGCCAACATCCCGGGCGCGCTCAAGTCGCATGCGCGCAGCGAACGGGCGCGGATGGCGCGGGCGCGCGGCGCGGTCGGCATCCTGACGCTGAACACGCCCAAGGCGGTGGAGATACCGTGGGACCGCGCGCGCCTGCTGGCGCACCAGCCCGGCATGTATCTGGCGGACGCCGCGCTGCGCACGGTGCCCGGCGCCTTCTTCGGCGGCGCGATCGATCCGGCGAAGGCGGACCGCTTCTTCGCCGCATCCGGCCACAGCTTCGCCGACATCGCGGCGCTGGCCGACGCGTCGAAGCCGGTGCCCACCTTTGCCCTGAACCAAACGCTGAAGGCGACGATCGTCGCGAGGCGTTCGCCGGTCGCGAGCTACAACATCCTCGCCAAGCTGCCCGGCAGCGATCCGGCGCTGAAGGCCGAGACGGTGGCGATCTCCGCGCATATCGATCATCTCGGCGTCGGCGATCCGATCGCGGGCGACCGGATCTACAACGGCGCGATGGACGACGGCTCCGGCGTCGCGACGGTGCTGGAGATCGCGCGCCAATATGCCCGCGATCGGGCCCGCCCGAAGCGATCGATCCTGTTCGCGATCGTCACCGCCGAGGAGAAGGGCCTGCTCGGCTCGGACTATCTCGCGCGGCGGCCGACGCCGGCGGCGGGCCGGATCGTCGCCGACCTCAATTTCGACATGCCGCTGCCGCTGTTCCCGCTGAAGAGCGTGCTGGTGCTGGGCGCGGACGAGAGCAGCATCGGCGCCGCCGCGCACGCGGTGGGGCAGCGGATGGGGCTGCCGCTGGTCCCTGATCCGGTGCCCGATCGCAACGCGTTCATCCGATCGGATCAATACAGCTTCGTCCATGCGGGCGTGCCGGCGGTCGGCTTTAAGTTCGGCTTCGCCGCGGGCAGCCCGGAGGCGGCGATCGAGAAAGCGTGGCGGACGGCCCATTATCACGCCCCGTCGGACGATCCGGCACAGCCGGTCGAGAAGGAGGAGGCGGTGAAGCTGAACCGCTTCGTCGCCGCGCTGGGGCTGGCGATCGCCGATGCGCCCAACGCGCCGACATGGAACGAGACGAGCTTCTTCAAGCGGTTCGCGAAGTAGCGGCTGGCGGCTGCGGCTTGAGCGGCGGCGCGAACGATGGCACCAATCGGTCAGGTCCACCTGAGCAAGAGGCCGGGATGCGTACGCTGATCGTCGTTGCGCTGCTGGTCTGGGGCACGGCGAGCCTGGCCGCCGATCCCGCCCCGCCGGTAAAGCCGGTGAAGGATCCGCGCGTCTGCCGCAGCCTGGCGGACACCGGCACGCACATCCGCAGCAGCGAATGCCACCGGAAGTCGGAATGGGCGGAGATCGATGCGGAGCGCCGCAAGCAATATGAGCAGTTCAGTCGCAGCGTGAACGGGGGCGCCGGCGCGGAACAGGCGCCGACCGGACGGCCCTATCCCTAGCGCGACATTGGGCCGAGCGAACCGTCACCCCTCGTCATTGCGAGCGCAGCGAAGCAATCCACTCCGCGCCTGATGCCTTCGCCCGGTGCGCCGGGATGGATCGCCGCGTCGCTGCGCTCCTCGCGATGACGATTTCGGGCGAGGTCGGCGCAGCCTGGCTGCAGCCGCCTGAAACCTACCGGTAGAAGATGTGATCGCCCAGCGTGGCGACGCGCTGGCGCGAGCGGAAGAAGCTGCTGGTCGAGGCGTAGGCCGCCTGGAAGAACAGCGCGCCCGGCACCACCTTCTCGCTGGCGCCGGCGCGGGCCTCGCGCGCGACCTCGACCGCGCTCGCCCAGGTCGGGCTGTTGCGCGGGGGGTTGTAGCTGGCGGTGCGGAAGAATTGCCCCGGCTGGTTGGCGACGCCGCAGGCGGTGGCGGGGAAGCGGCCGGATTCGATCCGGTTCATGATCAGCTGCGCGACCGCGAGCTGGCCGCGGCGCGACTGGTTGCCCGCCTCGTGCACGACCACCTTGGCCATGCACTCCAGCTCGGCATCCAGCTTCGCGGTGGCGGCGGGATCGGCGGAAGTCTCGTCCGTCGCCGGTTCGGCGCTCCAGTCGGCGGCCGCGGCAGCCATCAGCAGGACCAGGCGGGCGGCCGGGTCGCCCGCCACCGCCAGCGGTGCGGCGGAAGCGACGGCCGGGGCGGCGGCATCGGCCGCTGCGGAGTCGATCTCGACAGGCGTCGGGGCGACGCCGGGCTCGGCAGTCGGCAGGCTGATCGCAACCGGCGCGGCCAAGGCGGTCGCCGAGACGGCGGTTTGCACGGGAAGCGCGAAACCTGCGGTCGCAAGCGGCAGACTGGCCAACGCGACGAGCTGCTTGCCGACTGAGAACATTCACTACTCCACCCGATGCGCAAAGCTGGGCCGACGCCCGCGACGCATGCGGACGTGGCTGCACTCCACGACTTGCCGAAGGGGCTGAAAGAAACGTCGTCCCCCGACGACCGGAACGGCTTCGCTCTGGATTGTGCGGTGCAGCATGTCAAACGACCGGAGACGAGTCGTTTTACCGGCGGGGTGGCTCGAACGATCTCGAACGAATCTGTGGAACATGGCACAGCCTGAAGCGTGCAATGGGCATGGCAGCGCCGCGACTCGCTCGGCGCGTCCTTGGGGGCAAGGAACGAACCGTCGATGGGCGTTCAGGAGGACGAGGCGAAGCTCACCGGCGGCGACCGGGTCGTGGTCGAATCGATCGGCGAGGCGATCGTGGAGAATGCCGCGATCGCGTTCCGCCGCGATCGGCTGCTCGCCTCGCTGGTCCTAATTGCGGGGATCGGCCTCGTCCTGGCGCTGCCGTTCGCGCTGCGCGCCGGGGCCGAATTCTTTCTGCCCGTCACCGCCGCGCTGGTGATCGCGATCGCGCTGGTGCCGCTGCTGGAATGGCTGGAACGCCGCCGTGTGCCATCGCAATTGGCCGCCTTCCTGTGCGTCGTGCTGTTCCTGCTGGTCGCGAACGTGGCGATCGCCTCGATCGTCGTGCCGGCGACCGACTGGTTCGCGCTGCTGCCGAAGCGGATCGGGCAGATCCGCCACAACCTGTCGCCCCTGCTCGATCTCTACTCGACCGCCGAGCGCTTCACCAACAAGACGCTGAACCTGCTCGCACGCCATCCGGTGACGCACGCCCGCACCGTGCAGGTGGAGACGCCGAACTCGCTGCTGGGGCTGATCGCCACTTCGGCGCCGTTCGCGATCATCCAGGCGTTCTTCGCGACGCTGGTGGTGTTCTTCTTCCTTTCGGGCTGGACGCGGATGCGCCGCCGCACGATCACCAGCCGCACCAGCTTCACCAGCGCGATGACGACCGCGCGCGTGATCCAGGAGATGGTGGATGCGACTTCCGCCTATCTCGCCACGATCACGCTGATCAACGTCCTGGTCGGCGTGTTCCTGTCCGCGGCGCTATGGGCCTACGGCATGCCGACGCCGCTGATGTGGGGCGGCATCGCGACGCTGCTCAACTACATTCCCTATCTGGGGCCGATCACGGTCGCGCTGCTGCTCGCGCTGGGCGGGCTGATGACCTATCCCGACGCCTGGTACGCCGCGATCCCGCCGGCGATCTTCGTCGGCATCCACCTGATCGAGGCGAACCTGATCACGCCCACGCTGGTGGGGCGGCGGCTGACGATCAACCCGCTGCTGATCCTGGTCGCCTTGAGCTTCTGGGGTTGGGTATGGGGAACGACGGGTGCGCTGCTGGCGGTGCCGCTGCTGATCATCCTGAAGACGGTGCTGGATGCGGCCGGCAAGCCCGACATCGCCGGCTTCCTGTTCGAGGAGGGGACGCTCACCTCGCACGCGCCGGAAGAGCTGGGCGATCCGCGCGCGCACGCCCCCGGGGGCACGCGGGCTGCTTGACAGGGTGGGGACCCTCTTCTAGGTCGCCGCTTCCCCCAGCGGGTGTAGCTCAGTTGGTTAGAGCGCCGGCCTGTCACGCCGGAGGTCGCGGGTTCGAGCCCCGTCACTCGCGCCATTTCTCAGGTCGGCGATGGCATGCCGCCGATGGTTGCGGCGCATGGCGATCTCGCCCAGACCACAGGCATGACCAGCGACGACGGCACGCTCTGGCTATACTGGGAGGGCCCGTGTCCTCCCTATGTGCGGCTATGCCTGCGCAGTATCCTGCGCCATCATCCCGATGCCGTGCTGCTCGACCGCAGCGGCTTCGAGCGGCTGCGGACGACCGATCGCGACGTGGCGCTCGATCGGCTTTCGCCCAATCACGTATCGGATTACGTTCGCGCCTGGCTGCTGGCGCATCGCGGCGGCTTCTACGTCGATCTCGATTGCATCCTGCTGCGCCCGATCGCGCCGCTGTTTCCGCTGGCGGCGGTGCACGGCTTCGTCGGCTACCGCGAGCCGCAGGGCTATATGAGCTGCAACTTCATGGGCGCCCGCGCCGGCAGTGCGGTCGCCGCCGACCATTATCTGCGCGTGTCGGGGCGGCTTCGCGAGGGCGGCACGCTGCGCTGGCTGGATCTGGCCTCGACGCCGATGGATCAGGCGATCGCCGCAGCGGGCGAGGACGCGCTGATCCTGCCGACCAGGTCGATCATGCCGGTGGCGTGGAACGAGAGCGCGCGGCTGCTCGCCCGCGCCGACGATTCCGCCCATGCCGCGCACCTCCCCGAGGCGAGCTGGTGCGCGATGCTGTCGCACCACGCGATCGCCGCCGATCCCGCGACCCGCCACCTCGCGCGGCAGACTGAGCATGCGCTGCTGGCCGACCGGTCGTTCCTGGCGTTCCTGCTCCGCCGCGGGCTGGGGCTGCCCGATCTGCAGCCCAGCGTCACCGATCCGCGGCGCTTCGTCGCCGATCGTCCGGGCCGCCGCACCGAGGTGCTGGTGCGCGCGCGGCGGCGCTCCGTGGGGGACAAGGCATGACCGAGATCGTGGCCGCCGACATCGGCGGCACCAATGCCCGCTTCGCCATCGCCGAGGTCGCCCGCGGCCGGGTGGTGCGGCTGGACGATCCGGTGACGCTGCACACCGCCGACCATGGCAGCTTCCAGCTCGCCTGGCAGGCGTTCGGCGAGGCGCTGGGCCGCGCGCTGCCCCGCGCCGCCGCGATCGCCATCGCCGGCCCGGTGCAGGGCGAGGTGCTGAAGCTCACCAACAATCCCTGGATCATCCGCCCCGCCCTGATCGACGAGAAGCTGGGCGTCGACCGGCACGTGCTGATCAACGATTTCGGTGCGGTGGGGCATGCCGTCGCGCAATGCGGCCCCGAGCATTTCCGCCATCTGTGCGGGCCGCACGTCACGCTGCCGGCCGAGGGCGTGATCAGCATCGTCGGCCCCGGCACCGGGCTGGGCGTGGCGCAGCTCGTCCGCCGCGCGGGCCACGATCTGGTGATCGAGACGGAGGGCGGCCACATCGATTTCGCGCCGCTCGATACGCTGGAGGACGGCATCCTCGCCTTCCTGCGCGCGCGCTACCGCCGCGTCTCGATCGAGCGGATCGTCTCGGGGCCGGGCCTCGCCGGCATCTACGAGGCGCTGGCGTCGAACCAGGGCCGCGCGGTGGTCCATGGCGACGACAAGGCGCTGTGGACCGCCGCGCTGACCGGCGCGGACAGCCTGGCGGTCGCCGCGCTCGACCGCTTCTGCCTGACGCTGGGATCGGTCGCGGGCGACGTCGCGCTGACGCAGGGCGGCGCGGCGGTGGTGATCGGCGGCGGGCTGGGCCTGCGCATCGCGGATCACCTGCCACGATCGGGCTTCGCCCAGCGCTTTGCCGCCAAGGGCCGGTTCGAGGCGCGGATGGCGGAAATCCCGGTCAAGCTGATCACCCACCCGCAGCCCGGCCTGTTCGGCGCGGCGGGCGCCTTCGCGCAGGAGTTCCCCGAATGACCGACATCGCCGCGATGATGACGCTGGCGCCGGTGATCCCGGTGCTGGTGATCGAGGACGCCGCCCACGCGCGCCCGATCGCCGAGGCGCTGGTCGCCGGCGGCATCCGCGCGCTGGAGGTGACGCTGCGCACCGGCGCGGCGCTGGAGGCGATCGCCGAGATGGCGAAGGTCGACGGCGCCGTGGTGGGGGCCGGGACCGTGATCAGCGAGGCGCATCTGCGCGACTCGATCGACGCGGGCGCGCGCTTCATCGTCAGTCCGGGGCTGACCGAGACGGTCGGCCGCCCGGCGATCGCGAGCGGCGTGCCGTTCCTCCCCGGCGTCGCCAACGCCGGCGACATCATGCGCGGGCTGGACCTGGGGCTGGATCACTTCAAGTTCTTCCCCGCCGAGGCGGCGGGCGGCACCAAGGCGCTGAAGGCGCTGGCGGCGCCGTTCTTTCAGTGCCGCTTCTGCCCCACCGGCGGCGTGAGCCAGGCCAATGCGGCGGAGTGGCTGGCGATCCCGGCGGTACTGTGCGTGGGCGGCAGCTGGCTGGTGCCGGCGGGCGCTCCGGACACGGCCGCGATCGCCGATCGCGCGCGGGCGGCGGCGGCACTCGCCTAGGTCCTCCCCGGCACGGGGAGGGGGCCAGCCGCAGGCTGGTGGAGGGGCGTGCAGCGCGAGAGACGCTGCGCGAGCTGGAGCCCTCCTCCACCACGCTTCGCG
>CAXUMU010000037.1:0-8899 GCA_964252145.1 uncultured Sphingomonadaceae bacterium
GTCGGCGACCTCGCTACGCATTCGCGCGCACTCGCTCGCCATGCCCGTGGGCGAGCTCTCCGGCGGCAACCAACAAAAAGTTGCGATCGCCAAGTGGATCCAAACGCGGCCCAAGGTGCTGCTGCGCGACGAGCGCCTCGCCAGCGACGCGCGCGACCGCGTCAAGGTCGTCCAAGGCGCCGGCGAGATGATGAAGGCGGTAGTCGACGACATCCTCGACATGGCGCGGATCGAAAGCGGCCGGATCGAGATCGAGCGCGAGGAGCTGGCGCTCGTCAACCTTCTGCGCGACGTCGGCGGGCTGTGGGTGGATCAGGCGGCGGCCAAGGGCGTGCGCGTCGCGCTGGATCTCGCCGCCGCGCCGGAGCGCATCGTCGAGGATGGCCGCCGCTTGCGCCAGATCGTGTTCAACCTGATGTCCAATGCGATCAAGTTCACCGAGGCGGGCAGCGTCACGCTCGCCGCGCAGCCGGTCGACGCGGACGACCGCGAGCAACTGCGGATCACGGTGCGCGATACCGGCATCGGCATCGCCGCCGATCAGCTGGACGCGATCTTCGAGCCGTTCAAGCAGATCGATGGCGGCACCAGCCGCAAATATGCCGGCACCGGCCTTGGGCTCGCCATCTCGAGCAAGCTGGTGGAAGCGATGGGTGGCCGACTGGGCGTGGAGAGCGCGCCGGGCGTCGGATCGGCCTTCACCGTCCACCTGCCGCTGCGCCGGCTGGACACGGTCCGGCCGGGCGCCAGGCCGAGAGGAGAACGCCCGGCCCGCCTGGCCGATTGCCGCCTGCTCGTGATCGAGCCGAACCCGTTGCTGCAAAGCATCGTCCGGGCAGCGCTCGAGGAAGAGGTCGGTAGCGTCGAGCTGGTGGCGGATCTGGCCGCCGCGCTGCACTCGATGGACGCCGACACCTTCGATCTTGTCGCGGTGGACGAGGCGGCGGCCGGGCCGTCGCTCTCCGCTGCCATGACCGCGCTGCGCGCCGGCGCGGGCGAGGCCGGGCTGTTGCTGCTGAGCGGCGATCCGTCGGCGCTGGACGAGCCGGCGCTGCTGGCCGCTGGGCTCACGCGGCTCGCCCGCAAGAGCTTCCCGCCGATCGACCTCTCCGCGCAGCTCGCCGCCACGCTCGCGGGCGATCCGGTCGCCGGGCCGGCAGCGCTGGGCAGCCTTGCCGCTTGACCGGCGACATCTCGTTGACCTCCTTCGGCTACGGTCGCCTGGTCGAGCGAGAGAGTATCCCCTCATGCAGGTCCTGTTTGTCGAAGACGATGCGATGAACCGGCTCGTCGTGCGCGACATGCTCAGCGTCGCCGGCGCGCAGATGGCCGAGGCGCCCGATGCCGAGACCGGGCTGCGGATGATCGACGAGCAGGATTACGGCGTCGTGCTGATGGATCTGCGCATGCCCGGGATGGACGGCCTGACCGCGATCCGCCACATCCGCGCGCGCGGCGACAGCAAGGCGCAGGTGCCGATCATCGTCGTGACCGCGGACACGGCGGTCAACATCCGCCAGAACTGCCTCGATCACGGCGCCGACGAGGTCATCCTCAAGCCGGTGGCGATGAAGTCGCTGTTCGACGCGATGGGCCGCATGATCATGGTCCAGGCCAAACGCCAGGCGGCCGCCTGACGATCGGCCGCAACGCGACGACCCGCTGCCGCGGAGCATGCGCCGGGATCGACACGGACGTGCATGGCAGCGGCATCCGCGCGCAATCGTGGTGCGCCTCAGCGGTCAGGGCTCAAACCAATTGCTCAGGGAATTGGAGGATTGGAACCGGATTCTGACCGCCACCTCGGCAGTTCCGCCCGTTCCGTAGAACGGAGATCGCCTATTTGCCCTTGCGCCAGCCCGGCCTCAATATGTCCTCCATGTCACGGAGGAGTTGCATCCCCGCGCTGGCCTCGCCGGTCTGTTCGTCCGGATCCGCCTCGAACAGCGGGCGCATCCGTTGCGATAGCGCGATCAGCGCGGCGTACCGCTCCTCCCCTACCTTCTTGCGGACGGCGTCCAGCCCGCCGTTGAGGGCAACGAATTCCGTCTCGATATTTCTTTCCGGGAAATAGCCCGTCCGGTCCTTGAAGGTGGGAGCACCCAGCATCATCGAGCCCAGCTGATCCCAAAGCTCTCCTGCGGTCTGCGGTATGTAGGGCTGATACGGACGTGGCATGGCTCAATTCCTCGGCCGAGTTATAGCATAGGTGCTTTGACGGCCCAATTGGCTGGGCCGCACGATGATGACCGCATCCGGCCTGAGGTCGGAGTTGAAGTAACCGCGAACTTGCGCAATACGAGCCGTCTTGCGGGTCAACGTCCAGTCGTACGCCACCTTGCCCACGCGGGCGTCGGGCGTGCGGTAGGTGCTGTCGGTTCCGGACGTGTCATACTCACGGCCGTTGACCCTGACCTGCTGATCGCGTGCGGTCGAGACGCCAATCCGGCCATATAGCTCACGAACATCCTTGCGCACCTGGCGATCGACGAAGTTGCCGATCGCTTCCTCGCGGGAGAGGTGCACGTCGAGTTCTCCTCGCTCATACTTCTGCACGCCGGCATCGTAGGCTCGGTCGGTGCTGTTCTGGACGAAGCGCAGCGTCTCGACCTGCAGCGGCGCAGTTTCTCCGCGCACGCGATACAGGGCCGCCGCCCGGTCTAGGCGGAGATCGCCTATCTCTCTCATCTGCCCTTCCAGGGTCTCGGGAAAGCCGAAAGACGGATAGACATAGCTTGGGTCCACCGTCTTGATCTGGTCGATCAGCTTTCGGCTATATTCCAGCGACATCGATGAGGTCACATCGTTCGCCGGGCCGGTGAAGTCGAAGATGTTGTCGGCCAGTGCCAGCATCGATCCGCCCGGCGTATCGTGCAGACCAGGGAACGCCTGCTCCAGCGTCATCGGATCCTGGAAAGCCCGGCTGTTGCTGCCAAGGCCCTGGGGCGGCACCGGTCGATACTGCGCCTGCTCCAGCAGGCCGCTGTCGCCGCCCGGGCGAAAGACGCCGTCGTTCAGTAGGTTCGCGGAAAGGTCGCTTACATTCGCGCTGTTCGGCAGCGGCCTCCCGCGCAGGAAGGACGAAAAGACCGTGGGCGACGCGGACGAACGTTCGCCGGCAAGGGTAGCGTGCCTGGGATTTAAGGCAGCGGCTCGGCGCAGCGACCCCACGCCGCCGGGTCCGAAGGTGAAGCGGCCATCCCGAGGATCATGGTACGGATTGAACTTGCGTTCGCAGCCGTCGGCAGAAAACCGACCCGTCCGGAGCCACATCGCGAACGTGTGCCGGCTCTCGTCTAGTGCAACTTGCATCTTGCCGCCTCATCTTCGAGCCGGCGAGAACATATCAGCAACATTTTCCAACAAGTCAAGCGTGTTCGATGCGCGAAGTTCACCGCCTTGGCTCGTTTTCCATATTCTGGTGCCGGGTGTCGGACTCGAACCGACGACCTCCTGATTACAAATCAGATGCTCTACCAGCTGAGCTAACCCGGCCCGTGCTCCGCCCATGCGACAGCCGCGCGCGAAGGTCCAGTCGCGAGATGGTGCGCTCGGGGATGGCCCGGCATGGACGGACGGGGCTAGAAGCGGGCTCGCGCGATCATGAGAAGGCCCCAGGCAATGAGCGACGAGGCGATCCGGCTGCTGAGCGAGCAGGTGGCGGAGCTCACCCGGCGGCTGACGGTGCAGGAGGACGTGCAGGCGGTCCGCGCGCTCCAGTTCAAGTACGGCTATTATATGGACAAGGGGCTGTACGACGAGGTGGTCGACCTGTTCGCCGCGGACGGCGAGCTGCACTTCATGGGCGGGATCTTCCGCGGGCGCGCGGGGCTGCGGCGGCTCTATTGCGATCGGCTGCGGGGCGCCTTCACCCACGGCAATAACGGCCCGGTCTACGGCATGCTGGCGGACCATATGCAGCTGCAGGACATCGTGGATATCGGGCGGAGCGGCACCACCGCCAAGGGGCGCTTCCGCGCGTTCCTGCAAGGCGGCAGCCACACGACGAAGGAGAACATCAGCACGCACCTGCCGCTGCAATGGTGGGAAGCGGGCGTGTACGAGAACGACTATGTCAAGGAAGCCGGCGTCTGGCGGATCAGGACGCTGGACTATCACCTCACCTGGCAGGCGGATTTCGAGCAGGGCTGGGCGCACAGCACGCCGTATGAAGGCCGCTTCTTCGACCGGACCTACCCCGAGGATCCGAACGGCCCCGACGAGCTGACCGATCGCGTGCCCGGCTTCTGGCCCGAAACCCCGATCGTCGATTTCCACTACAACCATCCGGTGACCGGCAAGCCCTGGATCCGCGGCCGCGGCGACGGCCGCAAGAAGGGCTGACGACGACGTAACGACAAGGAGAGGCGCGTGGGATTGTTCGACGGAGAGGTCGCGCTGGTGACCGGCGCGGGGCGCGGCTTCGGCCGGGCGATCGCGGAGCGGTTCGCCGCCGAGGGCGCGGCGGTGGCGGTACTGTCGCGCAGCGCAGGCCAGCTGGACGAGGTGGTCGCGGCGATCGAGGCGGCGGGCGGGCGCGCGTTCGCGGTCGCCACGGACGTGACCTCGCCCACGAACGTCGATCGCGCCGTCGGCGCGGTGGAGGCGGCGCTGGGGCCGATCTCGATGTTCGTCAACAATGCGGGCGTCCCCGGCCCGTTCGGCCCGCTGTGGGAGGTGGACGTCGAGGAATGGTGGGCGGCGCAGGCGGTGCACATCCGCGCGCCGATGCTGTTCCTGCACCGCATCCTGCCGGGAATGGTCGAGCGCAACAGGGGCCGGGCGGTGGTGGTGTCGGCGCTCGCGAGCCGGATGGTGGCGCCGTATCTCAACGCCTATTGCACCGGCAAGATCGCGCAGAACCGCATCGTCGCCGAGGCGGCCGCGGAGCTGAAGGACAGCTCGGTCAGGATCTTCGCGATCGATCCGGGCTTCGTGTTCACCGCGCTCGCCAACAGCACGATGACCTCGCCGGACGCGCAGAAATGGCTGCCGGGGATGGTCGGCCGCCTCCAGGAAGTGTCGCGGAAGCAGGATGGCGACGGCGATCTGGCGCGCTGCGCGCAGCGCTGCGTCGATCTCATGTCCGGGCGCTACGATGGCCTGAGCGGCAAATATATGGAGCTGCCCGACGATCTGGACGCGATGCTGCACCACGCGCAGGTCGAGGCGGCGGTCGCGTGAGCGAGGAGCGCATCGCCGCGCTGGAGGCGAGGCTCGCGGCGCTGGAGGATCAGGTCGGCCGGCACGACGACGTGCTGGCGATCCGCAACCTGCAGTTCGCCTACGGCTATTTCATGGACAAGTGCATGTTCGCCGAGATCGTCGACATGTTCAGCGACGAGGCCGAGCTGCGCTTCATGGGCGGGCTGTTCAAGGGCAAGGCGGGCGCCCGGCGGCTGTACGGCGGCGCCAGCGGGATGAACGGCCCGGCCGACGGCATGCTGTTCGAGCATATCGTCGCGCAGGACATCGTGCATGTCGCGGCGGACCGGCGGACGGCGGAGGGGCGTTTCCGCACCTTCCTGCAGGGCGGCGTCCACCGCTCGAAGACCGACGCGCCGCCCGCGATCCCGCCCGCCTTCTGGGAGGCCGGGATCTACGAGAACGTCTTCCTTCGCGAGGGCGGGGTGTGGAAGATCCACCGCTTCAACTACCGCGTCGTCTACCAGTGCAATTACGCCGACGGCTGGGCCAACGCGCCGGATGCGCCTTTGATGGTGCGCGAGCACCGCCAGACGTATCCCGAGAGCCCGTCCGGCCCGGACGCGCTGGAAGCGCAGCCGCCGCGCTGGCCCAAGGCGGTGGTGATGCCATTCCATTATGTCCACCCGGTGACCGGCGCGCCGATCCGGACGCCGGAGCCGAGCTGAACGCACCATCGTCATCGCTGATCGGCGCGGCCGAGGCCAGCGTGAGCGGCAGCGTCAGTCGGTCCGCGTCGCCAGCCAGATGGTGTAGAACGGCCGGCTCGCGTCATCGATCGCGTCCACCATGATCTCCTCGACCGCGAACTCGGCGCGCGCCAGGCGGGCGGCGAAGGCGTCGTCGGGATAGGCCGACCACACCGCCAGCATGCCGCCCGGGCGTAGCGCCGCGCGCGCGGCGCGCAGGCCCCAGTTGCAGTAGAGCCGCTCGTTGGCCAGGTTGATCAGCCCGTCGGGGCCGTTGTCGACATCCAGCAGGATCGCATCGAAGCCGCCCGGCTGCTCCACGATCACGTCGTGCACGTCGCGTACCGCGATCGAGACGCGCGGGTCGCTGAGCGAATCGCCGAAGATGTGCGCCAGGTGGCCACCGGCCCAGGCCACCACCTTGGGCACCAGCTCGGCCACGACGATCGTCGCGCTGGGCGGCAGCGCGTCCAGCGCGGCGGCCAGGGTGAAGCCCATGCCGAGGCCGCCGATCAGGATCCTGGCGGCGCGGTCGCCCAGCCGGTCGCAGACCAAGGTCGCCAGCGCCTCCTCCGAGCCGCTCGCCCAGCTGCCCATCAGCTGCTCCTCGCCGAACAGGATCTCGAAATCCTGCCCGTAGCGGACCAGGTGCAGCCGCCCGCCGCCGGGGATGTCGGCGAAGTCGACGAGCGCGCCGTCTTCGGCGCGGTCCTGCAGGAACCCGCTCGCGGCGGGCGCGCAGGCTAAGACGGGACGGCCTCCGCGGCGGGCGCGAGCGGCGCCGCACGCTCGGCCTCGGCGACACGATCGCGCGCGTACGAGGCGAGGATCGCGCGCTTGTGGCGCTTGTTGGCGGTACGCAGCTGGCCCATGAGAATCCCGTCGGATGGCGATCGGCCGCGGCGTAGCCAGGTGGGCGTCGGTCGCGCGGCGATCGCCACAGCCCTGACCACGTATGGCGCGCGCTGGCAAGGGCGGCGCGGGCAGAGACGCGTCGGCGCGGCCGCCGAGCCCGCATGGCGGGTAGCTGAATCGGGAGCGGCTGCTTGTCGCTCCCCGCCTTGCGCGCCGGATCGACCCCGTCCCGCATGACGGAGGTCGACCATCCGCCTGTCTTCAGCGGCAGATGAAATAGTGGATCGAGTTGCCGCCGGGCGTCTTCTCGGCGACGCCGACGAAGATGTGCTTGGTCATCCACTCATACTGCGCGGGCGCATCGAACTTGGTCGATACGCGCATATAATATTCATGGTCCTCGACCGGCTCGTTGCGCGACATCTTCGCCATCGCTTCCTCCGATCCCCAGCGGAAGCCGCGGCTCTGCAGGTAGATTGCCGAGCCGTCGTCCGCCTCGATCACGTAGCGCGCGTCGAAGTCGATCACGCCGTTCGGCCGCACCAGCGGATAGTCGCCGCCCGAGCGGGGCACGAGCTTGCCGTTGAGCAGCGGGCCGGTGACGGTGCCCTCGCCGTTGAACACCGCCGCGCGCGTATCGCCCAGTGCCGACGGCTTCACCCAATAGATGCCGTCCAGCTTCTGCGTGATGGTGAAGGCATGCTCGAACTTGGGCGCATAGGGGTGCGGATCGGCCACGGATCATCCTCTCTCGTCTGCTTGTCCCGGGCGGGTTTCGCATGCCCCGGTTGACGGTTCAACCGAATAGCCGCATCGATCGGCCAACCTGCACGGGAGAGCGATGGATGAGCGGCCCGCTGGATCTGGCGTACGAACATGCGTTCGATATCCGCATCAATTTCGACAAGCGCTGGATGTTCGGCCCGGTCTCGGGCGGATCGATGCACGGCTATACCTCGATCGGCGCGGGATCGACGGTCAGCGGTCCGCGCCTGAACGGACGGCTGGAGGATTATAGCGGCGCCGACTGGCCGGTGGTGCGGCCCGACGGCGTGGTCGAGCTCAACGCGCATTACATGATCGTCGCCGACGACGGCACGCGGATCTACATCCGTAACCTCGGTTATGTGCACGGGCCCTTGCGCGCGCCGGGCCAGCGCCCGGACGAGGCGCCGTCGATCCCCGCTTATTTCCGCTGCACGCCCTATTTCCGCGCGCCCGAAGGTCCGCATGGCTGGCTCAACCGCACGGTGGTGGTGGGCGTGGGCCAGCGCGTCCCCGCGCGACCGGGCAGCGACGAACCGGATCATTCGCTGTTCCGCTATTATGCGGTGATCTGACCGATCGTCAGCACCGGCTTGATCACCTCGCCGCGGCGGCAATCGTCGAACGCCTCGCCGATCCGGGCGAAATCGTAGCGGCGGATCAGCCGGTCGACCGGGAAGCGACCCTGGCGCCAGTGATCGATCATCATCGGGATCGCCAGCTGCGGCGCGGCGCTGCCGCCGATGATGCCGCGCAGGCTCCGGCCGCCGAACAGCAGCGACTGCGCCGCGAAACTCAGCGGCTGCGGCGGCGAGGTGACGAAGCCGGCGGTGCCCATCATCCCCAGCACGCCGATCGCCGCATCGAAGACGGCGTTGCTGGCGGTAGTGTTGAGGCTGAAGTCGGCGCCGTCGGGCAGGATCGCGCGGACCGCCGCCACCACGTCGCCGGCGGCGGGATCGATGCCGTGCGTCGCGCCCAGTTCCACCGCCAGCGCGCGCCGCGCCGGCACCGGATCCACCGCGACGATCCGCCGCGCCCCCACCAGCCGCGCCGCCATCACCGCGCTCAGGCCCACGCTGCCGGTGCCGAACACGACCAGCGTCTGGTCGGGCGTCATGCGGAAGCTGGCGAAGATCGCGCCCGCGCCGGTGATGATCCCGCATCCCAGCGGCGCGGCGATCTCGAACGGCACGTCGCGGTCTATCCGCACCGCGCCGCGCGCGTCGGCGATGGCGTAAGTGGCGAAGCTCGACTGGCCGAAGAAGTGGCCGTGGATCTTCTCGCCCGCTTGCGAGATGGCGGACGATCCATCCATCCGCTGTCCGCCGAAGCTGCGCGGGATCGCTTCGGTGCAGTAGCTGGGATAATTGGTGCCGCACGGG
>CAXUMU010000037.1:8909-16226 GCA_964252145.1 uncultured Sphingomonadaceae bacterium
CATCACCGGCTTGATCACGCATGGTGTGCCGAGCTGCTCGGCGGCGTTGCGGGCCTCTGCTTCGGTGTCGCAGAAGCGGTACGGGGAGGTGGGGACGCCGAGCTCCTCGGCGGCGAGGGTGCGGATGCCGTCGCGGTCCATCGTCAGGCGCGCGGCCCGCGCGGTCGCGCGCTCCCAGAGCCCCCCCCCCACCGCGCTCCCGCCGCCCGGGCCACCACCGGCGCCCCGCCCGGCCCGACCGCCTCGACCACGCCGGCGCCCTCATGCCCCAGCACCACCGGACGCGGCGTGCCGACCCCGCCGCCGCCGTGCACGCGCAGGTCGGTATGACAGATCCCGGCGGCGGCGATGCGGACGAGGACCTCGCCGGCGCGCGGGCCGGACAGTTCGGCCGGCTCGATCCGCGGCGGCGCGTCGGTCGCGCGCGAGATCGCTGCGGCTATCCGCATCGGTGCGCGGCGGCTGGCCGGCAGGGCATTGGCCAGGTTCGCATTCGGCCGGTCCCTCCCCGCTGCCGCCCATGCCGCGGTCCCGCCGGCATGACGCCCGATCCGCGGCGCCGGTTCCCGCCCTACTCTTGGTTCTTCTTAACAACATTTTCAGGAGCGCTCCCTAATCAGGGGGGTGATGGAGCCCTTCTCCCTAGCTTTGTTGGCGGCGCTTGCGGGCGGCGGCAGCGCATTGGCGGCCGATCGGCTGCTGCGCTCGCCGCGCCCGGTCGCGCCGCTGGCCCCCGCCGGCACGGCGGTGTCGCTGGCGGAGGCCATGCTGGCGCTGGCCGACGGGTCCGATTCGGTGCGGATGGAGCCCGGCCCACCGGGCGCGCCCTCGCGCACCGCCAGCGCGTTCAACGCCATGGCGCGCGCGATCGAGGAGCGCGAGCAGTCGCTCCGCGACATCGCCCGATCGGATACCGAGACCGGGCTGCTGACGCGCCGCGCACTGGAACTGGCGCTCGAGCAGGTCCGCCAGCCCGACCGCCGGCCGCTGTTCGTGGCGGCGGTGCGGGTCGATCGCTTCGCCACGCTGCGCCAGAATATCGGCTATGCGCTCGCCACGAGCGTGATCCGCGAGCTGGGCGCGCGCGCGCGGCGCAGCATCCCCGGCTCCAGCGTCGGGCGCCTCGGCACCGCGACCTTGGGCATCGGCTTCGCCGCCGCGGATGCGAGCGAGGCGACCGCCTGGCTGACCACGCTGCGCACCGCGCTGGAGCGGCAGCTGGATCTGGGCGGCCATTTCCTGGACCTGACGGTCACGATCGGCCATGCCGGCGCGGACGGCGCGAGCGTTGCGTGCAACGCGCTGATCGAACGCGCCGAGCTCGCCGCCGACCAGGCCGAAACCGTCCGCAGCAAGCTGCTGATGTTCAGCATCGACGAGTTCGGCGACCCCTCCGAGCGGCTGGCGCTGATGCGCGACCTGCGCGGGGCGCTCTCCAACGGCGACATCTTCCTCTGCTACCAGCCCAAGTTCCGCTCGCGCACCGACGAGATCGATTCGATCGAGGCCCTGATCCGCTGGCGCCACCCGACCCGCGGCATGATCGCGCCCGAGCAGTTCATCGCGCTGGCCGAGGAGACCGGCGAGATCCGCGCGGTCACCGAATGGGTACTGAAGCAGGCGATGCGCGATCAGGCGCGCCTCGCCGCCGATGGGCATCCGCTGACGGTGTACGTGAACATCTCCGGCCGGCTGCTGGGCGACCGCCAGTTCGCGGATTCCGCGCTCAGGCTGGCGCGCGACTGTGCCGGGCCGCTGGGCTTCGAGATCACCGAGACCGCGGTGATCTTCGATCCCGAAGGTGCCTTGCGCGATCTTGCCGCGTTTGCCGCCGCCGGCATCCGCATCGCCATCGACGATTACGGCTCGGGCTGGTCCAGCCTCGCCTATCTGAAGAAGCTGCCCGCGCACGAGCTGAAGATCGACCGGATGTTCATCACCGATCTGACCGGCAGCCACCGCGATCCGCTGCTGGTGCGCTCCACGATAGATCTGGCCCATGCGCTGGACATGGAGGTGACCGCCGAAGGCGTCGACACGCCGGCCGCGCTGGCGCTGCTGCGGGTGATGGGCTGCGATCTGATCCAGGGCTTCCTGATCGCGCCGCCGATGACGGTGGACGAGCTGGGCAGCTTCCTCGGCCAGCGCCAGTATCTGGTGAACATCGACGTCGCGATGCCCACGCTCAGCCGCGCCGGCAGCTCCTGGTAGGCGCCGGTTTCGCCTTAGCAGAGCGTTAACGCCGGCGCGCCTACGCTCGCCCGCAACGCTCGGGGACGATGATGCACAAGGTCTGGCTCGCGGCAGCTTCGCTCGGCATGGCGCCTGCCGCGGCGCTGGCCGGTGGCGCCGCGACCGTGGCGGCACCCGCCCCGACCGCGCCTGCCGCGACCGATCCGGCGCAATGGGCCCCGTTCGACGCGAGGATCGCGCGGTCCAAAGCGATCATGATGGCCGATCCCGAGCAGGGGCTGGCGCAGGCCGCCACCGCCGCGCGCTACGCCGCCGTACAGCCCGCATCGATCCGGCGGACCGTGGCGCTCGCGACCGCGCACTGGCTGCAGGGCGAGGCGCTGATCCGCCTGCAGAAGCCCAACCAGGCCGATCCGATCCTGGCCGATGCGCTGCGCCAGGCGCAGCGCTACGCGCCCGGCACGAAGCTCAACGCGGACCTGCTCCAGTCGAACGGCAGCGTCGCCGCGCAGCTGGGCCGGATCCAGCAGGCGCTGGAGAATTTCCAGGCGGCGCACGCCATCTTCCGGAAGCTGGACGAGGCGCGCGGCCAGGCGATGTCGCTGACCTATATCGGCATGATCTACAACGACGCGCACGATTACGAGCGCGTGCTGCAATACCAGGCGCAGGCGGCCGAGGCCTATTCGGGCGATCCGGCGTTCACCGTCTCGACCCACAACAACCGCGGCAACGCGCTGCGCGAACTGGGCCGCTACGGCGAGGCGGAGGCCGAATACCGCCAGGCGTTCACCGCCGCGCAGAAGCTGGACAGCGCTTTGCTGCAGGCGCGCGTGCTGACCAACATCGCCTCCGCGCAGGAGCATCGCGGCCGGCTGGCCGAGGCCGAGGCCACCGCCGACCGTGGCCTGCGCATCGCCACGCAGGATACCGCGGCCGGCTGGCGCCCGTTCCTGTGGGGCGTGAAGGCGGAGATCGCGTTCAAGCGCGGTGACCTGTCCGGCGCTTCTGCCTATATTGCGCGCACCTTCGACGGCGCCGACCTGGCCCGCACGACGATGCCGTACCGCGAGTTCCACGATTTCGCGCACACGCTGTACCAGCGGATGGGCGACGATAGGCTGGCGCTGGCGCATCTGGAGGCGTTCAAGCGGCTGGAGGACGAGAGCCGGACACTGGCCGCCAACACCAACGCCGCGCTGATGGCGGCGCGGTTCGACTTCGCCAACCAGGATCTGCGCATCGCGAAGCTGAAGACCGGCCAGCTGGAGGCGCGCGCGCGGCTGCACCAGATCGTGACGATCGGGCTGGGATCGGCGGCGCTGGTGATCTTCGGGCTGCTGTCGTTCGGCTATTTCTCGATCCGCCGCAGCCGCAACCAAGTGCGCGCCGCCAACCGCAACCTGAGCAGCGCGAACGTCATGCTGGAAAAGGCGCTGAAGGCCAAGACCGAGTTCCTGGCCACCACCAGCCACGAGATCCGCACGCCGCTGAACGGCATCCTGGGCATGACGCAGGTGATCCTGCACGACAGCGCGATCGACGGCCCGTTACGCGAGCGGCTGCAGGTGGTGCAGGGCGCGGGCGAGACGATGAAGGCGCTGGTCGACGACCTGCTGGACGTCGCCAAGATGGAGACCGGCAAGCTCGCCATCCACCGCGACGAGATGGACCTGCGGCGGCTGCTGGAAGACGTCGTCCGGCTGTGGAGCGGGCAGGCGCGCGGCAAGAATGTCGGGTTGGAGCTGGACCTGGACGATGCCCCGCGCCGGATCGTCGAGGACGAGACGCGGCTGCGCCAGATCCTGTTCAACCTGCTGTCCAACGCGATCAAGTTCACCGAGGTCGGCACGGTCCGCATCGGCGTATCGACCGAGCAGGCGGGCGACGCCGAGCTGATGCGCATCCGCATCGAGGACAGCGGCATCGGCATCCCGCCCGACCAGCTGGCGCGGATCTTCGAATCGTTTCACCAGGTGGATGGCGGCACCACCCGCCGCTACAGCGGCACGGGGCTGGGCCTGGCCATCTGCCGCAACCTGTCGCACGCGATGGGCGGCGACGTCACCGTCGAGAGCCGGCTGGGCAGGGGATCCGCCTTCACGCTGACGTTGCCGCTGACGCGCGTCGCGGCGCCGCAACGGGGCGAGCAGGACGCGCTGGACGGCCCGCGCCCGCTGGCCGAGCGGCGGCTGCTGCTGGTCGACCGCAACCCGCTGGCGCAGAGCATCGTGCGCGCGGTGATCGAGAATGAGGTCGCCGCGTTCGCCGTCGCCGATTCGGGCGACGACGCCATCCAGCTGGCCGAGGACGAGAATTTCGACGAGATCATCGTCGAAAGCGCGTCCGCCGGCGTGAACGGAATGGACCGCACCGAATCGGTGCGCGCGCTGGCGACCAGAATTCCCACCGCCGCGCTTACTTTGCTGTGTCCCGACCTCACCGATCCGGTTCGCGAGGCGTTGATCGAGGCCGGCGCGCGGCGCGTTCTAGCCAAGCCGATTTCGGCCAAGTCTTTGCTGGAAGCGATAAAAACGCCGGTCGGCGGACAGCCAGTCGCCGACGCCTTGGCAGATCGCAAGTCGGCCGCCTGAACTCAAAGATTAACCTTTGCTCCGTATGTGTCTCGTGCAGAGCGAGGTGAGTATGCAGGTCTTGTTCGTCGAAGACGATCCGATGAACCGACGGGTCGTAAAAGACATGTTGAGCGTTGCCGGCGCGGATATGGCGGAAGCCGCCGACGCCGAGACCGGGCTCGCCATGATCGGCGAGGGCGGCTACGACATCATCCTGATGGACCTGCGCATGCCCGGCATGGACGGGCTGACCGCGATCCGCCACATCCGCGCGCGCACCGACGAGAAGGCGACGCTGCCCGTGATCGTGGTCACCGCCGATACCGCGATGGACATCCGCGCCGACTGCATCCTGAGCGGCGCGGACGAGGTGATCCTGAAGCCGGTGGCGATGAAGGCGCTGTTCGACGCGATCGGCAAGACGCTGGCGAAGGGCGCCGGAGAGTCCGCCCTGCTCTGACGCACGCCCTAGCGGAGTCCGATAGGTGGCGAGTTTCATCCTCTGTCGAGTGGCCCCTCTCGTAGATCTCCCATACGCCTGAAGGCGTGACAAGCACCGCCAACACCGCTCGCGCGGCCCACGCGCCCGCATCCTATTCCCGCGGCTACCGCACCTGGCTGCTGTTCCTGCTGATGGCGGTGAACGTGATGAACCTGGCCGATCGCCAGGGGATGGCCTCCACCGCGCCCGCGATCAAGGCCGACTTCGGCTTGAGCGACACGCAGCTCGGGCTGATCCAGGGCCTGGGCTTCGCGATCTTCTATTCGCTGCTGGGGCTGCCGATCGCGCGGCTGGCCGAGGTGCGCAACCGCACCCGCATCATCGCCGGCTCGACCCTGATCTTCGCCGCGATGGTCGCCGCCTGCGGCACCGCGCGCAACTTCGTCACCTTGCTCGCCTGCCGCATCGGCGTCGCGATCGGCGACGCGGGCTTCGGGCCGCCGGTGGCATCGCTGCTGGGCGACCATTATCCCGTCGCCCGGCGTACCTCGGCGATGACGGTAATCTGGCTGGGCGCGCCGATCGGCGCGCTGCTGGGATCGGCGGGCGGCGGCTGGGTGGCGCAGCATGCCAGCTGGCGCACCTGGTATTTTCTGCTCGCGATCCCCGCGGTGCTGCTGGCGATCGCCGCCTTCCTCACCTTGCGCGATCCGCCGCGCGGGCTGTCGGATGCGGGCGGCCCGGTCGCGCACGGCACGAAGCCGCCGGCGATGATGGAGGTGCTGCGCTTCCTGTTCGCCAAGCGATCGATGCGCCACGTGCTGATCGGCGCGGCGCTGGCGGCGATGGCGATGAACGGCATCGGCCAGTTCCTCGCCCGCTTCATCGTCGCGCAATATCGCATCGGCTTCGCCGAAGCCGGCCGCGACGTGGGGCTGATCGCGGTGGTGGCGATGGCCTCCGGCCTGGCGCTCGGCGGCTTCGGGGTGGACTGGGCGGCGAAATACGACCGGCGCTGGTATGCCTGGGGACCGGCGATCGGACTTGCGATCACGACGCCCCTGTTCCTGCTCGCGGTGACGCAGCCGACGCTGGGCGGCGCGGTGCCGCTATTGCTGGCGGGGCATGTGACGCTGTTCGTCTATTATACGCCCACGCTGGCGCTGGCACAGAACATGGTGGGCGCCAGCATGCGCGCCTCCTCGGCGTTCGTCGCGTCGCTGGTGCTCGGGCTGCTGGGCATCGGCCTCGGCCCCACGCTGATCGGCATCCTGAGCGACCTGTTCGCGCACGCCGCGTTCACCGGCGGCGACTTCGCCGCGGCCTGCCGCGGCGGCATCGCCGCGAAGGGCGCGGGCGCAAGCGCGGTCGGCGCGTGCGCCGACGCATCGGCGGCCGGCATCCGCCACGCGATCGCCGTGGTGGCTTTGCTGTTCGCCTGGGCAGGCGTGCACTTCCTGCTGGCGGCGCGGCATCTAGTGGCGGATCTGGACCGGACCTATGTCGCGCGGAGCTAACTCGCTTTCGGCGGCAGCGTGTCGGCCATCGTCGCGCCGCGCTTGCCGAGCGGTTTCTCCGCGCCGGTGGTGGTGTCTTTCGCGGTCTGGCGTTCGCTCTCGGCATTGAGCTCGGCGCCCAGCAGGATCGCGTAGGACGAGACGAACAGCCACATCAGCAGCACCACCACGGCACCCAGCGATCCGTAAGTGGCGTTGTAATTGCCGAACTTGGCGGCATAGAGCCCGAACCCCACCGTCGCCGCCAGCCACAGGATCGTCGCGACGATCGATCCGAAGCTGAGCCAGCTCCACTTCGCATCGTGCCGATCCGGCCCGATCCGGTAGACCCAGGCGATCGCGGCCGCAGCCAGCGTGCCGGCGAATGCCCAGGTCGCGATCTTGATCAGCAGCGCGGTCAGCCCGCCCAGCTGCCAGAAGATCGTCTCGAGAAACGCCAGCACCGAGGCGGATAGCAGCCCGACGATCGCCACGACCACCGCGCCGACGGTGATCGCGGCGGAGATCAGGGTGGTGCGGATGATGCTGCGCCGTTCGGGCTGCTCGTAGATCACGTTCAGCGCCATCATGATGCCGGAGGCCGCGCGCA
>CAXUMU010000038.1:0-16191 GCA_964252145.1 uncultured Sphingomonadaceae bacterium
AGCTGTTCCCCATCCCGGCCCCTCCCCTGAAGGGGAGGGGTGAGGGATGGCGATGTCGCACGCGTCGCTCGATCGACCTCTTCCGGTCACTCGCCCGGCTTCGCGCTGCCCGAATTGAGCGCGCGCAGCAGATCGCGGCCCGTGCAGACGCCGACCAGCCGCTCGCCCTGCGTCAGCAGCACCGGGTGCGGGGAGGACGCCAGGACGTGGATCAGCGCCCTGACCGATATGTCAGCCGGGCAGGCGATCACGCTCGCGGGCAATCGCTCCCGCGCCGTGGGATCGTCGACCCGGCTGACGGCGTGCGGCTCGTTGCCGATCCGCACGTCCTCGCATCCGGCATCCACCGCGACGCAGTAGCGCGCATCGTCGTCCAGCAGGATGCGGCCGTTCCGCTGCGCCAGCGTCTCCAGCGGCCGCATCACCGTCTCCCCCGTCATCACGTTGAGCGGGTTCATGTGGCGGACGAACTCCGCGACATAGGACGTCGCCGGGCGCAGCACTATGTCTTCCGGCGTGCCGCTCTGGATGATCCGGCCGCCCTCCAGCAGCGTCACGCGGTCGCCCAGCTTCAGCGCCTCGTCCAGATCGTGGCTGACGAACAGGATGGTCTTCTGCACCTTTTCCTGCAGGTCGAGCAGTTCGTCCTGCAGCTTCGCGCGGATCAGCGGATCCAGCGCGGAGAAGGGCTCGTCCATCAGCAGGATGTCGGCATCGGTGGCGAAGGCGCGGGCGAGGCCGACGCGCTGCTGCATGCCGCCGGAGAGTTCGCCGGCGTAGCGCTCCGCCCACGCGTCCAGCCCCACCAGAGCGAGCCGCTCGTCGACGATGCGCCGGATCTCGTCGCGCGGGGTGCCGCGCAGCTCCAGCCCCAATGCGACATTCTCGCGCACCGTGCGCCACGGCAGCAGGCCGAACTGCTGGAACACCATCGCCACGCGCGTGCGGCGGATCTGGCGCAGCATGCCGGCCGGGCAATCGGCGATGTCCTTCGAGCCCACCCCGTCGCGCACCAGCACATGCCCGCGCGACACCGTGTTCAGCCCGTTGGCGGCGCGCAGCAGCGTCGACTTGCCCGAGCCGGAGAGGCCCATCAGCACCGAGATCGTGCCCTGCTCCACCGCCAGGCTCGCACCCGCCACGCCCAGCACGACGCCGGTCCTGCCCGCGATCGTCGCGCGGTCGGCGCCCTCGTCCAGCAGCGCCTGCGCCGCGGCGAGATCGGCCTGCCGCCGCCGCCCGGTGGTGGCGCAGAACAGGATGTCGACATCGCGGAATTCCAGCGCGACCGTCATGGCCGCGCCTTCCGGTTGGTGCGCGTCATCCGGTCGAGGATGATCGCCACCAGCACGATCGCGAAGCCCGCCTCGAAGCCCATGCCCACCTGCACCGTGTTCAGCGCGCGCACCACCGGCACTCCCAGGCCGCCCGCGCCGACCAGCGCCGCGATCACCACCATCGAGAGGCTGAGCATGATGCACTGGGTGATGCCGGCGATGATCGAGGGCGCGGCGGCGGGCAGCTCGACCTTGGTCAGCAACTGCCACGGCGTCGCGCCGAACGACTGGCCCGCCTCGATCAGCGGCTTGGGCACCGAGAGGATGCCCAGCTGCGTCAGCCGGATCGGCGCAGGCAGCGCGAAGATGATCGTCGAGATCAGCCCCGGCACCACGCCCAGCCCGAACAATACGAGCGTCGGGATCAGGTAGACGAACGTGGGTAGCGTCTGCATCAGGTCCAGCGCCGGCTGGACGAACTGGAACGCGCGCGGGCGGTGCCCGGCCCAGATGCCGACCGGCACGCCGATCAGCGTGGAGACGAGGGCTGCGAACAGCACCAGCGACAGCGTCTCCATCGTCGCCGCCCAATAGCCCTGGTTGATGATGAACAATTGCGCCAGCGCGACGAAGATCACCAGCGGGATCGATCGCCGCAGATACCAGGCCAGCGCCGCCACCAAGCCGACGAACAGCAAGGGCGGGATCGCGGAGAGCAGCCAGGTCAGCCCGTTGATCGACGATCCCAGCGCCAGCGTGATGAAGTCGAACACGCCGTGATGCGCCTTGATGTCCTCGACCAGGCTGTTCATCCACTGGCCGACCGGGATCTTGTGCTCGGTCAGGAAGCCGCTGCCGCCTTCCGGGTGCAGCGAGGCGAGCAGCGCAGGCTCGCCGGGCTTGCCGTCATAGGTCTGCACGCCGGCCATCCAGCTGTGCAGCTTGGCCGGGTGCGCGCGCAGCCAGTTGCGCGCGGCGACGGCGGGGTCGCCGGTGTCGGTGACGCCCTGCATCAGCGCATTCTCGTCCGCGACCGCGAAGCTGAGATTGTGCAGCAGCTTCGCGACGTTGGGGCATTGCTGCAGGTAGCCGGCGCGCACGTTGGTCGAGACGGTGGCGCTGCCGAAATTGGGGCCGAAGATGGCGTCGCCGCCCATCAGGTAGCGCATCTTGAAGCGGTCGTTCATCGGATGCGGCTGCCAGCCGAGGAAAACGATCGGCTTCTTCACCCGCACCGCGCGCTCGACCTCGGCGAGCATGCCCTGCTCGCTGCTCTCGATCAGCTTGAAGTCGCCCAGACCGAAGGTGTTCTGGCGGATCATGCCCAGCACCAGCCGGTTGCCGTCATTGCCCGATTCGATGCCGTAGATCTTGTGGCCCAGGGGACCTGCGAACTTGTGGACCGACTGGAAGTCCTTCAGCCCCTGGTCGTAGAGATAGGCCGGCACTGCCAGCGTATAGCGCGCGTCGGCCAGGTTGACGCGGACCACCTCGACCGAGCCGTCGTCGGTGAACGGCTTGCGGTCGGCGGTCTGCATCGGCATCCAGTTGCCGAGGAACACATCGACATCCTTGCTGCGCATGCCGTTGAAGGTGACCGGCACCGACAGCACGGTGATCTTGGGGGGGTAGCCGAGCCCCGCCAGGATCCGCGCCGCGAGCCCGGTGGTGGCGGTCACGTCGGCCCAGCCCACGTCGGACAGGCGCACGGGGCGGCAGGACGGCGGATCGGCGGCACGGGCGGGCGCGGTGCATAGCAGCGCGAGCAGCATCGGCGCCCAGCCGCCGATCCACCGTTTCGCCCATCGCATCGACGACGTCTCCTCGCTTCCCCGAACGGAGTTGACGGGAAGTTCAACGGTTCCGCAAGAGCGAAATGACGGCGCAGCCTGCGCGCTCTTTCAATAGTTGGCCGCGCCGCCTAGTTTGCGTTGAACGGTGATTCAGGAGCGGTTTGGTGCGGGCAGCGGCGGCCACGTCCCCGGGCGACGACAGGCGATCGCGCCAGCTGATCGAGGTGACGATCGACAGCCTGGCCGAGGTGGGCTTCGTCGGCACCACGCTGGCGCAGGTGGCCGGGCGGGCGGACGTCTCGCCCGGGCTGGTGGCGCATTATTTCGGCGACAAGGACGGGCTGCTGGAGGCGGCGTTCCGCGCGCTCGCCGCGCGGCTGGGCGACCGCATGCGCATCTATCTGGCGCAGGCCGAGGATGCGCGCGGGCGGCTGCAGGCGGTGATCGACGCCAATCTGGGCCCGCAGGAGGCGGACCATCGCACCAGCAAGGTGTGGCTCGCTTTCTGGGGACAGGTGCTCCACGCGCCGCGGCTGCTGCGGGTGCAGCGCGTGTACCAGCGACGCATGCTCTCCAACCTGCGCCATGCGCTGCGCGCGCTGGTGCCGGTGGACGAGGTGGCGCGCGTCGCCGCCATGGTCGCGGCGATGATCGACGGGGTGTGGCTGCGCGGCGCGCTGTCGGGCTGGACCGAGACGGACAGCGAGACGGCGCGGGCGATGCTCAGCTCGTTCGTCGACAACCACATCGCCAGCCTGCCGCAGGGCGCCGGGAGCCCACCGGCGCGGCCGGTGGTGATCGCCCCGGTCAATCCCGCCACGGGCGAGGTGATCGCATCGATCGCCGTCACCACCGCCGACGAACTGGACGCGAAGATCGCCCGCGCCCAGGCCGGCCAGAAGCGATGGGCGGCGCTGATGCCGGTCGAGCGCGGGCGCGTGCTGCGCCGCGCGGCCGACCTGCTGCGCGCGCGCAACGGCGAGCTGGCCCGGCTGGAGACGCAGAACACCGGCAAGCCGATCCAGGAGACCGAGGCGGTCGACATCCTCTCCGGCGCGGACGCGCTGGAATATTATGCGGGCGTCGCCGCGACGATCGCGGGCCAGCATCTGGATCTTGGCGCGGGCGCGTTCGGCTATACCCGGCGCGAGCCGCTGGGCGTCGTCGCCGGCATCGGCGCGTGGAACTATCCGCTGCAGATCGCCTGCTGGAAGGCGGCGCCCGCGCTCGCCTGCGGCAATGCGATGCTGTTCAAGCCGGCCGAGCAGACCCCGCTCACCGCCGCCGCGCTGGAGCAGATCTTCGCGCAGGCGGGGCTGCCCGACGGCGTGTTCCAGGTGGTGCAGGGTTACGGCGATCTGGGCCGGGCGATGATCGAGCATCCCGCCATCGCCAAGGTGTCGCTGACCGGATCGGTGCCGACCGGGCGGGCGGTGATGGCGTCCGCCGCCAAGGGGCTGAAGGCGGTGACGCTGGAGTTGGGCGGCAAGTCCCCGCTGATCGTATTCGACGATGCGGACGTCGACAACGCCGTCTCCGGCGCGATGCTCGCCAATTTCTATTCGACCGGCCAGGTCTGCTCGAACGGCACGCGCGTGTTCGTCCAGCGGCCGATCCTCGAGCGCTTCCTCGAACGGCTGGCCGAGCGGACGGCTAAGCTCACCATCGGCGACCCGCTCGATCCGGCCACGCAGATCGGGCCGCTCGTGTCGGAGGCGCAGCTGGATCTCGTGATGGGCCACATCAATCGGGCCAGGCGCGAGGGCGTGCGGCTGGTCGCGGGTGGGCGGCGGCTGACCGCGGGCGCGCTGGGCAAAGGCTATTTCTTCGAGCCGACGATCTTCGAGGCGGCCGACGATACGCCCGCGATCGTGCGCGACGAGGTGTTCGGCCCGGTGATGACCGTGCTGGGCTTCGACGATGAGGACGAGGTGATTGCGCGCGCCAACGACACCGAGTTCGGCCTCGCCGCCGGCGTGTTCACGCAGGACCTCACCCGCGCCCACCGCGTGATCGCGCGGCTGGACGCCGGCACCTGCTGGATCAACCAGTATAACGTCACCCCGGTCGAGCTGCCGTTCGGCGGGGTCAAATCCTCCGGCATCGGCCGCGAGAACGGGCTGGCCGCGATCGAGCATTACACCCGGATCAAGAGCGTCTACGTCGCGATGGCGCCGATCGACTGCCCGTATTGATGTCCGAAGCGCCTCGTCATTGCGAGCGAAGCGAAGCAATCCAGTTCGATGCGTCGGCTGGATCGCCACGGCGCGTGCCGCGCCTCGCGATGACGAAATGTGAGCGGAGCGCGCATGGCCGAGGAATATGACTATATCATCGTCGGCGCCGGGTCGGCCGGCTGCGTGCTGGCGGACCGGCTGAGCGCGGACGGCAGCGCGCGCGTGCTGGTGCTGGAATATGGCGGATCGGACCGGTCGGTCGTGATCCAGATGCCGAGCGCGCTGTCGATCCCGATGAACCGCGATCGCTACAATTGGCGCTACGAGACAGAGCCCGAGCCGCATCTGGGCGGCCGGCGGATGCATTGCCCGCGCGGCAAGGTGATCGGCGGCTCCTCCTCGATCAACGGCATGGTCTATGTGCGCGGCAACCCGCTGGATTTCGAGCGCTGGCGCGAGGAGGGCGCGGCCGGCTGGGGCTATGCCGACGTGCTGCCCTATTTCCGCCGCGCCGAGACGCGCGAGGAGGGCGGCGACGAATATCGCGGCGGCGAGGGCAAGCTGCGCACCCGATACGGCCCCTTACGCAACCCGCTCCACGCCGCGTTCCTGCAGGCGGCGCAGCAGGCCGGCTATCCGCTGACCGACGACATCAACGGCGGCCAGCAGGAAGGCTTCGGGCGGATGGACATGACCGTCCACCGGGGCCGGCGCTGGAGCGCCGCCAACGCCTATCTCCGGCCCGCAATGGCGCGGCCGAACCTGCGCGTCATCACCCACGCGCTCGCCGGGCGCATCCTGTTCGAGGGGCGGCGCGCGGTGGGCGTCGCCTATTGCGAGGGCGGCAGCGAGCACCGCGCGACCGCCGGGCGGGAGGTGATCTTGTCGGGCGGGCCGATCAACTCGCCGCAGCTGCTCAAGCTGTCCGGCATCGGTCCGGCAGCGGAACTGCGCGCGCTGGGCCTCCCCGTGGTCCACGATCTGCCCGGCGTCGGCGAGAACCTGCAGGACCATCTGGAATTCTATTTCCAGCAGGAATGCCTCCAGCCGGTGACGCTCTTCTCGGTGATGAACCCGCTGGCGAAGGCGGCGATCGGCGCGCGCTGGCTGCTGACGAAGGATGGCCTCGGCGCGACCAACCATTTCGAGAGCTGCGGCTTCATCCGCAGCCGGCCGGGCATCCGCCATCCCGACATCCAGTTCCATTTCCTCCCCCTCGCGGTCGCCTACGACGGCAGCACGATGGCGGAGGGGCACGGCTTCCAGGCGCATGTCGGCCCGATGCGGTCGAAGAGCCGCGGCCATGTCCGCCTGCGCAGCGCCGATCCCGCCCACAAGCCGCTGATCCGCTTTAATTATCTGAGCCACCCCGACGACTGGACCGAGATGCGCGCCTGCGTCCGCCTGACGCGCGAGATCTTCAGCCAGCCGGCGCTGGCGCCGTTCGCCGGGCGCGAATTGCAGCCGGGTGCGGACGTCGTCACCGACGACGCGATCGACGCCTTTGTGCGCGACAAGGTGGAGAGCGCCTACCATCCCTCCTGCACCTGCCGCATCGGTGACGACGGTGACCCCATGGCAGTGGTCGATCCAGCATTGCGGGTGCGCGGGGTGGAGGGGCTGCGGGTGGTCGATTCCTCGGTGATGCCGTCGGTGACGACCGGCAACCTCAACGCGCCGACGATCATGATCGGCGAGAAGGGCGCGGACCATATTCTGGGGCGGGGCATGCTGGCCGCCTCGAACGCGCCCTATCATGTCGCGGAAGGGTGGGAGACGGCGCAGCGGTGATGCGGAAAGCCCGCTCCCCTGTGGGAGAGGGTTGGGTGAGGGCTTCCGAACTCAGAGGTGGGACGCTCGGCTGCGCCTCGCTCCCCCTCACCCCAACCCTCTCCCCGCAGGGGAGAGGGAGTCAGAAATCGCCCGCGTTGAGCTTCAGCGCGCGCAGCAGATGCTCGCCGAACGAGCGCCACACCTCGACCCGGAAGCTGGCCTCGCCGGTGCGCCACAGCACGATCTCGACGCCCTCGTGCAGCGTGCGCGTCGCCTTGCCCACCGGGAAGGCGGGCAGCGACAGGTCGAGCGCCACGCCGCACTGAAGCAGCGTGGCCGCCTGCGGCCCGTCGATCAGGAAGGCGATGTTGCGGTGGCCGATTTCGGTCACCGCATGCGGCCCGGCTGGCGCGGCGGCGCCGTCGGGCAGGATCAGCAGCCATTCGTCCGGCCCGAGCCCGAGCGCGTGGCCGCCGGCACAGGCTTGCGCGGTGAGGATCGGCGGCAGGCCTTCCGGCGTGCGCGTGCGCAGGCTGTAGCGCGCGGCGGGCGGAGCCGCGGCGATCGTCACGCCGGGAGCGGGCGGATCAGCCATGCAGGCGCGCTCCCTCGGGATCGTAGAAGACGGTGCCGGTCACGGTCACGCGGTGCGTCGCGTCCGGCATCGGCACGAACACCGTCTCGCCGATCCGCGCGCGCCCGCCGGCGACCACCGCCAGCGCGATCGAGCGGCCGAGCGTGCCGCTATGATAAGCGGAAGTGACGTGGCCCAGCATCGGCATCGGCACGGCCGCGTTCGGATCGGCGACGATCTGCGCGCCTTCCTCCAGCACCAGCTGCGGATCGTCGGTCAGCAGCCCGACCAGTTGCTTGCGTGTCCGCAGCTTCATGTCCGGCCGGGCGAGCGACCGCTTGCCCACGAAATCCGCTTTCTTCCGGCCCACCGCCCAGCCGAGCCCGGCGTCGTCGGGCGTCAGCGTGCCGTCGGTATCCTGGCCGACGATGATATAGCCCTTCTCGGCGCGCAGCAGGTGCATCGCCTCGGTGCCGTAGGCGGCGATGCCGTGCCGCTGCCCCTCCGCCCACAGCGCCTCCCACACCGCGCGGCCGTGGCCGGCCGGCACGTTGACCTCGAAGCCCAGCTCGCCGGTGAAGCTCACCCGGAACAGCCGCAGCGGCACGCCGCAGATCGTGCCCTCGGCATAGGCCATGTGCGGCAGTGCGTCGGGGGACAGGTCGATCCCCTGCACCAGCGGCGCGATCACGTCGCGCGCGCGCGGCCCCTGCACCGCGATCACCGCATATTGCTCGCTGGTCGAGGTGAGCCAGACGTCAAGATCGGGCCACTCGGTCTGGAGATAATCCTCCATCATGTTCAGCACGCGCGCCGCGCCGCCGGTGGTGGTGGTGACGTGGAAGCGGTCGTCCGCCAGCCGTGCCGCCACGCCGTCGTCGCGGATGAAGCCGTCCTCGCCCAGCAGCAGCCCGTAGCGGCAGCGGCCGGGCGCCAGCGCCTTCCACGGATTGGTGTACATCCGGTCGAGGAAGGTGGCGGCGTCCGGCCCGACCACCTCGATCTTGCCGAGCGTGGACGCATCGAACAGGCCGACGCCCTCGCGCACCGCCCTGCACTCGCGCGCCACCGCCGCGTGCATGTCCTCGCCGGCGTGTGGGAAATAGCGCGCGCGGCGCCACTGCGCGACATTCTCGAACACCGCGCCGTTCGCCTGGGCCCAGCCGTCGATCACCGTCTTGCGGGTCGGCTGGAACAAGGCGTCCTTGGCGATCCCGGCCAGCGCGCCGAAGGTGGTGGGGGTGTAGGGCGGGCGGAAGGTGGTGTGGCCGATCGGAGCGGGGTGGCCCAGCGCGGCGGTCGCGATCTGGAGACCGTTGAGGTTGCTCGTCTTGCCCTGGTCGGTCGCCATGCCGTTGGTGGTGTAGCGCTTGATATGCTCGATCGAGCGGAAGCCCTCGCGCACCGCCAGCCGGATATCGCGCGCGGTCACGTCGTTCTGCAGGTCGACGAACGCCTTGAAGCTCGCCGGGTCACGCGGGCTCCACAGCGCCTCGAGATGCGCACCGTGGCCGGCATCGATCGCGCCGGAGCAGGCGCCGGTGCAGCCGACCTGCGCCACCTCGCCCACGGGCACGAACGCCCCCAGCGCCGCGTCCCAATCGAGCCGGCCCTTGCCGTGGCTCCACAGGTGCACGGTCGGCGTCCAGCCGCCGGCCATCAGCAGCGCGTCGCAGCCGATGCGTCGCTCCGCTTTGCCGCCGGTCGCGGCGACGGTGATCCCGGTCAGCGCCTTGGCCCCTTGCGTGCCGGTGACGACGTGGCCGGCGAGCAGATCGATGCCGAGCGCCTTGGCCCGCGCGGCCAGGGCCGGATCGACCGTATCGCGGATGTCGACGATTCCCGCGACGGCGACGCCGGCCTCGGCGAGATCGAAGATCGCGCCGTAGCCGCCGTCATGCGCCGCGATCAGCGCCACCCTGCGGCCGGCCGCGACGCCGTAGCGGTGGAGATAGGTGCGTGCGGCGCTCGCCAGCATCACACCGGGGCGGTCATTGTCGGCGAAGACCAGCGGGCGTTCGATCGCGCCGGTCGCCAGCACGATCCGCCCCGCGCGGATGCGGTGCAGCCGTTCGCGCGGGCCGCGGGCATCGGCAGGGGCGAGGTGGTCGGTCAGCCGCTCGACCGCGCCGACGAAGCCGTCATGGTACAGCCCGATCGCGGTGGTGCGCGCCAGGCAGATGACGTCCGCGTCGCGCAGCCGGGCGAGCGCATCGGCCAGCCATTCCCACCGCGCCGGCTCCGCCAGCAGCTTGCCGCCCGGTTCGGCCTGCTCGTCGAGCAGCATCACGCGTTCGCCGCTGGCGGAGGCGGCCAGCGCCGCCTCGATCCCCGCGCGGCCGGCGCCGACCACCAGCACATCGACGAACGCGTGCGTCGCCGCATAGCGATCGGGATCGATCGCTTCCGGCGCCTTGCCGAGCCCCGCCATCCGCCGGATCGCGGGCTCGTACAGTTTCTCCCAGGCGGCACGCGGCCACATGAAGGTCTTGTTGTAGAAGCCCGCCGGAAACAGCGGCGAGAGCAGATTCGTGATCGCGCCCAGGTCGAAGCCGAGCGACGGCCAGCGGTTCTGCGTCTCGACCGTCAGGCCGGCGTGCAGCTCGATCGTCGTCGCGCGCGCATTGGCGGTGGTGCGGCCGGGGCCGCGGTCGACCCCCATCAGCGCGTTCGGCTCCTCGACGCCCGCGCCCAGCAGCCCGCGCGGCCGGTGATATTTGAACGAGCGCCCGACCAGCCCGACCCCGTTCGCCAGCAGCGCGGAGGCGAGCGTGTCGCCGGCCAGCCCGGTCATCGCCGCGCCGTCGAAGGTGAAGCGCAGGGCGCGCGCCGGATCGACCCGGCCGCGGCCGGCGATGCGATAGCCGCTCACGTGATGCCGCCCGTCTCGCCGGTCCAGGCGTCCGCCTCGCCGGGGCGGGGCTCGCCGGCCTGGTAGGTGCGCTCGAACCGGTCGGTCACGGTATCGCGCACCGCGTTGAAGAAGCGGCCGCAGCCGTGGGCATGGCGCCACCGCTCGAAATGACGGCCGCGCGCGTTGGTGCGCTGGAACAGGAAGGCCTCCCATTCCGCGTCGCTCATCGTATCGGGCTCGGGCGGGCGGGCGATATGCGCCTCGCCGGCATAGCCGAACTCGATCTCGGGGCGGCGCTCGCCGCAATAGGGGCAGTGGATCAGCAGCATGACGACGGCCCTGTCGTCACCCCGGGCTCGACCCGGGGTTCCGCTCCTCTTTCCGCCGGACGAAAGAAGCGGGATCCCGGCTCAAGGCCGGGGTGACGCAAGAGGAAGCTGGCGGTCATCAGTGCGCGACCGCCGCCGCCGCCGCTTCGTCGATCAGCCGGCCGCCCCGGAAGCGGTCCAGGTTGAACGGCGCGTTGATCGCGTGCGGCTCGTCGTTCGCGATGGTCCAGGCGAGCAGGTCGGCCGCGCCCGGCGTCGCCTTGAACCCGCCCGTGCCCCAGCCGCAATTGACGTAGAGCCCCTTGACCGGCGTCTTGCCCAGGATCGGCGAGCGATCGGGCGTCACGTCGACGATCCCGCCCCAATTGCGCAGCATCCGCATGCGGCGCACGATCGGGAAGATCTCGCAGATCGCCGCCAGCGTATGCTCGACGATGTGGAGCGCGCCGCGCTGCGAATAGCTGACATAGGCATCGGTGCCCGCGCCGATCACCAGCTCGCCCTTGTCGGACTGGCTCATGTACGCGTGCACCGTGTTCGACATGACGACGCAGGGGAAGAACGGCTTGACCGGCTCCGACACGAGCGCCTGCAGCGGGAAGCTTTCCAGCGGGAAGCGCAGTCCCGCCATGTCCATCACCACCGAAGTGTTGCCCGCTGCCGAAACGCCGATCTTCTTCGTGGCAATGAAGCCGCGCTCCGTCTCGACGCCGGTCACCGCCCCGTCGGCCCCGCGGCGGATGCCGGTGACGGCGCAGTTCTGGATGATGTCCACGCCCAGCGCGGCGGCGGCGCGGGCATAGCCCCACGCGACCGAATCGTGCCGCGCGGTGCCGCCGCGCCGCTGCAGCGCCGCGCCCAGCACCGGGTGGCGGGCATTCGGATCGATCGAGAGCGGCGGGCAATAGGCCTGCGCTTCCTCCGCGCTCAGCCATTCGTTGTCGACGCCGTTCAGCCGGTTGGAATGGATGTGCCGCTTGAAGCTCTGCACGTCGTGCACGTTGTGCGCGAGCATCATCACGCCGCGCTTGGAATACATCACGTTGTAGTTGAGCTCTTGGCTGAGCCCGTCCCACAGCTTGACCGCATGATCGTAGAGATGCGCGCTCTCGTCGTAGAGATAGTTGGAGCGGATGATGGTAGTGTTGCGGCCGGTATTGCCGCCGCCCAGCCAGCCCTTCTCGATCACCGCGACGTTGGTGATGCCGTGCTTCTTGGCGAGATAGTAGGCCGCGCCGAGGCCGTGCCCGCCCGCGCCGACGATCACCGCGTCATAGGCCGGCTTGGGCGCCGCGTCCGGCCATTGCTGCGGCCAGCCTTTGTGATGGCCGATCGCCTTGGCGACCAGCGTGGGAAAGGAGAAGCGCGTCACCGCACGTCGCCGTAGATTACCAGGATCGTCGCGCCATCCCGGCTGCCGCCCGCATGCACCGCGCCGGGCGCGCGGACGATGAAGCTGCCGGCCGGATGCTCGGTGCCGTCGGCGTCGTACAGGCTGCCCTCGATGATATACACCTGTTCCACCGTGTCATGCGCGTGCGGCCGGGTGATCGTGCCCGGCTCGACGCGCATCAGCTGCGTCGAGCATCCGGGCGTCTCCAGCAGCGGCCGTACCGACCAGCCGGGCGAGCCGGGCGACGGAGCCCAATCCTCCGCCGGTGCGGTCGTGCGCGATCCTTCGCTCGGGATGCCCAGCTCGGCCATGCGCCTCAACCCGCCTGCGCCAATGCCCGGCGCGCGCGGCTGGTGTAGAAATCCTTGAAGCTCTCGACCAGTTTCTCCTCGATCGAATAGGGGCCGGGGCGGTAGCCGTCGCCGCTGATGCCCTGGTGGTTGATGTGCGACAGCCACGCATCCTGGCGGTTGGTCGCGCGCCACACCGCGGTCAGCTTGTCCACATCATAGTCGATGCCCGCCACCGCGTCCTCGTGCACCAGCCAGCTCGTCCGCAGCAGCGTGCGGTCCGGCGCGACCGGCGTCAGCGAGAAGGTGACGACATGGTCGCAGCAGAAATGATGCCAGCTGTTCGGCTGCGTCCACACCGACAGGCTGGACGTGTTCGGCTCGCTGAACGGGCCGATCAGCTTAGCACTCGCGACCTTGCCGTCCATCGTCTGCGAGACCGCGCCGTCCATCAGCGGCAGCCGCGCGACGCGGTGCCACCAGCCGTCGGGGAACTCGACCAGATCGTGGTAGATGCCCAGCCGCTTCCATTCCTCGCGCTCGGCGCCGACCGTCTCGACGAACTGCGTGTCGTCCACCGCACCGGCGGCGGCCGCATCCTCGGGCAGCCCCTTGCCGAAGCCGTTCGAGCCGAGGCAGGCGATCAGCTCGGGATGGTTGCTGTCGCAGTGATAGCATTCGCGATTATTCTCCATCACGAGCTTCCAGTTGGCGTCCTCGATCAGATCGTCCTGCACCGCGACCTTGCAATGCTCCAGATCGTAGAGCGATACCTGCTCGGCGATATCGGCCTTGGCGCGGTCGATCGGCGGCGGGGTGTCGCTCAGGCAGATGAACAGCAGCCCGCCGACATTCTCGAGCGCGACCGGGATCAGCCCGTGCTCGGCCTTGTCGAACCCCTCCGGCATGCCCCGCGCGGCGAGCAGCCGGCCGTCGAGCCCGTAGGTCCAGAGGTGGTAGGGGCACATCAGCCGGGGCGCGCTGCCGCGCGGGCTGTGGCAGATCCGCGCGCCGCGGTGGCGGCAGCTGTTGTGAAACGCGCGCACCTGCCCGTCGCGCCCGCGTATGATGATGACGGAATTATTCGCCAGCTCGAACGGATAGAAGTCGCCGGGCTGCTTCACGTGCGCGACGGTGCAGGCGTAGAGCCACACCGACTTCAGCAGCAGCTGCGTGTCGAACGCGAACGCGTCCTGCCCGACGTACAGCTGCTGGGGCAGCGTATGGCCGGGCCGGTCGCCCGCCAGCAGGGTCGCGATGCTCTCATAGGCCGACATGGCCGCTAGCTCCTGAGTGCCGCATTGGCGGGATCGAACGGCGAGTCCGCGATCACCGTCGCGGCGCGTGTCTCGCCGAGGATCACGATCTCCAGCTGCGCGCCCACCGTCGCGAGGTCGGGCCGCACCATCGCCAGCGCAAGGCTCTTGCCCGTCCGCCAGCCATAGCCGCCCGAGGTCGCGCGGCCGACCATCTCGCCGTCCCGCAGGATCGGCTCGGCGCCGCGCGCGTCGGCATCGGTGACGCCGTGCACCTCCAGCGTGACCGGCGCATTCGCCTCGCCCGCGTCGCGGCGCGCGAGCAGCGCCTCCTTGCCCAGGAAGCCGGGCTTCCTGAGGCTCAGGAACCGGCCGAGCCCGCTCTCATAGGCCGAATATTCGACCGACAGCTCGCGCGGGATCAGCTTGTAGCTCTTCTCCAGCCGCATCGAATCCATCGCGCGGATGCCGAACGGCTTGAGGTCGTCGCCGCCCGCCTCGAACAGCGCGTCGAAGATGTAGTTCTGCATCTCGATCAGATGGTGGATCTCCCAGCCCAGCTCGCCGACGAAGTTGACGCGCAGCGCATCCACCGGCGCGACGCCGACACTGATCCGCTTGCCGGTCAGCCACGGGAAGGCGGCGGTCGACAGATCGGTGTCGGTCAGCTTCGCCAGTATCTCGCGCGATTTGGGGCCGGCCAGCACCAGCACGCCCATCGCCGTCGTCAGCCGCTCGAACGTGACCGATCCGTCCTGCGGCATCAGCTTGCGCAGATAATCGTGGTCGTGCTTCTCGTAGGCGCCGGCCGAGACGAGATAGAAACGCTGCGGGGCGCTCCTGTAGACGGTGAACTCCGCCCGCACGCCGCCGTTCGCGGTGAGCAGGTAGGAGAGCGAGACCCGGCCGACCGCCTTGGGCACGGCATTGGTCAGCAGCCCGTCCAGCCACGCCTCCGCGCCCGGCCCGGCGATCTCGCACTTGGCGAACGCGCTCATGTCGAGCAGCCCGGCCTTCGCGGTGACGTGGGCGATCTCGGCGCCAACATGCTCAAAGTAGTTGGAGCGGCGAAACGACCATTTCTCCAGCACCGGATCGTCGCCGTCGGGCACCGGATAATTATGGTGCAGCAGCACGTCGGGGCTGGCCTTCTCGCCCTCGGTCAGCGCGTAGCCCTCGGGCGCGAACCAATTGGGCCGCTCCCAGCCGAACACCGTGCCGAACACCGCGCCCTTCGCCTTCATCCGATCGTAGCAGGGGGTGCGGCGCAGCCCGCGCCCGCCGGTCCGCTCCTCGTCCGGATAATGGACGGTGAAGACCTTGGCATAAGCCTCCTCGTTCTTGGCGCGCAGATAGCCGAAGCCGGCATAGTCGCCGAAGCGGCGCGGATCGACGCCGGTCATGTCGATCGTCGGCTCGCCGTCGACGATCCAGTGCGCCAGCTGCCAGCCCGCGCCGCCCGCCGCGGTGATGCCGAAGCTGTGGCCTTCGTTCAGCCAGAAGTTCCCGAGCCCCGCCGCCGGGCCGACGATCGGGCTGCCGTCCGGCGTGTAGGCGATCGCGCCATTATAGACGCGCTTGATCCCGGCCTCGGCGAAGGCGGGCACGCGCGCGATCGCCGCCATCATGTACGGCTCCAGCCGTTCCAGATCCTCGGGAAACAGCTCATATTCGGAATCCGCGGACGGACCGTTCGGGTAGCAGATCGGCGCGCCGACCTCGTACGGCCCAAGCAGCAGTCCGCCCGCTTCCTCGCGCATGTAATAGCTCGCGTCGGATTCGCGCAGCACGCCCATCTCGGGCAGGCCCTGACGCTTGCGCTCCAGGATCGCGGGGTGCGGCTCGGTGACGATATACTGGTGCTCGACCGGGATCACCGGCACGTCGAGCCCCACCATCGCCCCCGTCTGGCGCGCGAAGTTGCCGGTCGCCGATACGACATGCTCGCACAGCACGTCACCCTGATCGGTCGAGACGAGCCATTCGCCGCTGGGCTGCTGCGTGATCGCGGTGACGGTGGTGTTGCGGTGGATCGCCGCGCCCATCTGCCGCGCGCCGCGCGCGAGCGCCTGGGTGAGGTCGGCCGGCTGGATATAGCCGTCCGCCGGATGGCGGATCGCGGCGAGCACGCCGGCCGTGTCGCACAGCGGCCAGATCGCCTTCACCTCGTCGGGCGTCAGCAGGTCGACCTCGACGCCGATCGTGCGGGCGATGCCCATGTAGTACAGATACTCGTCCAGCCGGTCCTGCGTGCAGGCCAAGCGGATGTTCGAGACGTTGGAGAAGCCGACGTTCAGCCCGGTCTCCGCCTCCAGCGACGGATAGAGCCCCACCGAATATTGGTGCATCTTGCCGACGGAATAGCTCAGGTTGAACAGCGGCAGCAGCCCTGCGGCGTGCCAGGTCGAGCCGGATGTCAGCTCCTTGCGCTCGATCAGCATCACGTCGGTCCAGCCGAGCTGGGCGAGGTGGTAG
>CAXUMU010000039.1:0-3599 GCA_964252145.1 uncultured Sphingomonadaceae bacterium
AGCTCGCGGCGGCGCCGGCCAGCCCGATGGCGAGGGACACGAACCCGATCCGGGCGATCGACGCTGCACTGGCCGGCATCACGGCACTCCTGTTCTGGCGCGGATGCGGCGGAGCCGTCCGGCTGGCTTCGCCTGCAGCAGAGCCACAGTCCGCATTGCTCCAGCGTTAACCGGCGCCGGGCTTGCGACAGACGTACGGACAAAGTCAACAGGGGCTGCACACGCCTGTTGTAACCGCAACCAATTCTCGGCTAAGCTCGGCCGGCAGCGAGCAGCGTTCGAGAGCGGCCGATCGATAAATAAAGGAGAGACGGGCGTGTACAAACTGCCGCGCGCGCGAGTTGGACGGCGCCGCACTATCCGTAATATGATCCGCCTGACCGGCGCGAGCCTGGCGCTGGCGCTTGCCGCGTGGGGCGGCGCCCCGGCGCAGGCGGCCAGCTTCGACTATGTCGGGTGGGACGCCTATCTGGGCGGCGCAGAATCGTCGCAATATTCCTCGCTTGCCCAAATCGACAAGTCGAACGTCGCCAAGCTCGCGCCGGCCTGGACCTTCCAGGCGGGCGAGGGGCAGCCGCCGCACTTCAACCCGCTCGTCGTGAACGGCGTCATGTACCTGATGGCGCCGGACAATTCGCTGGTCGCGCTGGACGCCGCCACGGGCCAGGAGCGCTGGCGTAAGCCGAACAAGGGCCGCGTCGGCGGTCGCGGCATGAACTATTGGCAGAGCGCCGACGGCAAGGACCGCCGGCTGCTGTTCCTGAACGACGGCATGCTGCGCGCGGTGAACGCCGACACCGGCGAGCCGATTACCACGTTCGGCAAGGACGGGCTCGTCGACCTGCGCGTCGGGCTGGACGGCGACATCAGCGCGATCCGGCCGCTGCAGACCGACAATCCGGGGCGGATCTACAAGAACCTGATCATCCTGTCGCTGCCCGCCGGCGCGTACGAATATGCCTCGTCGCCGGCCGACACGCACGCCTATGACGTCCGCACCGGCAAGCTGGTGTGGGTGTTCCACGTCGTGCCGCACAAGGGCGAGTTCGGATCGGACACCTGGCCCGACGGCAACCGCGACAAATTGGGCGGCGTGCACAACTGGTCCGAGTCCACGATCGATGACAAGGCGGGGGTGGTCTACATCCCCACCGGCACCGCGCGCTACGATTTCTACGGCGGCAACCGCCCGGGCCACAATCTGTTCGCCAACAGCATCCTCGCGCTGGACGCCAAGACCGGCAAGCGGCTGTGGCACTTCCAGACGATCCATCATGACCTGTGGGACTATGACCTGCCGCAGGCGCCGAAGCTGATGACGATCCGCAAGGACGGCAAGGACATCCCCGTCCTGATCCAGGCGGCGAAGACCGGCTTCGTGTTCGTGCTCGATCGCCGCACCGGCAAGCCGATCTGGCCGATCGAGGAGCGCGCGGTGCCCAAGTCCGACGTGCCGGGCGAGCAGGCCTCGCCGACGCAGCCCTTCCCGATCTGGCCCAAGCCCTTCTCGCGCCAGTCGTTCACCGAGGCCGAGATCAATCCGTACATCCCGGATGCGGACAAGGCCAAGCTGCACGAGCTGTTCAAGACCGCGCGCAACGAGGGGCTGTTCACCCCGCCCAGCCTGCAGGGCACGATCTCGATGCCCGGGCATAATGGCGGGGCGAACTGGGGCACGTCGGCGGTGGATCCGGTCCACCAGCGCTTCTTCGTCATGGCCAAGCAGCTGCCGACGTTCGACAAGCTGACGCTGGACAAGCGTCCCTCGGCGCTTGCCGCGATGCCCAACGGAGGCGGCGACGTGCAGCCGTACAAGTCGGCGGTGAACTTCATGCTCCAGAGCAACAGCCTGCCGGCGATCGGCCCGCCCTGGTCGTTGCTGACCGCCTACGACATGAACAGCGGCAATATCCTCTGGCAGCTGCCGGACGGCGAGGTGAAGTCGGTCAAGGATCAGGGCGTCGCCGACACCGGCAGCCATGCGCCGCGCGGCGGCCCGGTGGTGACGGGCAGCGGGCTGCTGTTCATCGGCACCTCGTCCGATCGCAAGTTCCGCGCGCGCGATACCGACACGGGCAAGGTGCTGTGGGAATATGACCTGCCCGCCGCATCGGAAGGCGTGCCGGCGGTGTACGAAGCGGGCGGAAGGCAGTTCGTGGTTATCGCGGTCGGCGGCGGCGGGCTGTTCGCCAGCGATTTCGGCATGCCCAAGCCCGGCCCGAACCAGTATATCGCTTTCGCGCTGCCGGCGGGCGGAGCCAAGTGATGCAACGAACAGGCCACATCATCGCGCGCCGGGCGCGCCGCGG
This sequence comes from uncultured Sphingomonadaceae bacterium, assembly GCA_964252145.1. Lineage (GTDB taxonomy): Bacteria > Pseudomonadota > Alphaproteobacteria > Sphingomonadales > Sphingomonadaceae > JAQGLK01. The sequence goes on from CAXUMU010000039.1 coordinate 2,310, forward strand.
CTAAGGAGAAGATGCAATGATTTCCTCTCGTTCCACCCTGCGCATCGCGCTGGCCTCGGCGATCCTCGCCGCGTCGGTTCCGGCGATGCTCGGCTCCTCGGCGCTGGCTCAGGGCGCGGCACCGGCGGCGAAGGCCGGCTCCGCCGCGCCGCAGGATCTGACGGTCCTACCGCCAGTCCCCAAGAATTACACGCCCAAGAAGACCGCGTGGGGCGATCCCGACTTCCGCGGCATCTGGCCGATCGATCATCTGGGCGGCCTGCCGCTGCAGCGGACGACCGAGCAGGGCAACCGCGTGTTCCTGAACGACGAGGAATATGCCGCGCGCGAGGCGCGCATGGAGAAATCGCGCAATGCCGCCGCGACCGAGACCAAGGCCAACAAGCTGGGCATGGGCAATTGGGTCGAGATGACCGGCGCCGGCCGCCGCACCTCGCTGCTGGTCTCGCCCGCGAACGGCCGCCTGCCCGAGCTGACCGAGGCGGGCGAGCGCGCCCGCGCGGCCGGCCGCTCCAGCTGGGTCAAGGGCCAGACCTACGATTGGGTCGACGACTTCGACAGCTGGGACCGCTGCATCAGCCGCGGCTTCCCCGCCTCGATGCTGCCGTTCCGCTACAATAACGGCATCCAGCTGTTCCAGGCGCCGGGCTACGTCGTGATCAACCTCGAGATGATCCACGATTCGCGCATCATCCCGCTGGATGGACGCGGCGCGCCGCCGGCACCGGTGACCAGCTGGATGGGCGCGAGCCGCGGCCATTGGGAAGGCAACACGCTGGTCATCGAGACGAGCAACATCAAGACCGGCGCCGCGCCGCTCAACATGGCCACGATCGGCGCGCCGCCGAACAACGTGATCCCGATGAGCCAGCAGTCGCATGTGACCGAGCGGCTGACGATGACCGGGCCGGACACGATCATCTACGAGATGACCTATAACGATCCGGTCAACTGGAAGGCGCCGTTCACGGTGCGGCTCGATTGGCAGCGCAACCAGAAATACGGCATGTTCGAATATGCCTGCCACGAGGGCGACGTGCAGATCCGCAACTACATTTCGTCCTCGCGCGCCGAGCGCGCGAAGGCGGCGGCGGGCGGACAGGCGCCGACCAAGCAGTGATGTGGGGTCCGGCTGACCTGTGCTCGCGCGCTACATCGGTCAGCGTTCGAACAGGTTCGCGGACCGGACATGAATTTCAGCCAGCAGCAGTGCTCCCGCGCCGGCGGGGGCCCCCCCCCCCGGGTGGCGCGGGGCGCCCCCCGGGGGGGGGGCCCGGGGGGCGGGGGGGC
>CAXUMU010000039.1:3609-10270 GCA_964252145.1 uncultured Sphingomonadaceae bacterium
GGCGGGAGCCCAGGCCGACGGTTGCAGCTGGGCTCCCGCCTGCGCGGGAGCACTGAGTCCGTCTGGCAGGGAGAGAATAGCCGATGATTGTCCGCACGACGATCCGCCGCCTCGCCTTGGCCTCCGCGATGCTGGGCGTCGCGTCTGCCGGGCAGGCGGCGCTTACCGGTCCGGTGAAGACCGACGCGGGGATGCTGTCGGGCACGCCCGGCAAGGTGGCGGGCGTCACCGCCTTCAAGGGCATCCCGTTCGCCGCGCCGCCGGTCGGCGACCTGCGCTGGAAGGCACCGCAGCCGGTAGCCAAGTGGCAGGGCGTCCTGCCGGGCGACAGATACGGCAAGGTCTGCATCCAGCAGCCGGGCAAGGGCCGCGTCAATCCCGCGACCGACCTGCCCGATTCGCCCGGCATGTCGGAGGATTGCCTCACGCTCAACCTGTGGACCGCGGCGAAGGCCAAGGGCGAGAAGCGCCCGGTGATGGTGTGGATCTACGGCGGCGCCTATACCGAGGGCGGCGGCAACCCGCCGTTCAGCGAGGGCGACCAGCTGGCGAAAAAGGGCGTGGTGCTGATCACGTTCAACTACCGCGTCGGCGCACTCGGCTTCCTGGCGCATCCCGAGCTGACCGCCGAATCCGGCCGCGGCGCATCGGGCAATTACGCGCTGATGGATACGATCGCGGCGCTGAAATGGGTCAAGGCCAACGTCGCGGCGTTCGGCGGCGATCCGGACAACGTCACCATCTTCGGCGAATCGGCGGGCGCCTGCATGTCCGCCGCGCTGGTGGGATCCCCCGAGGGCAGGGGCCTGTTCCGCCGCGCCATCTCCGAGAGCGGCGCGTGGATGGGGCTGGGCATCGCCAAGATGGTCCCGCGCGAGGCGGCCGAGGCGCAGGCCGTCGCCGCGCAGGCCAAGCTGGGCCTGAAGTCGCTGGCCGATCTGCGCAAGCTGTCGGCGCAGGACGCGCTCGACAAGCTGCCGCGCACCGGCATGATCGTCGATGGCTGGGTGATCCCAGAGGACCTGTCCAAGACATTCGCCGAGGGGCGGCAGAACAAGGTCGATATCCTCGTCGGCTCGAACGGCGAGGAGGGATCGTTCACCGCCGGCTTCGGGCCACCGATGACCGCCGCGGCCTGGAAAGAGGGCGCCGCCAAGCGCTGGGGCGATGCCGCCGATCTCGGCCTCGCCGCCTATCCCGCCGCGACCGACGCGGAGGCCAAGCCGGTCGCGCCGATGCCGTTCTCCGACCAGCTTGCCTGGCACATGCGGCTCTACGCGGTGGATCAGGCGAAGGTCGGCGTCCACAGCTGGCTGTATCATTTCACCCACCGCCCGCCGTACGATCCGGGCAAGCCCAACCTGGGATCGGCGCACACCGCCGAAATCCCCTATGTGTTCAACAACCTGGCCGCGCCGCGCACCTTCCCGGGGCAGAGCTCGCCCACGCTGTCCGCCGCCGATCCGCGCGAGGTGGCGTTCGCGGAGCAGGTCTCGTCCTACTGGGTCAACTTCGCGCGCACCGGCGATCCGAACGGTACCGGGCTGGCGGAATGGCCCGCGACGGCCAAGCTCGGGCCGAACGAGGTAATGGTGCTGGAGGCGGGCAAGTCGGGCAAAGGCCAGTGGCTGACCGAGCCCAAGATCGCGCTGTTCGATAAGCTCTATGCGCGCGACGTGGGCCAGCGCTGAGCCAGGTTTAGGTCCTCTTCGTCATTCCCGCGAAAGCGGGAATCCATGGACGGCGGGTGGTCTCAAATCGATCGGTGCCGTGTCCATGGATCCCCGCTTTCGCGGGGATGACGGCGAGTTGACAAGACGGCGCGATCAGCCCTGGTAGATGCCCAGCGTGAAGCCGATCACGCGGCCGAAGAAGATCACGAACAGCCAGAAGAACAGCGACAGGCCGGCGGCGATCTTGCCGGCGCGGGGCACCGGCCGTTCCACGTCCCAATGGTGGACGCTGCGCCACACGGTCAGGTGGAAGATCGCCATGTTGATGCCGGCCAGCATCAGGCAGCTCATCTTGAGCAGGAAATAGGGGTTGGCGATGTAGGTGGTCGCCTTGCTGACGAACAGCAGCGATCCGGTGATCACCGCCAGCACGAACGCGCCCCACACGAACGGCAGCGTATCGCGCGAGATCGCGGTGACGGCGTGGTCCTTGGACGTCGCGCCCAGCAGGCGCAGGTCGAGCACCGCGATCGAGCCGACGACGGTTACGATCGAGATCACGTGGATCGATTCGATCGTCGGGAACGCCCATTCGTTGCCGGCGACGAACGCGCCGACCGAAGACGCCTCGAGCGCCTGCCACAAAGACTTGAGAATCATGCGTTAACCCCTAAACCGGCGCGTAGGCGATCCAGCGGCCTGCCACCATGATCGCGCACCACAGAAGAATGATCGCCACCGCGCCGGCGCGGACGGCGACGCGCCCGTCATGGCTGAGTTCCCACCGCGCCATGTTGCGCTTGGCCGACAGGTGGAAGAAGAAGCTGAGCAGGATCGCTGCGACGACCAGCACCATTTTGATCCAGAAGATCGGGTTGACCAGCTCGCGCACCGGCTCGGCGGTGATCATGCCCAGGCCGGTCAGGATCAGCACCAGCAGCGCCCACCACACCCACGGCTGATAGCGCCGCACCGTCTGCGCCATGCTGCGCGTCCGCCCGGCAAGCCCCAGGATGCGCAGGTTGATCAAGAAGATCGATCCGAACGCGGCCGAGATCGCCAGGATGTGGATCGTCTGGATGATCGGGATCACCCAGAAATGGCTGCCCATGGTCATGCTCAGATGCTGGTTCGAGATCCAGATCGAGAAGTCGTTGAGCGGAGTCGTCCGCAGATACTCGGTAAACGCGTAAAGTGTGTCGCTGATCGACATCAGAGCTCCCTCCCTTCCGTCTCGCCCCGGCGTTCGACGTCGCCCGGTTCGTCTGCTTCCAGGCGCGTCCGGGCGAGGCGAACCGCCCGAGTCACCGGCTGCGAGGCGAAGGCTGCGCGACCGCGACCGCGCTTCCTCCCCGCTTTTCCCTTGCCGCCGGTAGCTCAAACAGGCCATGGTTGTCAAAACAACTCACGAGCGTCATCCGGACATTGTCAACAAAGCCGGGTCGTTCTAGTGGAGTGCAAGGGCGGCGGGCGCATGCTTCGGGCGGCGCACCGGAGTCCATGTCGGGAAGGCGAGGTTTATGCGTTTGGCGGGCAAGATCGGATCGGCTGCATTCCTGGCGCTCGCGCTGGTCGCGGCGGCGGATGCGCGCGAGACGATGCCCGACGGCGACTGGCGCACGATCAACCGCGATCTGGCCGCGACGCGCTATTCGCCGCTGAAGGATATCGACCGCGGCAACGTATCGAAGCTCGCGGTCGCGTGGAGCTACCCGATGAAGGCGTACGGCACCGCGGTGCCGCTGGTCGTGGGCAGCGTGATGTATTTCCCCGCGGGCAACCGCATCGTCGCGCTGGACGCCGATACCGGCAAGGAGATCTGGGTCCACACCGTCGCGCCCGATCCGACGCGCCAGCGCCAGAACGTCTCGACCCGCGGCGTCGGCTATTGGCCGGGCGACGCGCAGACGCCGCCGCGCATCCTGGTGATGGTGACGCAGCGGATGCTCGCGCTGGATGCGAAGACCGGCGAGCCGGTGGCGGGCTTCGGCACCGACGGCTTCGTCGATGTGGGCGTCGGCTATGGCGGCACGCCGACCATCTCGGGCGACATCGCCGTGATCGGCGCCGCCACGTTGGAAAATCCGGTCGGAGTGCCGGGCAACCCGCGCGCGTTCGACGTGCGCACGGGCAGGAAATTGTGGGAGTTCCAGACCGTGCCGCTGCCGGGCCAGCTGGGCCACGACACCTGGGGCGACGGCTGGAAGGGCCGCTCGGGCACCAACATGTGGGCGTTTGCCGCGCCGGTGGACGAGGATCTTGGGCTCGTGTTCGTGCCGATCAGCTCGCCCGCGCCCAATTATTACCGCGGCGACACGCCCGGCGCGAACCTGTTCGGCAATTCGCTCGTCGCGCTGGACCTGAAGACCGGCCAGTATCGCTGGCACTTCCAGACCGTGCACCACGACATCTGGGATTCGGACATGTCGACCGCGGGGCCGCTGCTGACGCTGAAGGTGAACGGCCAGCCCCGGCCGGCGATCGCGCAGGTCGGCAAGACCAGCCTGTTCTTCGAATTCGACCGGGCGACCGGCAAGCCGCTGATCGAGGTGAAGGAGCGGCCGGTGCCCAAGGGCGACGTGCCGGGCGAATATTATTCGCCGACCGAACCGTTCCCGGTCCGGCCGAAGCCGCTCAGCCGCACGTCGATGACGATCAAGGACATCGTCACCGCCAAGGACACGACGCCCGAGCATGCCGCGGCATGCAAGGCGCTGTGGGACAAGAGCGGCGGTTTCATCAACAAGGGCCAGTACACGCCCTTCTACTTCCACGCCGCGGGCACGCCGCCGCGCTCCACCATCCAGTTCCCCGGCGGCACCGGCGGCGTCAACTGGGGCGGGGCGGCCGCCGATCCGACGACCGGCTGGGTCTATGTCAACGCGCAGGATACGTCGCTGGTCGGCTGGACCGAGAAGAAGGAGTCGATGGCCAGCTACAGCTTCGATGCCGACGACACCAACCAGCTCTACGACCGCGCCAGCGTGAACGGGAAGGGGCCGTTCTTCTCCTTCTCCGCGCCGATCAGCGGCAAATATGACGAGAAGGGCCGCCCGGTCGGCACCAGCGCGCCATGTTACAAGCCACCGTGGAGCCGGCTCACCGCGGTCGATGCCAATAGCGGCGAGATCAAGTGGGCGGTGCCGCTGGGCATGTATGCCGAGCTGCCGGAAGGCCGCCAGGTGCTGGGCAATAGCGGCAGCGCGGGGCCCACGGTGACGGGCGGCGGCCTGGTGTTCGTCGGTGCGACGAACGACAAGCGCTTCCGCGCGTTCGATGCCGCGACCGGCAAGCAATTGTGGGAAGCCAAGCTCGACAACAATGCCAATGCCAATCCGATGAGCTATCGGGGGCGGAGCGGCAAACAATATGTCGCGATCAATGCGGGCGGCGTCGTCGTGGCGTATGCGCTGCCGGATATGAAATAGGAACGGGAGGATGATCGGGATGGGTAGATTTCTGAGGCTCGCCGCATCGACGGCGCTCGTCCTCGCCGTGGCGGGCGCAGCGCCGGTCGGCGCGGCGGCGCCGGCGAAGGGCGCCGCGATGAACATGGCGCGGATCGAGGGCAAGCCGAACCTCAACGGCATCTGGCAGGTGATGAACATCGCCAACTGGAACCTCGAGGCGCACGATTCGGCGGCCGCGCCGGCGGCGCAGGAATGGATCGGCGCGATCGGCGCGATCCCGGCGGGCGTGGGCGTGGTCGAGGGCGGCGCGATCCCGTACAAGCCCGAGGCGCTGGCGGTGCGCGACGCGAACCGCAAGGACGCGCCGAAGCTCGATCCCGAGGCGGCATGCTACCTGCCCGGCATACCGCGCGCTAATTACATGAGCCACCCGCTGCAGATCATCCAGGGCGGCGCCGGCGACATCCTGATCGCCTACGAATACACCGCCGCCAACCGCGTGATCCACATGCAGAAGGTGGAGGTGCCGCCGATCGACACCTGGATGGGCACCTCCTACGGCGCCTGGGAGGGCGATACGCTGAAGGTGGTGACGCTGGGGCAGGACCCGGGCGAGGTGATCCAGCCGGGCGGCGCGACCAAGCAGGGCGTCACCTGGCTCGACCGGTCGGGCAATTACCTGACCGGCACCGCGACCGTGACCGAGCGATTCAAGCTGAAGGACAAGGATCATATCCTGTACGAGGTGACGATCGACGATCCCTCGATCTTCACTCGGCCGTGGAAGATCTCGATGGCGCTCTATCGCAACATCGAGCCTAATGCCGAGCTGCTGGACTTCAGGTGCGTTCCCTTCGCCGATCAATTGCTCTATGGCGATCTCCTGAAAGATAAAGACAAGTATCCGAAAAAGTGAGCGCCGAACGGCTCTCATTGCCCCAAGAGGATGAAGGAGTGATCACATCGTGCGTATGACGAAATGGCGCGCCGCCGTGATCGGCGCCGTATTGGCGACGGGAATGTCGGGTGTGGCCTATGCCCACCATTCGTTCGCCGCCGAGTTCGACCAGAACCAGCCGGTCAAGCTGCAGGGCTCGGTGGTGAAGTTCGAGTGGGTCAACCCGCATTCGTGGATCCACATCAACGCGCCCGACCCCAAGACCGGCAAGGTCGTCGAGTGGCGCGTCGAGGGGGGCGCCCCCAGCGCGCTGCTGCGCCGCGGCTGGAACCGGAACTCGCTGCCGCCGGGCACCAAGATCATCGTGACCGCCTTCCGCGCCCGCGACGGGGACACGCGCGCCAGCGCCTCGGAGATCAGCTTCCCGGACGGTCACGAGCTTTCGCTCGGCAACCCGCAGACCGAAGCGGCCGCCGCCGCGGCGAAGCGCGCCGGAGGCAATTGACCCGCTTCGGCGTAGGCTCGGGTAGTTTGGCTTTCGGGAAGGGAATCGGGATCGGCCCGATTCCGGTTTCCTTTCAAGTCGGCTTTCATTCCCTTACGCCAAGGAAGTTCGCATCCGTACCCCGGCGCCCGGCCGGGGGCCCCGACCGGCGGACCCGGGGGGGGGCCCCCCCCGC
>CAXUMU010000039.1:10280-16082 GCA_964252145.1 uncultured Sphingomonadaceae bacterium
AGTCCGGGGTGACGGCGGAGATCAGCCTTAACCCGTCGCCTGGGCAATCGCCCGGTCGCGCGACAGGTGCGCCTCGGCGTTGCGGACGATCGGCGCGAACGCGGTGAGGAACCGCTTCAGCTTCGCCGGCGGGATGTCGCGCATCAGGAACTCGGTGCGCCCCGCGCTGATGTTGCGGATCATGTCGAACATGCGGCTGCCCTCGTCGGTCGGCGAGAAGCGGCCCTCGCGGCGGCCGATTCCGCCGCTGCGCGTTATCAGGTCCAGCTCGATCAGCCGGTTGACGGTGCGCCCCGCCTGGCTGTGATCGCGGTCCAGCAGCTGGACGAGGCGCGACCATTCCAGCGGCGGATGCGCCGCGATCTCGCTCAGCACCCAGGATTCGAACCGCGACAGCCCGGTCAGCCGCTTGTACGAGAGCGCGGCGCTGCGCATCATGTAGGCGCACAGCGTCATCAGCGGCGGCAGGATGCGCGACCGGTCGATCACCATCGCGCCTGCCGGCTGCCCGGCGACGGTGAGCGGGGGATCCTCGCTCTCGTTGCGCGCCGCGATCGCGAGCTGCCGTTCCTGCTCGTAGAGCACCACCGCGCGCGCGATCAGCGCCTCCAGCAGCGTGTACATCTCGGCGAGCTGCTCGTCGCTCACCCCCACCGCGAGCTCGCGGTCGCGCAGCGCCGCCAGCCGGACCATGCGGTTGGCGAGCTCGCGCCCGGTCCCGCTCAGCCGCAGCGGCCCGCGCGGGCCGGCGCGCTCGACCATGCCCTGCTCGTCGAGCCGCTTGCACGCGCGGCTGACCTGCGCCTTGTCGGCCCCCACCGACACGGCGAGGTGGACAAGCGCGAGCTCCTCCTGCGTGTTGAGGAACAGCAGGATGCGCCGATCCAGCTCGCTCAGCTGCATCGTGCGCGAATAGGCGATGTCGGCACTCTCGCGCGCCGAGCGCAACAGGATCCACAGCCGCGGCTGGAAGCGGGCGGTCTGCACCGCCACGGACACGCCGTCGGCGATGTCGTGGCTCGCCGCCAAGCCGTTGAGGATCACTTCCAGCTGGTCGCGGAACGGCTGCGTGCTCGTGCGCTTCGGCGTTCCGATCGCCTGCTCGGCTACCGTTGAGCCCAGCACGAAGCGATCGACCAGCAGCAGCGCGGCGCGCGCGCCGGCGCGCGAGAAGCCCTCGGCGCACAGTGCGGCGACGCTTGGCTGGCACTGCTCCTCCGAATGCGACAGGCCGGTCTGCGCGACGAGCAGCGCGCCGTCGCGGCGCTCCCACAGCCGATCGCGCAGCAGGCCGGCGCGCTGGCGGAGATGATCGCGCCAGTCCGGGCGATCGCCGGCGGGGCCGGCCAGGTCGCCGGTGATCGCGTCCGTCATCGCGGCGAGCAGGTCCTGCCGGCGCGCGAAATGACGGCGGACCGCCGCCGGCTCGACGTTCAGCGCGGTCGCCAGCCGCGCCGGCGTCACCCCGGCCAGGCCATGCGTATCGAGCAGCCGCAGCGCGGCCGCGAGCATGCGGCCCGTGTCCGGGGCCGGGGGCGGCGCCGGATGCGCGATGTCCGTTCGGTACTCCGTCGCCATTCCGATCCCGCCCGCGTCCGTCGTTCCCCTGCCAGGCCAGCCTCCCGTGCGTCGGTTCCTATCGCGCGCGCCGCCAACATGATAGCGCCATCCCGGTGGCGCCAGCGGCGGCAGCGCGCTTTCTGGAATCGCGCGCTGCCCGTAAGCATCGGGCCGCGGCGGGCCGATCTGGCGTTTTGATCCTAGTTTCACTTCGCTGACAGGTGGGATTGGCGCGATCGGCTCCGGCAAGGATGGGTTTCTTGCGCGCGGCCGCCGCATCGACTGGAACCGTGAACCGCTACCGCATTTTCCCAGGAATAGAATTGCAAGGACCAGCGACGTGACCATCGTAGCCACCCGAGAGATTATCGATGACGCCTTTTCGCGCCGCTACGGCGTGGCCGCGTTCAACGTCGTCAACGACCTGACGCTGGAGGCGGTGATCGCCGCCGCGTCCGAACTGCAGGCGCCGCTGATCGTGCAGACCTCGGTCAAGACGGTGAAGTCGATCGGCGCCGAAACGTTCGCCGCGATGTTCCGCGCCTATGCCGGGCCGGCGCCGGTGCCGGTGGCGCTGCACCTGGATCATTGCCCCGACCGCGTGGTGCTGAGCACCTGCCTGGAGAATGGCTGGAATTCGGTGCTGTTCGACGGATCGCATTTGCCGAGCGTGCAGGAGAATGCGCGGCAGACGGTCGAGGTCGTCGCCGAGGCCAAGCGCTACGGCGCGCAGGTGGAAGGCGAGATCGAGGGCATCACCGGCGTCGAGGACGGCATCGGATCGGACGACGTGGCCGACATCTTCTCGCTGGAGACGGCGGTCGATTTCGTGAAGTCGACGGGCATCGACATCTTCGCTCCCGCGATCGGCAACGCGCATGGCGTGTACGTCGCAGCGCCGGTGATCGATGCGCAGCGCGTGTCCGACATCGTCGCGCAGGTGCCGATCCCGATCTGCCTGCACGGCGGCACCGGGCTGTCGAAGGAGACGTTCGACGACCTGATCGCGCGCGGCTGCGCCAAGGTGAACATCTCGACCGCGCTGAAGATCGCCTATATGGACGGCCACCGCGAATTCTTCGCCGCCAACACCAAGACGCAGGATCCGCCCAAGCTGCTCGCCTTCGTGCGCGGCAAGGTGAAGGACATGGCGGCCGAGCATATCAAGCTGTTCCATGGGCAGGGGAAGGCCGCGTGACGACGCTGATCTTCGATTGCGACGGCGTCCTTTCCGATACCGAGCGCTACGGCCATCTGCCGGCCTACAACCAGACCTTCGCCGAGCTGGGCATCCCGGTTAACTGGTCGGAAGACGATTATGCGGTGAAGCTGCAGATCGCCGGCGGCAAGGAACGGATGCTGGGTGAGTTTACCGAGAAGTTCATCGCTGAAACGGGCCTGCCCTCCGACCTCGAAGGGCAAAAGGAAGAGGTGGCGCGCTGGCACAAGCGCAAGACCGAGATCTATGCCAAGATGGTCACCGACGGCCTGCTCCCGCCGCGCCCGGGCATCGCGCGGATCATCCGCGACGCGCTGGACACGGGCTGGCAGCTGGCGGTCGCCTCCACCTCGGCGCATGCCGCGGTGCTGGCGGTGCTGCATGCCGCCGTCGGCAAGGACGATGCCGACCGCTTCGCCGAGATCTTCGCCGGCGACATCGTGCCCAAGAAGAAGCCCGCGCCCGACATCTACCTGATGGCCATGGAGAAGCTGGGCGCCGATCCGGCCGACACGATCGTGATCGAGGATTCGCGCAACGGCCTGCGTGCCGCCACCGCGGCGGGGCTGAACTGCCTCGTCACCGTCAACGGCTATACCGCGGAGGAGGATTTCTCCGAGGCCAAGCTGGTCGTCTCCGACCTGGGCGAGCCCGATACACCGATGACCGTGATCGCCAACCGGTCGAACGCGAAGCCCGGCGGCATGATCACGCTGGACGACCTGCGCGCCTGCCTGCCCGCGAACGCCGCCGCCTGATCGACACCACAGGAGAGACCCACCGACATGTCCGTCCCCATGGTTGAACTCATCGTCCGCACCATCTCGCAGACCGTCGTCGACAACGAGACCTATTTCGGCGAGCTCGATTCGGTCGTCGGCGACGGCGACTTCGGCTATTCGCTCGCGCGCGGGTTCGAGAAGGTGCTGGAGGAATTCGACACGATCGACCGCACCGATCCCGCCACCTTCCTGCGCAAGACCGGCATGATCGTGATGAGCCGCTGCGGCGGCACTTCCGGCCCGCTGTGGGGCACCGGCTTCGTCCGCGCCGCCGGCGCGGTCGCGGGCAAGCAGGCGCTGGAGCCGGCCGATGCGGTGAAGATGCTGCGCGCGGCGTTCGACGGCATCGCGCAGCGCGGCGGCGCGCAGCTGGGCGAGAAGACCCTGCTCGATGCGCTCGGCCCGATGACCGACAAGCTGGAGGCCGAACTCGCCAGCACGACCCCGCAGGCGGCGATGCAGGCGGCCGCGGCGGAGGCGGAGACGGCCTCGCAGGCGACCTCGACGATGCAGGCGCGGCGCGGCCGGGCGAGCTATTCGGGCGAGCGCAGCGTCGGCTCGGTCGATGCCGGCGCGGTTGCCATCGCGGTGCTGGCGGGTGCGGTCAGCAAGGCCGTCGCGGGCGCCTAGACGGGAAGCGGGATCGGGTTCTGTTGAACCGTCCCGACGGGATTGGTTTGATCTGAAGTCCGGAAGCTTCAGGCACAATTGAGAGGAACGCGGCCATGCGTAAATTCGTCAACGATCCGAAGAACTTCGTGCCTGAGATGCTGCACGGGCTGGCGCTCGCCAATCCGGACACGCTCAGCTACGTGCCCGCCTACAATTTGATCATGCGCAAGGATTCGCCGAGCCCGTCGAAGGTCTCGATCATCCAGGGCTCGGGATCGGGGCACGAGCCGGCGCACGTGATGGCGGTCGGCAAGGGCATGCTGGATGCGTCCTGCCCGGGCGACGTGTTCGCCGCACCCCCGGTGGATTACATCTACGAGACGACCAAGCTGCTCGAGTCCGACAAGGGCGTGCTCTACATCGTCAACAACTATACCGGCGACCGCCTCGCGTTCGACATGGCGGCCGAGCTGGCCGAGGCCGAGGGCATCAAGGTCGCGACCGTGATGGTCGACGACGACGTCGCGGTGAAGGATTCGCTCTACACCGTCGGCCGCCGCGGCGTGGCGGGCAATTTCTTCGTCATCAAGGCGCTGGGCGCCGCGGCCGAGACCGGCGCGGACCTCGATACGCTCGTCGCGCTGGGCCAGAAGGTGAACGCGGCCACGCGCACGATGGGCGTGGCGCTCAGCTCGTGCATCCCGCCGGCCAAGGGCGTGCCGCTGTTCGAGATCGGCGATACCGAGATGGAAGTCGGCATCGGCATCCACGGCGAGCCGGGCCGCACCCGCACCGCGATCACCAGCGCGAACGAGATCGTCGCGACGCTGCTGGATGCGACCGTCTCCGACCTGCCGTTCCAGTCGGGCGACCGCGTCGGCGTGATGATCAACGGCCTCGGCGGCACGCCGATCAGCGAATTATATCTGCTCTACGGTATCGCCCATGACGAGCTGACCAAGCGCGGCATCACGGTGGCGCGCAACTATGTCGGCGAATATTGCACCTCGCTGGAGATGGCCGGCGCGTCGCTCACGCTGATCAAGCTGGACGACGAGATCGAGCAGCTGCTGGCGGCGCCCGCGGAGATCCCGATCCGCGTATTCTGACGATGCCGCGGACCGCGTCCATTGCGCCGGCGATGCTGCTGGCGCTTGCCGCGTGCGGCGGGTCCGGCCGTGCCGTGCCGAATGCGGCGTCGGCAGCCGTGGACGCCGCCGCGCCCTATGACGCCACGCTGCCGCTCAGCGAGTTCATGCCGCACGTGATGCAATATGCCGGCGATGGCATCTGGAAGCGGCAGGGCTGGATCGCCGACCGGACCGGCGAGCATTCGCTGTTCCCCAGGAACGACGAGGAATGGGAGCAGGCGGAAAGCGGCGCGCGCACGCTGGCGGAGGTGACCAACCTGCTGCTGCTGCCCGGCCGGCGCGTGGCCGGGCCCGAGTGGGACAAGGCGGTGCTGGCGGTGCGCAAGGTCGCGCTGCAGGCCGCGGATGCCGCCGAGAAGAAGGATGCCGACGCCTGGTTCGCCGCCGGCGGCGCGCTGGACGAGGCGTGCGACGTCTGCCACGTCCGCTACGATCCCAGTTTCCAGGCGCAACGGAAGCGGTAGGGCCGGCTCTTAGC
>CAXUMU010000040.1:0-15787 GCA_964252145.1 uncultured Sphingomonadaceae bacterium
CATCATCAACCCGCCGCAGGCTGGCATCCGCGCCCTTATTGTCGTTCTGCGTGAACGGCACGCCGCGATTCCGCTTGTCGTAGAGGAACATACCGCTGGCCTGAAGCTCCACCTTGTCGCCCACCGGGAACACCGCGCGGGTGGCGATGCTCGCCTCCTTGTACGGCGCGGCGGTATCGACCGGACCGCGATCCTCCCTGACGATCGGGATGAACCCGTCGCCCTGGGCGTAGCCGGCGGAGATGGTGGCGTAGCCGCCGCCCAGACGGCCCGACACGCCGCCATTCAGATCGACGCTGTCGCGGCTGCCATAGGCCGCCTGTGCCCACACGGGCGAAAGCTCGGCCGGCCCGGCGCTCATCAGCTCGATCGTGCCCGCCAGCGCACCGGGGCCGTAGACGCCGCTGCCGCCGCCCCGCGTCACGCGGACCAGGCCCAGCCGCATCGGCTCGAATGCGGAGAAGCTGACCCAGCCGCCGAACGGATCTATCTGCGGCACCCCGTCCAGCAGGATCAGCGCGCGGCTCGACGCATTGCCGCCCAGACCGCGGAGCGTCGCACCCTGGCTGGTCGGGTGCGCCGAGCGCGAATCGGAGCGGCGAAACTGCTGGAAGCCGGCGGCATCGCGCAGAATGTCCTCCAGCCGGTCGCTGGCCGATCCCGTCAGCCGGTCGCGATCGATCGTGACGACGTCATAGGCCGCATCCCCCGCCCCCGCGCCGAGGCCCGCGCCGGTGACGACGATCTCGGGTTCCTCCGCCAGCGCCGGCGCGGCGAGCAGAAGCAACGGGGCGGCAAGCAGGATACGCATGCGCGCGGCCCATAGAGCGGAATGCGCAAAGGGCGAAGTTACTTACGCGCTGCATCGCCGACAGGCAGGAAATGGTTCGGCTTTGATCACGCGCCCGCATACCATTCGTAATTGGCATCGTCCTCCCAGAAGCCGCCCTTGCCGGCGCCGATCCCGGCCAGGCTCGCCACCGCCTCGATCCGCTCGACATATTTGGCCTGCTTGTAGCCCAGCTGGCGCTCGACCCGGAGCCGGAGCGGGGCGCCGTTCTGCACCGGCAGCAGGTGATCGTTCAGCCCCCAGGCGAGGATCGTCTGCGGGTGGAACGCATCGACCAGGTCGATGCTCTCATAATAACGCGACGCGCCGTAATCGTCGGCGCAGTGGAACACGATATACTTCGCATCCTGCCGCGGCCCCGCCTGGTCGAGCAGCAGCTTCAGCGGCACGCCGTGCCACTTGCCGATCGCGCTCCACCCCTCGACGCAATCGTGCCGCGTGATCTGCGTGCGCACCGGCATCCGCCCGATCTGCGCGAGGCTGACGCTCTGCGGGCGCTGGACGAGGCCGTCGATCGTCAGCTTCCAGTCGGCGAAGCGGTTGGCGGCGTGCGCGGCATATTCGGCCGAGCCGGGCCGCGCGGTGCCGTTCGAGCGGAACACCGGCGACAGGTCCGCGGCGGTGAACTGCGGCGCGAGCGCGCTCCGGTCGGTGATCAGCCGCTGCCCGAACATCGTCACCTTCTCGCCCCGGTTGAGCAGCCCCTTAAACGTCGGATTCTCGTTCAGCTTGTCGCAGCCGGAGAGCATCAGCCCGCCTGCCCCGGCTCCCAGCGCACCCAGCAGGCGGCGGCGGGCGAGGATCATCGCGGGACCTCCCCATGGCGCGAGACCGGCAGGCGGTAGCGCCCGGTGATCATCGAGCGAAGCTCGTTGATCGGCCCGGCCAGGATCACCATCAGCACGTGCACGACGATGAACGCCACCGTGCCGGCCATCGCCAGGAAGTGGACCGAGCGCGCCGACTGCCGCCCGCCGAACACGCTCAGCAGCCACGGCCACGCCGCGTCCATGCCCGGCGACATCGCGAGGCCGGTCAGCACCAGTGCCGGCAGCAGCACGAACAGCACGCCGACATAAGCGAGTTTCTGCAGCACGTTGTAGCTCGCCGCCGCCTCGCCGGTGGGCAGGCGCAGGCGGGCGTGATCCTTGATGTCCTGCCACAGGTGGCGGGGCGACAGTTCCGTGCGCGTCGGCAGCAGGTCCCCGATCACGTGGCGGTTAGCGAAGCTCACCGCCCAATAGCCCAGGCCGCCGATCACCAGCAGCCAGGCGAAGGTCAGGTGCCAGCGGCGGCCATCGGCCAGGCTGTAATAGGACGGGATCGTCGCCCAGCCGGGGAAGGCATGCGTCTGAACGCGGCCCTGACGGTCGGTCCAGCGGCCCAGCAGCCCGGTGGTCGGGATCTGGACGTTGCCCAGCTGCACCAGCCCGCGCTCGCCGATCGATCCGATCGCCAGCCAGGCATGATCGGCGTTCGCGCCATATTTGCCCCAATAGAGCCGCGGGTGCGCGTTGAAGATCATCAGCCCGCTCATGATCATCACGAACACGACGACGACGTTGTACCAGTGCCAGATCCGCGTCACGAGGCGGTGGCGGTAGATCACCGTCCGGGGCGGGTGGATGCGTTCGACGATGGCCTCGGCCACACCATCTCCTCTGGCTTTCCGGCTGCGTATAGCGGATCGCTTGGCACATGGCGACAACGCCGCGTGGAGAGGAGAGCATGATGGGCACGTTCGGCTTCGGCCAGCCGCAGGGCGGGATCATCCAGATGGCCTATGTGGTCACCGACCTGGACGCGGCGATCGACCATTGGGTGCACGACCTGAAGGTCGGCCCGTGGTTCAGGATCGATCACTTCACCGGCATCGATCCGGTCTATCGCGGCGGCCCGTCGCAGGCGGACATGACGATCGCGATGGCGTTCGCCGGGCACATGCTGATCGAGCTGATCCAGCCGAACGACGATCACCCTTCGGTCTACCGCGAGCTGCTCGACCGCAGCGGCCCCGGCTTCCACCATTTCGGCGTCGCCAGCACCGATATCGACGGCGACGTCGCGGCGCTGGAGGCGAAGGGCTACACGCTGGCGTTCCGCGCCGGCGTGCCCACCGGCGGCGAGGTCGCCTATATGGACGGCGGCGCCGACAAGCCCGGCTTCGTCGAATATATCGAGGCGACGGCGGCGATGGACGAGACCTTCACGCGCTTCTGGCGGGCATCGGTCGACTGGGACGGCAGCGATCCGATCCGATCGATGATCTGACGGACTAACTTTCACCTGGTGGAACGCCGTCGCGCCGGGCGCTCTTTCGCCGGCCCGCCTGCCCTACGCTGTCGCGAACCGTCGCAGAACGGACGCAGGAGGGGCCATGTCAGGGATCGAGCATTTCGCCACCGTGAAGGTGCGCCGCGGCGAGCAGCTGCCGTTCTGGAACCGCATCGCCAGCGAGACCTTCTCGGGGCTGGTGGTCGATTGCGGGCGGGAGGATTTCCCGGCCGAGATGTGGCGCTGGTCGATGGGCGAGCTGACGATGATCCGGCCGCGCTCGCCCGCGGCGATCGTGCAGCACCGTGTCGATCCGCAGCGCCGGCGCGACGATCGGCTGACGCTCCACCTGCAGCACCGCGGCCATGCGCGGCACAGCCAGTTCGGGCACCAGTGCGACATGGAAGCCGGCGATCTGGTGCTGGCGGCATCGGACGCCGCCTACCGTCTGGACGTATCGGACTGCAACGACATGCTGGTGGTCGAGATGCCGCGCACCGCGATCACCGCACGCGTGCCGGATCACGAGGCGAAGCTGGGGCGGCGCATCGTCGGCGCCGCGCCCGGATCGCGGCTGCTGCACGATTTCGTGCTGTCGCTGTGGCAGCAGGGCGACCAGAGCCGCGCCGATCCGGCGTGGCAGGATGGCGTGCTGGGCGTGTTCTTCGACCTGCTGGCGCTGGCACTGCGCGATCCCGTGGCCGGCAGGCCCGCCCCGCGCCGCCCGGACGAGCGGCTGCGCGCGCTGGTCGAGGCGCAGCTGGGCGATCCCGATCTGCGCGCGGCCACGCTGGCCGACGCGCTGAACGTATCGACCCGCTCGATCCAGAACATGTTCGCCAGCATGGGCGCGACGCCGTCGGGCTATATCCTGGAGCGCCGGCTGGACCGCGCGGCAGACCGGCTGGCGGCGGACCCGTCGATCAGCATCACCGCCGTGGCGTTCGATCTGGGCTTCAACGACAGCGCCTATTTCGCGCGCTGCTTCCGCCAGCGCTTCGGCACGACGCCCAGCCTGTACCGGGCGCGGCACTGAGCGCGGATGTTGCCGGGGCGCAACAGCGGGGCCGCCGTCTGACGCGGTGCGCGTTCGTCCGCCTGCGGCTTCGCGCCAGTGCAAGACGGCGGACCCTGTCATGACGGCAAGATGAACGGACCGACCGGTCCGCATGAGGCCCGACAGGGGGAGGTTTTCCGATGAAGACGCATCTCGGCATGGTATCGATCGCGACGCTCGCCGCAGTACTGGCGCAGCCGGCCTTCGCGCAGACCGCGCCCGCCGCGCAGGGCACCACCACCGCCACCGAATCCACCGGAGCGGCGCCCGTAGCCGGCGGCGGCGACAATAATGGCGGCGGCATCCAGGAGATCGTCGTCACCGCGCAGAAGCGCGCCGAGAACGTGCAGAACGTGCCGATCGCGATCAGCGCGTTCACTGCCTCCGCGCTGCAGGAGCGCGCGGTGGCGAGCGTGGCGCAGCTGTCGAACATCGCGCCCAACGTCACGCTGGATGCCGGCACGCCCTTTTCCGGATCCTCTTCGGTGCTGTCCGCCTATATCCGCGGCATCGGCGCGAACGACTTCGCGTTCAACATCGATCCGGGCGTCGGCATCTACCTGGACGGCGTGTATCTCGCCCGCTCGGTCGGCGCGAACCAGGACCTGGCCGACGTCGAGCGGATCGAGGTGCTCAAAGGCCCGCAGGGCACCTTGTTCGGCCGCAACACGATCGGCGGCGCGATCTCGATCGTCACGCACGATCCGGGCCACGAATTCCGTTTCTCCGGCGACGTAACGACCGGCAGCTACCATCTGCTGAAGGCGCGCGGCGCGGTCGATCTGCCGATCACGGATGCGCTGTCCGCCTCGGTCGCCTTCTCGATCACCGACCGCAAGGGCTACATGAAGCGCATCGCCTTCCCCGGCGCGGCCGGCTTCCGCGAGGATCCGATCACCGCATTCAATGCCGCGGCCTACCGCAACATCGGCCTCGGCCGCGAGGGCGGCGACCGTCCCTGGAGCATCCGCTCCAAGCTGAAGTGGGACGATGGCGGCCCGCTGAAGATCACGCTGTCGGGCGACTATAGCGACATCAAGGAAGACCAGATCGCCAACAAGCTGATCACCACCACCACCGGGCTGGCGGGCAATGCGTTCCAGGTGTTCGCCGGCACCTATAATTGCGCGATCGCCGGCCTGAGCGACGGCTGCGGCGGCGGCCCCCCGTCGTTCGCGTTCGCGCAGCCGCGCGGCGGCGTGAACGGCATCCTCACCAACGCGCCGATCTTCGGCGTGAACGTGGACGCCGATCCCACCAACAATCGCCTGCCCTACGACAACCGCTTCGTGACCAACAGCAAGGACACGACCTACGCGACCGGCAATAACGGATCGCACCTGAAGACCTATGGCGGCGCCGGCACGATCGCCTACGATCTGGCCGACACGCTGACGGTCAAGTCGATCACCGCCTACCGCGAGCTGCACTGGACCAGCGCGCAGGACCTGGACGGATCGCCGCTCGACTTCCTCCACACCAGCTTCAGCATGAACCAGAAGCAGTTCAGCCAGGAGGTCCAGCTGCTGGGCAACGCGCTGGACAAGACGCTGAACTATGTGATCGGCGGCTATTACTTCAAGGAATCGGGCGACCTGCACGATTACGTGACCTTCGCCGAAGGGCTGCTGCAGGTGAACGGGCCGAACAACCTTTCCACCAAGAACTATGCCGCGTTCGGGCAGGTCGACTGGCGGCCGATCGAGCTGATCGGCGTGACCGTGGGCGGCCGCTATACGCACGAGAAGAAGGCGTTCGAGGGCTTCCAGTCGGACGATAACGGGCTGACCTACAAGATCCTGAACTTCCTGGGCGTGCCGCCCTGCGCATCGCTCACGCCGATCTCGGATGCGTGCCGGATCGCGGCGGGCTTCCCCAATCCGGGCCAGCCGCTACGCTATTATATCGCCGGCGTGCAGCACAAGAAGTTCAGCAACTTCTCGCCCAAGGTGGGCGTGCAGCTCCATCCGATGAGCGACGTGATGGTCTACGGTTCGTGGTCGAAGGGCTACAAGACCGGCGGCTGGACGACGCGCCTGTCCAACCCGCTGCCCACCGCACCGGACTTCGACGAGGAGAAGGCGACCACGTTCGAGATCGGCGTGAAATCCACCTTGCTCGACCGTCATCTCCAGCTGAACGCCGCCGCCTTCACCACCGCCTACAAGGGCATCCAGCTGAACTTCCAGCAGGGCGTGTCGCCGACGATCCAGAATGCCGGCAATGCGCGGATCAAGGGCTTCGAGGTCGAGGCGGTGATCGCGCCGGTGCAGGCGTTCACGATCAACACCTCGGTGGGCTATCTCGACGCTTATTACACCTCGGTCGATGCCGGCGCGGTCGTGCCGCCCAGCGTGCTGCAGGCGGGCGTCGCCAAGGGCGTGCAGCTGCCGAAGACGCCGCACTGGAAATTCAACGTGAGCCCGCGCTACGAATTGGAGCTGGGCGGCCACGGCAAGCTGATCCTGCTGGGCGACTACACCCACACCACCAAGCTGAAGAACGATACCGAGGGCACCTTCCTGCTCGACCGGCCGTCGACCGACGTGATCAACGCCAGCCTCACCTACCAGGAGCCGAACGACCATTGGAACGTGACCGTGGGCGGTACCAACGTCACCAACGACCGCTACTTCACCACCGGCCAGGCGCAGCTGGCCGGCGGCCAGATCTACGGCACCTATAACCGCCCGGCGGAATGGTATGCCCGGCTCGGAGTGAAGTTCTGAGCGGGGTCCGGTCCATGCTGGCCGTCGCGGCGGGGGCGATCGCCTCCGTCGCGGCGGCAGCCGACCGGGCGCCGCAGGCGGTGTACGCGCAGACCTGCGGCTATTGCCACGGCGCGAACGTCGGCCCGGTGATCCGCGGCCGCGGGATCGATGCGGCGGCGGTCGGCTACATCGTGCGCCACGGCCAGAATGCGATGCCGGCGTTCCGCCCGACCGAGATCAGCCCCGCCGAACTGACCGCGCTCGCCGGCTGGATCGAGAAGAGCGCCGCCGATCCGAAGGAGCGCGGCCGATGAGCGGGGTCGATCGGCGCGAACTGCTCGCGCTGGGGCTCGCCGCGGCTACCCTGCCCGGCGTGGCCGACGCTGCCGCCCCGCCGCCCGCCACGCTGCCGCCCGGCATGAGCCGCGCAACCTTCGCGCGCGCGGTCGCCGAGCTCGAGGCGATCGTCGGCGCCGAATGGGTGTTCGCCGATGCCGACAGCGCGGCGCCCTATGCCAAGACCTATTTGCCCGATCCGGCGCACCGGCTCGTCTCGTCCGGCGCGGTGGCACCGGCATCGACCGAGGAGGTGCAGCGCATCGTCGGCGTCGCCAACAAGTACCGCCTGCCGCTGTGGCCGGTCTCCACCGGCAAGAACATGGGCTACGGCATGTGCACCCCCGCCACGCCGGGGCAGCTGGTGCTCGATCTGAAGCGGATGAACCGCATCCTGGAGGTCGATCCCGATCTCGCCACCGCCTTGGTGGAGCCGGGCGTCATCTACCAGCAGCTGTCCGACTATCTGGAGGAGCACAGGATCCCGCTGTGGATCGACGTGCCCACGATCGGCCCGATCGCTTCGCCCGTGGGCAACACGCTGGACCGCGGCGTCGGCTACACGCCGTACGGCGATCATTTCACCTTCCAGTGCGGCATGGAGGTGGTGCTGCCGGACGGCGAGATCCTGCGTACCGGCATGGGGAGTCTCCCCAATGCCAAGAGCTGGCAGGCGTTCAAATGGGGCTACGGCCCCTATGTCGACGGGCTGTTCACCCAGTCGAACCTGGGGATCGTTACCAAGATGGGGCTGTGGCTGATGCCGAAGCCGCCGGTCTACCGCCCGTTCATGATCCGCCATGCCGAGATGGGCGATGTCGGCCGGATCGTCGATGCGCTGCGCCCGTTGCGCGTGTCGCAGCTGATCCCCAACGTCAACCTGATGATGAGCGCGGCTTATCAGCTGGCGATGTTCCAGCGGCGCGGCGACGTGTGGGACGGCGACGGATCGATCCCGGACGCGGCGGTGAAGAAGGCGGCCAAGGCGCATGACCTCGGCATGTGGAACACCTATTTCGCGCTCTACGGCACCGAGGAAATGGTCGCCGCGATCGAGCCGCTGGTGCGCGGCGCGCTCACCGCGTCGGGCGGCGAGGTGCTGACGGGCAAGGAGATGGAGGGCAACCCCTGGTTCCACCACCATGCCACGCTGATGCGCGGCGGGCTCAGCCTGGAGGAGATCGGCCTGCTGCGCTGGCGCGGCAATGGCGGCGGGCTCGCCTGGTTCGCGCCCGTCGCCCCGGCGAAGGGCAGCGAGACGGTCGGCCAGACCGCGCTGGCTAAGGAAATCCTGGGCAGATACGGCTTCGACTATACCGCCGCCTACGCGATCGGCTGGCGCGAGCTGCATCACATCATCGCTCTCCTGTTCGACAAGTCCGACCCGGCGGAGGAGAAGCGCGCGGACCTTTGCTACCGCGAGCTCGTTATCCGTTTCGGCGCCAAGGGCTGGGGCAGCTACCGCACCGGCACCGCGTCGATGGAACTGGTCGCGTCGCAGTACGGCAAGACCAACCGGGCGTTCAACGCCAAGCTGAAGCGGGCGATCGATCCGAACGGCATCATCGCCCCCGGCAAGTCCGGCATAACCTAGGAGCGGATAGCATGGCCGATGCCCCCACCACCGAATTCTGGCGCGACATCAAGCCGATCGAGAATGCGTTCAAGCCCGGCGTGCTGCCCGAGGTCTATATGAAGGACCCGGCCAACAGCGACGAACGCTATTTCGTGCCGATCAGCGAAACGGTGTCGTCGCGCCCGGTGTGGATCTCGCCCCAGCGCAATATGTGGGCCGACATCCTGATGTCGAAGTCGGCCGGCCTCGTGAACCGCCATTACCATCCGCACCAGATCTTCGCCTACACGATCAGCGGCAAATGGGGCTATCTCGAGCATGACTGGACCGCCACCGCCGGCGATTTCGTCTACGAGACGCCGGGCGAGGGCCACACGTTGGTGTGCTACGATTCGCCCGATCCGATGAAGGTGTTCTTCGTCGTCTCCGGCCCGCTGATCTGGCTGGACGAGGACGGCAAGGGCGTCGCGCATTACGACGTGCACGATTACATCGCGGCGGCGCGCGAGCATTACGCGGCCAACGGCATCGGCGCGGATTACGTCGACACGCTTTTCCGCTAAGGCTCTGCGTGATGCCCGGCCTGGACCACGTCAACCTGCAGACCACCCGCCTCGCCGAGACGGTGGCCTTCTACCGCGACGTGATCGGGCTGGAGGTGCGCGATCCGCCGGGGCTGGACCCCAGCCGCATCCAGTGGATGCACGACGAGCAGGGCCGCGGCATCATCCACCTGAGCACCGCCGGATCGCTGCTGGGCGAGACGCCCGCGGCGCTGAACGGCAGCGGCACGGGGGCGGTGCACCATGTCGCGCTCGACTGCGAGGGCCACGACGCGATGGTGGCGAAGCTGTCGGCGCTGGGCCTGCCCCACCGGCTCAACCACGTCGCCGTCATCGATCTCAAGCAGATCTTCGTGCAGGATCCGAACGGCGTCCTGCTAGAGCTCAACTACCGTCCCGGCAAGCTTTAGGAGTATCCGTCATGGCGACAGAGGCGATCATCCCCGAGGCGCTGGAGGAGGAGCAGGCCGAGCAGAAGACCAAGCGGCCCTCCCCGATGAAGGCGCCGCCCTCAAGCGCGTACAAGATCGTGCCGGTCACCGAGATGTACGGCGACCTGATCAAGAAATACGGCCAGGAAGGCAGCTATATCGGCGCGTCCGAGGACGAGAGCCCGTGGGTGCCGTTCGGCGACAACGCCGCGATCCGCCACCTCGCGTTCGACGTGCGCCAGAACGTCTATTGCAACATCCTGTGGATCAAGGGCCCGGGCGTGATCGGCACGCACAAGCACCGCGGCATGGTGTGGGCAGTCGGGATCGAGGGATCGTTCCGCTACCTCGAATATCCCTGGGTGTGCCGCGCGGGCGAGTTCATTACCGAGATGCCCGGCGCCGCGCACACCTTGGTGACCGACGATCCTCAGGGCATGAAAGCCTTGTTCTGGATGCAGGGCGCGAACGAATTCTACGATTCGGACGGCAACTTCGTCGAGACGCTCGATGTCTGGTGGTTCATGAATCACTATGAGAGCTATTGCGAAGAACACGGCCTGCCGATCAACAAGCAGCTGTATCTGTAGACCCCGCCTGCGAACCACATCGTCATTCCCGCGAAGGCGGGAATCCATGGACGGCGGTGTCCTCTGAACGGAAGCGGTCCGTTTCCATGGATCCCCGCTTTCGCGGGGATGACGAAGAAAAGAATAAGCGGGGAGGCCTGAATGAAGACGCTCGACCAGTTCGACATCGCCGGCCGCTCGGCGATCGTCACCGGCGCCGCCTCCGGCATCGGCCTCGCTTATGCCGAGGCGATGGCCGAGGCGGGGGCGAAGGTGACGCTCACCGACATCGACGGCGCCGCCGCGGAGCGCGAGGCGGCGCGGCTGCGTGGGGCGGGCCAGGAAGCGCGGGCGGCCCGGCTTGACGTGACCGACCGCGAGGCGATGGCGGCGGTGTTCGACGCGCATGTCGCCACCCATGGCGGGCTGGACATCGCCTTCGCCAATGCCGGGATCGATCCCGGCCCCGGCTTCTGGAACCCCGCCGGCCACCGCAATCCCGACGGCCAGATCGACACGTTCGAGATCGGCCAGTGGGACCGGGCGATCGCGATCAACCTGACCGGGGTCTACAACACGATCCGCCACGCCGCGCGCGTGATGAAGGCGGGCGGGCGGCCCGGATCGATCGTCGCCACCTCGTCCAACGCCGCGCTGGTGAACGAGGCGATCGTCGGCCTACCCTACATGCCGGCCAAGGCGGGCGTGGCGCATCTGGTGCGCCACGTCGCGTTCGAGCTGGCCGAATACCGCATCCGCGTGAACGCGATCGCGCCGGGGCCGTTCGTCACCAATATCGGCGGCGGCTGGCTCCGCGATCCGGTGGTGCGCGAGGCGTGGGACAAATCGGTGCCGCTGGGCCGCATCGCCGAGACCTGGCAGATCAAGCCGCTCGCGCTGTATCTCGCCTCCGATGCGTCGAGCTACGTGACCGGCAGCCACATGCTGATCGACGGCGGCATGGCGCTGGGCAAGTTCGAGTGACCCATCACCGCATCCGTACCCCGGCGCAGGCCGGGGTGCAGCTACGCGCCGCTCGGAGCTGGACCCCGGCCGGCGCCGGGGGACGGGTTGCCGGGGTGACGGCCTGATGCGCGCGGCCGTCGTTCAGGGGCTGCACGTTCCGCTCGCGGTGGAGACGCTGGCCGATCCCACCCCCGCCGCGGGCGAGGTGGTGATCCAGGTCGGGCGGTGCGGGATCTGCGGATCGGACCTGCACATGACCGAGGACGCCTCGTTCGGGAAGCAGCCGGGCGAGGTGCTGGGGCACGAATTCGCCGGCGAGGTGGTGGCGCTCGGCGCGGGGGTCGAGCGGATCCGGATGGGCGATCTCGTCTCGGTCGTGCCGCTGGCGAGCTGCGGCCATTGCCCCACCTGCCTCGCCGGCGAGCCGGCGTGGTGCGCGCAGATGGCGCTGCAGGGTGGCGGCTACGCGCAATATGCCGCGACCAGCGAGCGCCAGTGCGTCGTGCTGCCGAAGAGCGCGAGCATCGCCGACGGCGCGATCGTGGAGCCGCTGGCAGTGGCGCTGCACGGCGTGATGCTTTCGGGGCTGACCGCGGGCGACAAGGTGATCGTGCTGGGCGCGGGGCCGATCGGGCTGGCGGTCGCTTATTGGGCACGCCGGCTGGGCGCGGCGAAAGTGGTGGTGCAGGACATCGCCAGCTTTCAGGAGGAGCGCGCGATCGCGATGGGCGCGACGGCGTTCGTCTGCGATCCCACCGAACCGGTCGCCGCGTCCGACCGGGCGCTGGGCGGCAAGGCCGATATCGTGTTCGAATGCGTCGGCGTGCCGGGGCTGATCGCGCAGGCGATCGATCAGGTGCGGGTGAAGGGCAGCGTGGTGATCCTGGGGCTGTGCACCCGGCCGGACAGCTTCGTGCCCTTCGTCGCTTTGTCCAAGGAGGTGAAGCTGATCACCTCGGCGTTCTTCAAGCGGCAGGAATATGAAGCGGCGCTGGACGCGCTGGACGCCGGCAGCGCCGAACCGCGGCTGCTGGTGACCGACACGGTGGCGCTGGACGACGTGCCCGAAACGTTCGAGGAGCTGAGACGGCGCACGCACCAGTGCAAGGTGCTGATCGCGCCGTAAAAGGCGCTCAGCCGATCAGGTGCGCGAGCCCCCCGATGCCTTCCAGCGCCAGCAGCGGCTTCTCCGCTCCCTGCAGCGCCGCCATCGTCGCCAGCGTCTGCAATCCCGTCGCGACGCAGACCGAGACCGCACCGGCGTCGTTCGCCATGCGCATCTCCAGCGCGGGATCGTCGCCGACCACCACGATCCGCGCATCGTCCGCCGCCGTCAGCCCCATGTCGGCGACGGCGTAACGGAACGCCTCGCGCGAGGGCTTGCCCAGCACGATCGCGGGCGTGTCGGTCAGCGCGGTGAGCATCACGTTGATCGCGAACGACGATCCGATCGCGCGTCCTTCCTTGCTGGCGAAGAAGGGCACGTGGCTGGCGGTCACCAGCGTCGCGCCCGCCCACAGGTCGCGGCACGCCGCCTCCAGCGCGGGGAAGCCGAAGCCGCGGTACCAGGCGCTGTACACCGCCGTCACGCCGTCCGCCGCCGCATCGGGCGCGATCGCCTCGATGCCCTTGTCGCGCACGGGCAGATCGACGTCCGGGTCGCCCAGCACGCGCACCCGCCTGTGCCCCTGCGCGGCGAGCCACGCCGCGGCGACGGTGGTGGGCGTCATCATCTCCTCGTCGCGCACGTCGAACCCGGCGCGGCGCAGGCTGGCGGCGAGCAGCGGCGGCGGCTTGGCCGAGCCGTTGGTGAAGACGCGGAACGGCGTGCCCCGATCGCGCAGCCGGGCGAGCAGGTCGATCGCGCCGGGCAGCGCGACATGGCCGCCGCTCAGCTTGTCGCCCAGCGCGATGGTGCCGTCCATGTCGAAGATGAAGCCGCGGGCGTCCGCGATGCGGTCGGCTACCCGATCACTCACGCACCGACTCCCAACCGTTTGTGTCGAGCGAAAGAGCGGTCACGCAAGGCCCGCTCCCGCGTGCAGGGCCAGCCGCAGCCCGGGCCGTTCGATCACCAGATCGCGCGCCGCCGGCCGCGCGGCCAGCTCGCGCAGCAGTTTCAGCATCGGCGCCGCCTCCGGGCTGTAGCGCGACCGCGCCGGGCCGGCGGCGAGCATCGCGTTCACCTGCTCGCCGGGCATCACCGCACGCAGCAGGAACTCCTCGTCGGCCATGTGCGGGCCGAAGCGGCGGCGCAGGTCGCCATAATCGGGAAAGTCGTCCTCGCTCTCGATCGCGCGCGCGCGCGGCCGATCGAGGATCGCCGCCTCCACCGCGGGATCGACCGGGCGGGTCGGCCGGCCGAACTTGCCGCGCACGTAGCGGATCACCTGGTCGGATACCTGCGCATAGCGGCCCTTGCCGATCACGTTGAACAGCGCCTGGCTCATGACCATCTGCGGGAACGGCGTCACCATGATCGGCTGGCCCAGATCCGCGCGCACCTGCTCGGTCTCGGCGATCACCGCCCCAAGCCGGTCCGCCAACCCCAGCTCGGCCAGCTGGCGACGCGTGGTGGTCATCACCCCGCCGGCGATCTGGTGCCGCAGGAAGCTCGCATCGAAGCTCTGCGGCATGCCCGGCGGCAGCCCCTCGGCGCGGGCGAGACGCGTCCAATAGTCGCTCACCTTCGCCAGCATCGCGTCGTCGACCGCCACCTCGTGGCCCGCCGCGCGCAGGTTGGCGACCATCCGCGTCGCCTCGGGCAGCGAGGTGCCGTCGCCTAAGGGGCCGATCCCGACATGCACGACCGACACGCCCAGCTCAGCGGCGGCCAGGCTGGTGAGCGGGCCGTAGCCGATCGTGCAATGCGCGTGGATCTCCAGCGGCTTGCCGCCGATCGCCGCCTGCACCGCCGGCGCCAGCGTGCGCACCCGTTCGGGCGAAAGCAGTCCGCCCGGATCCTTGATGTAGAACAGGTCGATGTCGGGACTGCCTGCGAGCCGCCTCGCGAAATCGGCGTAGAAGGCGTCGTCGTGGACGTCGGAGAGGGTGAATGTCAGCGCCGCCATCACCTCGGCGTCGCCCTCCTCCTTTGCGATCCGGCTCGCTTCCAACACCGCGTCCGCATCGTGCATCGGATCGAGCATGATGAAGCGGCGGATGCCGTTCAGCTGCAGCCGGCGGTAGACCAGCCGCATGAACTCCGGCCCGGCATATTGCCAGGCGATGAAGCGCAGGCCCGTGGTGATGAACTGCAGCGGCGTGCGCGGCATCGCGGCGGCGACGCGACGGATCCGCTCCCACGGATTGTCGCGGAAGTAGCGCACCGCCACCGCCATGTGGCTGGACGAGGTGAAATCGATCGCGCGAAAGCCGACCCGATCGACCGCGCCAGCGATCTCCAGCATCTGCCGCGTATCGAGTCCCGTCGCGCCCCACAGGCTCTGGTTGCCGTCGCGCATCGAGACGTCGACGAGGCGGATCTCAGCCATGCCGCGTGGTCCTTGGCAGTGCTCCCGCGAAGGCGGGAGCCAAGTATCGCCGTTGCACCTGGGCTCCCGCCTTCGCGGGAGCACTGCCCCAACCGATCACGACGCCAGTCCTTCGAAGAAGCGCGTGTCCACGCCGCCGGCCACGAAGCGCGGATCGGCGGCGATCAGGCGGTGCAGGCCGGCGGTGGTCTCGACGCCGTCGATGCGGAGCGCGTCCAGCGCACCGGCCAGCCGCGCCACCGCCTCGCCGCGCGTGGGCGCGGAGACGATCAGCTTGCCCAGCAGCGAATCGTAGAAGGGCGGGACGGTGCCGCCCCGCGCGATATGCGTATCGACGCGGATGCCTTCCCCCGCCGGCCAGGCCGCGCCGGTCACGCGGCCAGGCGAGGGGCGGAAGTCGGCGCGCCAGTCCTCGGCGTTGATCCGCACCTCGATCGCGTGTCCGGCGACCGCGACGACCTCCTGATCGAGGCAGATCGGCGCGCCGCCGGCGATCAGCAATTGTTGCTCGATCAGGTCGATGCCGGTCACCGCCTCGGTGATGGGATGCTCCACCTGGATGCGCGCGTTCATCTCGAGGAAGTAGAAGTCGAACGTTTCGGCATCGACCAGGAACTCGACCGTGCCGGCGCCGCGATAGCGTAGATGCGTCGCGAGGCCGACCGCCGCATCGGTGATCGCGCGGTGCCTGTCGTCGGGGATCGCGGGCGCGGGCGCCTCCTCGACCAGTTTCTGGAAGCGGCGCTGGATCGAGCAGTCGCGCGTGCCGAGATGGATCGCACGGGCCCCGTCGCCCAGCACCTGCACCTCGACATGGCGGCCGCGCGAGATGAACCGCTCGACATAGACGCGGGCATCGCCGAACGCGGCCTGCGCCTCGGCCATCGCCATGCCGACCTGCGCATCCAGATCGGCCTCGCGGTCGACCCGCTTCATGCCGCGGCCGCCGCCGCCCGAGAC
>CAXUMU010000041.1:0-15740 GCA_964252145.1 uncultured Sphingomonadaceae bacterium
CTTCCGCCCCGCAGGGCTCTCTTCAGAATTGGACCAGTTTTTCCAGGGCAGACCATGAACGGCCCGTTCTTCGAGGAAAGCAGCTGAAACTCCTCGCTGAACTGCCGATCGTTCTGCCGCAATTGAACCAGGGTGATCGGCGCCGGTTGCGCGTCGGAGTCGAACGTATCTTCGATGAACCCGGCCCGCCAGGCCGTGATGCTGACTAGGGACAGGCTTCCAACCCTTTGGTCGATCTGTATGCTCGCGCCCTTCTGGTTGATGCGCTGAAAGGGGTCGACGGTCGCATAGATGTCGAAGTCGCCGCCCGTGAACGGAACGCCCGAGATCGGAACGGTCCCCTTCGCGACCCGCGACGCGATGCGGGCACCGCGCGCAGTCGCGTAGTCCACCGCCGCCCGCACCGTCGTCGTGTCGGTCGGCTCCCACAGGATCTTGGACCGGATACCGATGTCGCGCTCGGTCCCGACCTCATTGCCGGTCACGAGATTGCGCCCGAAGCCGCCACGCTGATCGTTGTAGTAGAACGCGAAATCGGCCGCGAGGTGCTGAGTGATCGGGAGATTGACGTACGCGCTCGTCCCGATCGTCGACCGACTCCCGATGGTGGCGGCGACGTCCGCGGTGAGAGTCCGGCCCGGATCACGCGTCGTGACCTGGATCACGCCGCCCGTGGCGTTGCGCCCGAACAGCGTCCCCTGGGGCCCCTTCAGAACGGCGGTCTGCGCGATATTGTTGAAAGCGAGCTGACCCGCGAACGGTGAGCCGATATAGACGTTGTCGATGTAGAGTGCGACCGAACTTTCCAGGCCTGGACCCGCCGACCCGGTGCCGACACCACGGATGCGTGGAAGCGAGTAGCCGACCACCTGTGCGAATGCCAGGCCGGGCACGGCGACTTGCAGGTTCTGCAGGCTCGATACCCCGGCGTTTGCCAGCTGGTCGCTGGTGATGGCGGTGATCGCGATGGGCACGTTCTGAAGATTCTCGGAGCGGCGCTGCGCGGTGACGATGATGTCGCCTAAGGCCGTGTCGCTCCCGGCCATCTGGTCCTGATCGGTTGCCGCTACTGCAGTGGCGGATTGCTCCGCCTTGTCCTCGCCGCTCTGAGCGGGCGCCGGGGAGGACGACTGGGCGCGCGCCTGCCCGGGCGCCGCGCCGTGAGCCAGAACGCCGGCACAGACCATCAACATCGTTCGATGAGTCACGCTAGCTCTCCTCCCGCTCGTCCGTTTCGCCACGGCTGCCGTGTGAGGTACCGAGGCGGGCGGCTCAGGTCAACATCTCTCCCAAGATGTGGGAACGTAATGCGGACATTTCAGGGTGTGCTGAGGCGTGTTTATGCCAATACAGCCGGGAAAGCAGCCATGACGACCTCAAGAAAGCGTTATTGCAATGCGAGAAGTGCGCCGTTACACTCGTGCGCAGGACGATGCAGTGCCCGTGTCGGAACAATCGCACGTTCGAGCAGAGAGAGGCCGCGACGATGAAGCTTGCGATGGCGAAGATCAACGGAACGGCCGTACCAATGGTGCTGCTCGCCGACGGCCTCTACCTGGACCTCGCCCAGGCCGCCGTCAGCGGCCTGCTCGAAGGGCCGCCGCCGGCGTCGGTCACGCAGATCCTCGACGCCTCCACGGGCATGCTCGAGCCGGTGCGGCGCGTGGCGGACGCCGCGGAAGGCGGGGGCGCTGTTCGCGAAACGCTGGAAAAGGTCGGCGCGCTGCGGCGGGAAGACCAGATCAAGCTGTTGGCGCCGCTCACGCCCTGCCTCATCCTATGCACCGGGGGCTCCTATCAGGATCACATCCGGGAGATGGGCGTCGAGAAACCCGAAGCCCCGGGCGCGTTCATCAAGTCGCTTCACACCGTCACCGGGCCGCGCGATCCGATCCTCCTGCCCAAGCTGGCACCCGACATGGTCGATTTCGAGTGCGAATTCTGCTGCGTGTTTTCGCGACCCTGCTTCGACGTCAGCGCGGAAGAGGCGCTCGACTATGTCGGCGGGTACACGATGATCAACGACGTGTCGGCCCGGGACGCCGTTCCGGACTGGTTCGCATCGCTGACGCAGGCCGATCCGAAGCGCAGTTGCGATCTCTGGGACGCGAACGTGCGGGGCAAACAATTTCCGAGTTTCTGCCCGATGGGCCCCGTGGTCACCACCGCCGACGAGATTCCGGATCCGCTGAACGTGCGGGTCGAAACCAAGCTCAACGGCAAGGTCATGCAATCCGCGCACACGAGCGATCTTTTCTTCGGCATCGCCGAGGTGATCGCGCACTTCTCACGATGGTATGCTTTCGCACCGGGCGACGTGATGTCGACGGGCTCGCCCTCGGGGGTAGGGTATGCGAGCGACCCGAAGGTACTCCTCATGCCCGGCGACGTCGTCGAGGTCACCGGCGAGGGGATCGGGTCGCTCATCAATCAGGTCGTGCTGGCGTAACGATCACCGAGACCCGCTGGCTGTATACAGGGCGGCTGGGATCAATCCTCCGGCGCGATGGCCAGATCTAGTCCATTCAGCTCGTCAAGCATAGTGATCTGACAGCTGAGCCGGGATGTGGAGCGGCGCGCGGAGGAGCTGTCCAACAGGTCGTTCTCGTCGTCTCCCATCGCGGGAAGCCGGGCAAGCTGATCTTCGGCTACGTAGACGTGACAGGTGGCGCACGAGCAGCAGCCGCCGCACAGCGCTAGCAGCTCGTCGATGCCCGCGTCCCGGATTACTTCCATGGCGGACAGCCCTGCGGTAGCGTCGACCTGGTGCGCGGCCCCGTCGCGCGTCCTGACGATAAGCCGCGGCATCAGTACACCACCACCGACCGGATGCTTTCGCCGCGGTGCATCAGGTCGAAGCCCCGGTTGATCTCGTCGAGCGTCAGCGTGTGGGTGATCATCGGGTCGATCGCGATCTTGCCGTCCATGTACCAGTCGACGATCCGGGGCACGTCGGTCCGCCCCTTCGCCCCGCCGAACGCGGTGCCGCGCCAGTTGCGGCCCGTCACGAGCTGGAACGGGCGCGTCGCGATCTCCTTGCCGGCCTCCGCCACGCCGATGATGATGCTGGTGCCCCACCCGCGGTGGCAGCATTCCAGCGCGGTGCGCATCACCTCGGTGTTGCCGGTCGCGTCGAAGCTGTAGTTCGCGCCGCCGTCAGTCAGCTCGAGGATGCGTGCGATCGTCTCCGCGCGGCTCAGCCCCTTCGAGTTGAGGAAGTGGGTCATGCCGAACCGCCGCCCCCAGTCCTCGCGGTCGGGGTTGATGTCGACGCCCACGATCGGCGCCGCCTCGACCAGCCTGGCGCCCTGAATGACGTTCAAGCCGATGCCGCCGAGCCCGAAGACGACCACGCTCTCGCCGGCCTGCACGTGCGCGGTCTTGACCACCGCGCCGACGCCGGTGGTGACGCCGCAGCCGATGTAGCAGCTGGTCTTGAACGGCGCGTCGGCCCTGATCTTCGCCACCGCGATCTCGGGCAGCACGGTGAAGTTGGAGAAGGTCGAACAGCCCATGTAATGGAAGATCGGCCGGCCCTGATAGCTGAAGCGCGTCGTGCCGTCCGGCATCAGCCCCTTGCCCTGTGTCGCGCGGATCGCGGTGCAGAGGTTGGTCTTGCCGCTGAGGCACGACTTACACTGCCGGCATTCGGGGGTGTAGAGCGGGATGACGTGGTCGCCGGGCGCGACGGAGGTCACGCCCGCGCCGACCTCGCGCACGACGCCGGCGCCTTCATGGCCGAGGACCGAGGGGAACAGCCCCTCGCTGTCGAGCCCGTCCAGCGTATAAGCGTCGGTGTGGCAGATGCCGGTGGCCATGATCTCGACGAGCACCTCGCCCCCACGCGGGCCCTCTAGGTCGAGCTCGACCACCTCCAACGGGCGCTTGGCCTCGAACGCGACAGCGGCACGGGTCTTCATAATCGTCCGATCCGGCTAGGGGTGACCGGGCTGAGCTGGAACACCATCTTCATGTCGAGGTGCACAGTTCAGCTCCGCAGTAAACCTATGCCCCAGCTGTTCAGCGTTCGCTCTTCATGCGGCCAATGGCCCATTTCGCGATCGGGAGCGACCTGCTCCAGTTCGGCGGAAAGCTCGACCCAATTGCCGTCGATGTCGTGAGCGAACACGAACAGATTGCTGCCCGGGCCGTGGCGACCGGGTCCCCATTTCAGCTGAATGCGCTCGGTAGCGAAGTGGTCGCTCCAATCGCGGATGGCGTTCCAGCTCGCGGTTTCAAGGCAGTGATGGTCTAACCCGGTTCGGCTGCCCGCGAACATCGCGAGACTATGGTGATCGTCGCTGCAACGCAGGAAGGCCGTGCGCAGCTCGCCCGCGTCGTCCAGCACCTTGTCGGAGATTGTGAAGCCGGTCACCTGCTCGTGGAATTGGAGCAGCCGGCCGATATCCTGGGTAGCGAACACGACATGCTGCAGCCGGGCCGGCCATTGGGACACTTCGCCGCCGACCTCGACCGATCCGTCCGACGCCAGGCCGAATATGAAAGCGTTGCCGTCGGGATCCTCGAAGCGCAACGCCCCCTTGGCAAAGCCAGGCATCTCCGCTTCCCGGGGCGAGATGCCTGCCGCGAGTAGACGTTGGGCCAACGCCTCCCCATCGGCCGGGTCGGCGAGAGCGAAGCCCGCATATTCGAGCGTTTTGGCTGGGCCCTCGACGATACGCAACCGTCGGCCCGGCGCCATACCCAGGAGGCCGTGGCTGTCTTGCCTGAAGACCAGGCCCAGGGCGCGTCCATAGAAATCCGCAAGTGCGATCGGATCCGGCGAGCGCAGCGCCAGTTCCCGGAGGCTGGCGTGGGTCGCTGAATGGCGGGGGGAGCTGTTCATCAGGC
Organism: uncultured Sphingomonadaceae bacterium; assembly: GCA_964252145.1. Classification (GTDB taxonomy): domain Bacteria; phylum Pseudomonadota; class Alphaproteobacteria; order Sphingomonadales; family Sphingomonadaceae; genus JAQGLK01. The sequence continues at coordinate 4,852 of CAXUMU010000041.1, forward strand.
TGAGCCCTACATTATCGAATGGCAGGAAGTGATATCTTGGCCATAGCATGGTGGATTTTGGTTCACTACGCGCATTCAAGGCCTCGAATGGAAGTTAGGTCTCATCGACCTTGCGCCAAACCGGCTTAGGCGGTAAATGAGGTTCTCACAAGATGGGAATTGACATGAGGTTTGCCAGTTTCACCATTGCCGGGCTAGATAGCTGGGGCCCCGTCCAGGACGGTCAGGTCACCATGCTGCATGAGCGCTGGCCCACGCTCTCGGATGCCATCGCCGCTGACGCACTTACGGTCGCATGGGATGCCGAAGGCCCTCGGGCGTCGCTGGCGGACATCAGCTGGCAGCCGCTGCTGCCCGCGCCGGGTAAAATCTTCTGTGTCGGCCTGAATTACGAGGAGCATCGTCGCGAAACGGGGCGTGACGTCGTCGCGCACCCGACCATCTTCACGCGCTTCGCCGAGTCGCAGGCGGCGCACGACGCGCCGATCCTGCTGCCGCCGGAATCGACCAAGCTGGATTATGAAGGCGAACTCGCGGTCGTGATCGGCCGCGGCGGAAGGCGCATCTCGGCCGACGCGGCGCTCGACCATGTTGCGGGGTACAGCTGCTATAATGACGGATCCCTTCGCGACTGGCAGAGCCACACTACCCAGTTCACGCCGGGCAAGAACTTCTATCGGACCGGCGGCTTCGGGCCGTGGCTGGTGACACCGGACGAGTTCGGCCCACTCGGACCGCAGCGCATCATGACGCGCTTGAACGGCGAGGTGATGCAGTCCTCCACGCTGGACCACATGATCTTCCCTGTCGCGCGGCTGATCGAGTATCTCTCCACCATCGTGCCGCTGAACCCGGGCGACGTCATCGTCTCGGGCACCCCGGGCGGCGTCGGCGCGAAGCGTCAGCCGCCAGTGTTCATGAAATCGGGCGATCGGGTCGAGGTGGAGATCGACGGGATCGGCACGCTCGTGAACACCGTCGAGGCGGAGACGCTGGCAGCATGACCGGGCGGCTCGCGGGCAAGGCGGTCTTGGTCACGGCCGCCGCGCAGGGCATCGGCCACGCCTCGGCGGCGTTGTTCTCGGCAGAGGGCGCGACGGTGATCGCGACCGACCGCGATCCGGCCGGGCTCGCTAGCCTTTCGGGCTGCCGCACGATGGCGCTCGACGTGACGGACGCCGCCGCGATCGAACGGGCCCTCGAGCAGGCAGGCCAGCTCGATGTGCTCTTCAACTGTGCGGGGTGGGTCGCGGACGGCACCGTGATGGACTGCACCGACGAAGATTGGCGCCGCTCGTTCGAACTCAACGTCACCTCGATGTTTTGCCTAATCCGGTCCGTGCTTCCAGGCATGATCGGGCGGGGCGGGTCGATCATCAACATGTCGTCGGTAGCAAGCTCGGTAAAGGGCGTCCGCAACCGCTTCGCCTATGGCGCCAGCAAGGCCGCAGTTATCGGCATGACCAAGGCGGTCGCGGCCGACTATGCCGACCAGGGAATCCGCTGCAACGCCATCTGCCCCGGCACGGTCGACACCCCGTCGCTGCGCGAGCGCCTCGCCGCCACCGGCGACGCGGAAGCGGCATTGACCGCCTTCACCGCGCGCCAGCCGATGGGCCGGCTCGGCTCCCCGACCGAGATCGCCGCGCTAGCCTTGTTTCTTGCATCCGACGAATCCGCATTTGTGACCGGGCAGGCGCACATCGTGGACGGCGGCTGGTCGAATTAGGGCCGTAGCGCCGTATCCGCGCCGCCTTAGAAAGAGGCGCCCAACCGGACCCCTATCGTGCGCGGGTTGCCGTGAAAGCAGGTCACGGCATGGGACTGGCCGGCGACGTCCAGCGCGCCGAGCTGCGGCCCGAACACGATGTAGCCTTCGTTGACACAATAGTGGCGATTGGTGAGATTCTGTCCGAACAGCGCCAGCGTGTAGCGGTCGCCGGGCCCGAACAGCGACAACCGTGCCGACAACAAGGCATAGCCATCCTGAAAGGTGAGCGGACCGTTATCGTTGGTGGCGTTGATGTTGGCCCGGCTCACGGTGCTGACATCCGCGCGCAGCGTGCCGCGATAGCCGCTGCCGATGTCGTGGCGCAGCTCGGCACCGAAGGCCGTCGACCATTTGGGCGTGTAGGTCGGCCGTGTGCCGGACAGGTCCTGCGAGCCGGTGAGCCAGGGCGGACGTGGCGCATTGGCATAGCTGGTGAACTTCGCGTCGAGATAGGCCACCGACGCATTTAGCCGAAGCCAGTCGGCCGGCGCGGCGGCGAACGTGGCCTCCACGCCTTGGCTGCGGATATCGCCAACGTTGCGCACGACCGAGGTGGCGCTCAGGAGGGCGCGTTCCTGGAAGCCCTTCACGTCCATCCGGTATAGCGTCACATTGGCAGTGAGGGCCCGATCGAGGAACTGCGTCTTGGCTCCGAGCTCGTAATTCTTGACCGTCTCGGGTCCGAAGTTGCGCAGCTGGCCCAGTACCGCGTTGCTCGCGCCAGAATTGAATCCGCCCGCCTTGAAGCCGGTTGAGAAGGTCCCGAACAGGAGGATGTCGTTCTGAGGCTTCCAGGTAAGGTTTACCCGCTCGGTGAAGCGGGAGTCCGAGTAACGCAGCGTCGTGCTCTCGTTTGTCCCGAAGACCGCCGCGGGATTTATGCGCGCGCCGGTGTAGGTGGCCCCCTTTGTCTCCTTCGTGTAGCGCCCGCCAAGGGTCAGCTCGAGACGTGGCAGCAGCTTCAGAGTCGCCTGGGCGTAGCCCGCGTAGCTCTCCGTCGTCTGCGGGAACAGGAAGTAGAAGGCATTCTGCTTGACCCCGGCGTCGCATGGGCCGACCAGCGCGGGAGCGAAGTTGGCGACGGCGGTTGAGCAATACTCGCTGCGCAGGTTGTAGAACTTGTTGAGGTTGAACTTCTCGCGAAAATAATACAGCCCGCTCACGAAGCTCAACCTTCCTCCAAGCAGGCGATTTTGCGGCGAGATGAACTGCAGTTCGTGATTGTGACTCCTGCTTTCGTACGCCGTATCGGTATGGAAGATCGGCACCGGCGTGAACGTGATCTCACCGTCGATCTCGTGTGCCTTCCAGTGTCGATAACTGTTGATGAGCTTGAACGAGAAATCGGACGCGGTCGTCAAGGTCAACGTGCTCGATACCCCGTAATGGTAATCGTCGACATCGGCTGTCGACACATCGTTCAGCGAGTCGTTGCTCTCGATGCCGATGATGGGCAGGCGCCCGCGCAGAACCCTGCCGTAATTCTGCAGGATTGTCGGCGTGATCGAGGAGGGGACGATGGAAATGTTGTTCCAGTTGTCACCATTCTGCTTGGTATAGTCGCCACGCAGGATCCAGGTGACGTTGGGCGTGAGTTCGATACGCCCAGTGAGCCGGCCGCTGAAAGTGTCGAGGCCGCCGAAACGGCGGTTAGAAGGCCGTTGATGCCAATAGCCGCCAAAGGCTTCCGCCAGCCCGGCGAAGCGGAAGGCGACCCGATCCGAGACGGGAAGGTTGGCGACGAGCTCAGCGCGGTAGCGCTCGCCGGTGCCGGCCTCCGCCGCCGCGGTGACCTTGAGTTCGTCCGTCGGCAGTGCGCCGGTGATGTTGAGCGCGCCCACAGAAGCGTTGCGGCCGAACAGCGTACCCTGTGGCCCGGACAGCACCTCAACGCTTTGCACATCGATCAAGCTGGAGTTCAGCGCGCCCGCCCGTGGGACGTAGATGCCGTCCATGAACGTCGCGACGCTCGGCTCGATGGCGCTGTTGCCAAACGACCCCAGACCACGGATGTTGAAGCGCGCGGCCACGGTGCCGGGCCCATCGGCGAACTTGAACGTCGGGACGAGTCGGATGAGGTCCTGCACCCGCGTCACATTGGCATCGCGGAGTGCGGCCCCACCGAAGGCGGATATCGAGATCGGCACGTTTGCACGTTCTCCGAGCGTTTCTGCGCGGTGACGATGATATCGTTCACCTCCGACGCTGGAGGCGGCGCGTTGACCGGGGTTCGGTCCGGTGCCGTCTCGGAACTGCTGCTCTGCGGCGCCGTCTGGTCCGGTGGAGATAAGGCGAACTGCGCCTGGGCCTGCGCCTGGCTTGACGCGCCGGCGAGGATCGCGGCGGCCAGCGCCCCCAGCCCGCGGCGCTTACGAGGGCGAGCGGTACTTGGTCGCCCACCAGGTACGCGAGCGCTCCCGAGAGACGGGCTGCGCCAATCTGTCTCGCCGGAGTTCGGCGAGGTGTTGCGTGCTTCCTTGTGCGTCATCTTCCTCTCCCACCCGCACACGCACTAGCCCACAGGGGCGGTGGACGCATCTGACGGCGTCCTCTCGGCTTCCTGCGGCCGGCCATGATGCTCCCGTGAGTAGCGTGGCCGGCATGTAGTCGCGACGTTCTTGGCGAAAGTTATCGCGATCATTCCCGCAATACAAGAAGACGTCCGACAAGATTCAAAAAAAAAGTTGAGCGACTGCTATGAGGCGCCTAGGGGAACCCCGCCTCAGCCGACGGCGGCGGTTGCTTCTATCAGCGCGGCTTCCTGGGCGATGAGCGAACTTAGGACCAGTCGCGCCCGAACCGCGCCATTGTCTATGGGGAGCAGGGCCGGATGCATGGCCATGACGTCCCGCGTGCCGATCGCGCGTTGCTGGCTTTCCAGCATGGGTTTGTCCTCGTCTAAGAAGGCCCGCGTCAAGGCGGCCTTCAACGTGGTGGTGACGTCGGGGTCGTGCTCCGCGAAACGCCGGGTGCTGCACACGAAATAGTGGCTGCTGACAGCGTCGCGCGGCGTCAGGTTGTGGAGGGTGATGCGTTGATCCGCGTCGCCCGGCGCCACGCCTGGGGGAGTTACCCAAACGGCGAGGATCATCAGGCCGGGCGGATGCCATGTCAGCCTGATGACCATATCGGCCCGGCCCGCGGGAACCTGTGGGTGGTAGGCGGCGGGCGGGATGCAGTCGAGCGCCGTCCATTCCGTCACGATCGTGTCCCCCTCGGCACGGGTCCTGACCTCCGCGTTAGTGAGCATCCCACCGAGCGTATCGGGGTGCAGATAGTCCGCGTGACTCAGGTCCATGATGTTGTCGGCCACCAGACGATAGTCGGCGGCAGTCGGGATCACCAGGCGGATGGTTGCGGTCGCAGGCGTGCGGTCGATGAAGCTGAGATCGGCGATGATCGCCGGATCGGCGGCCGCCTCGTCCCCCAGCCATCCCCAGATCGCACCGTACCTCTCGATGACCGGGAAGGAGCGTACCTTCAGCGCGCGCGTGACGGGACCATGCGGGTTGTGAACGCAAGCCCCCGTCTCATCGAACGCCAAGCCGTGGTAGCCGCATGCGATCCGGTCGCCGCTCACCGCGCCGGCAGACAGCGGCGCCATGCGGTGCGGGCAGCGGTCGGCGAGCAGCGATGGCGCGCCGCTCTCTCCGCGCCAGACTACCGGCGGCTCCTCTATCGCGGTTCTGGGCAGCGAGCCACCCGGCGCGACCTCATCGCTCCATGCGATCTGGTACCAACAGTTCCTCAGATACGTCACCGTCCCGCACCTCCCCCTCGAAGTGGCCTTGCAGTACACCGCTGTTCCCATACCGAGAGAATAATGTTCTTGCGTTCAAAAATAAAGTTGATCACCTACTGCGACGTGGGATTGAGATGAGCCGGGAGCCGCAAGGCGACCCGGACCGACGTGAGAGGATGACGGCATGGTGACCACCGCCGAAAACAAGATTATCACGCAAACGGGCAGGGGAACGCCGCTCGGCGATCTGATGCGCGCTTATTGGTTGCCCGTGATGCGCGCCGACCGGGTCGTCGCCGGCATCGCGCCTGTGCCCTTCCAGATCCTAGGAGAGCGGCTCGTGGCGTTCCGTACGGCGGAGGGAGTACTGGGGGTGATCAACGAAGCGTGCCCGCATCGGGGCGCCTCGATGGCCTTGGCCCGCAACGAGGATTGCGGCCTTCGTTGCATCTATCACGGCTGGCTGATCGCACCCCAAGGGCACGTGCTGGATGCGCCCACCCACCCGGCCGGAACGCCCTTGGGCAAGTTCCCCAACGCCGGTCATCCGGTCGAAGAACGCCAGGGAATGATCTGGACATGGCTGGGCAAGGGGGAGCCGCCGAGCTTTCCCCGGCTGGCATTCACCGACCTGCCTGAAGATCATGTGATCGCCGGAACCGCGGTGCTGAATTGCGACTGGCTACGCCCGCTGGAAACATTGTGGGATAGTTTCCATGCCCAATTCCTGCACAACGATACGAATCGAAAGTCATCCCGCGGGGACGGTTATTTCTCCGGCGGTCGATCGGGCGGTCAGCGTCACGCGGGCGCGATCTCATACGATTACCCGCGCTGCGTAGCTACCCGCACCGATTACGGCCTTTACTTCGAGAACATCGATGCCGCCAAACACGCCCATCACAAATTCATATTACCCGTCACGCTCTTTCATACGGTGACGCCCAACCCCTTGGACGACAAGGCGGTCCAGATGAGTGTTCCGATCGACGATGAACACGTTCTTCTCTGGGTCATCTTCTTCAACCGAAATACGCCCCTCAAGCCGGATGGTCAGGGCAAAAGCTTTTTTCAGGATGTCGTTGACCTTAACAACTACATGGCGGCCCTGGATGTCCGCACCCGCGAGAACAGGTGGGGACAGAACCGCGACGCGATCGAACGCGGCGAAAGCTACAACGGCGTGATCGGCATGGGCAGCGCGACGATCATCGGCGAAGACGCGGTTATCATCGAGAGCCAAGCCAGGATCGATCGCAGCACCGATTTCCTGGCCCCCACCGACCGGCCGTCGGCGGAAGGCCGCCGCGTCGTGCTCGAAGCGGCACTCGCCCACGCCCAAGGCGCGACGCCGCCCGGACGTGACCTCGACCTGACGTCGGTCCATGCTCACTTCGTAAGCTTGTTGACGCCTCAGACGGAAGTCGCCGAGGTCGGGTAGAGCCGAGTTATCGGCGAAGCGCCGCCAGCAGGAGGTCAATTACATGCCCGCGCCAAGCTTTCCGCTCCGTCTCGGTCGAGAAGTCGCGGTCGTTCAGCGCCGAATGGATCTTGACCTTATGCACATAACCTCCGGTCAGCGCGGTGATCGTCAGCCAAACGGTCGTCGCATCGACGTGGCTGCGGAACAGGCCGGCGTCCACGCCACGACGCAGCGCGTCGCCGATGCTGTGGACCAAGCGACCGAACAGCTTCCGGACGTCTTCCATCGCGGCCAGTTCCTTGGCCGCAAACTTTTGTTCCTGCTCGAACAACAGTGCGGCGGACGTGCTATTCCCGGAATATTGATCGAACATGAAGTCTATCACCCTGATGATCGCAACTTCCGGGTCCATTGATCCTATGTCATCGAACAGGAGCTGGAAATCCCTCTCTTCCGGGAAGATCGTTTGCATGACCGCCTGGTACAGCCCGTCCTTGTTGCCGAAATGATAGTAGATCGCCTGGACGTTGACCTTGGCTTCGCGGGCGATGGTCGCAATACGGGCCCCGGCCTTTCCCTTCTCAGCGAACTCGCGCGAGGCGGCATCCAGGATCAGCCGGCGCATCCCGGTCGCGATCTGAACGGCGGATCGCCGCCTGACGGGGCCGCGCGTCGCGCGCGGTGGTTCGAACGCGGGTCGTTTCGAGCCCGATTGCGGTCGGTTGGTCGCCATTGGCCGATTAGCTACACCAGCAACGGTGAAAAGTCGCGCGGTGCCTTTGGCGTGACCTCTAGCGACTCGCCGACGCACACGGTTCGCGGGAAAATATGGCGCGGAGGGCGTTCGATATGAGCCAAGGCATGCACGAGCTTCCCCACGGCACCGACTCATTTGCCGGACCTGTAACGCGCCAGCACCTGCTGCTCGTGTTCGCCTGCGTGCTCATTACCGTGTCGGACGGCTATGACGTGGCGGTGGCGAGTTTCGCCATGCCGCAGATGATCGGGCAACTCGGGCTGACACCGGCGATGGCGGGAACGCTGCTCAGCGTGTCGGTCCTGGGCTCCATCATCGGCGCTCTCGCCTCAGCCTACCTGACCCGGCGATGGGGAAGGAAAGCGACGCTGGTCGGGTCCCTCGTTTGGTTTGCGGCCTGTTCGCTGGCTACGATATTCGCCCGCGACTATCGCGAGCTCCTTCTTGTTCGGTTCGTCACTGGCCTAGGCCTGGGCGTGCCGATCCCGTTGGTGCTTGCGGCGGTCGGCGATCTGGTGCCCCGTCGCGTCGGCGGCCGCATGCTGGGGTTCATCATGGGGGGGCAGCCGCTCGGAGGCGTACTCGCGGGCGCCGCCGCGGCGCTCTGGGCATCCGACCATGGCTGGCAGGTGCTGTTCCTGGCCGGCGCGGTCCTGCCCCTTGGCATTCTCCCCGTTGTGATGGCGGCCTCCTACGACGTCGCCGCGCGACCGACGGAGCGCACCTCCTCCCAAGCGGCGGAGCCCCCGGCTGCAGCGAAGAGAGGCTATCGCGACCTGCTGAACGACGGTCGCGGGTGGCGGACGGCGACGGTCATGGCCATGGGGCTGACCGGTTCGCTGCTGATCTACTTCCTGATGAACTGGATACCTACCCTGCTGAACGGCATGGGCCTGACTGTCCGTCAGGCGGCGGTCGGCGGCACGCTATTGAACGCCGGGACGATCGCGTCCGTGTTCATCTCCGGCTATCTGATGGACCGGTTCGGACCGCTTCGCGTCGCGGCGATCGGGTTCGCGTGCGCAGCGCCGCTCGTGGCTGCGCTCGGCGCGCCGCACGCGAGCCTGTCGCTGCTCTATGTGCTGGTCTTCTCGGCGGGGTTCGTCGGCATCGGTTCGCAACTTGGCTTCAGCTGTGTGCTGGCGACCGGGTTCCCGCCGGAACTCAGGGGCTATGCGACGAGCACCGGCTATGTGTTCGCGCGGATCGGGGCCATCATGGGACCCTTCGTGGTCGGGCTGATGCTGCAGCGATCGCTGAGCGTCGCGAATCTATTTCTGGCGGCGGCAGGGGTGTCCGTGATCGCGGCGCTGTGCGCGCTGCAGGTGATGCGGCTCGAACGATGCGGACAAGCGGCGCGCACGACCTTAGCCCCGGTCACCCCGGTCACCCCGGACAGCCCTGCCGGACTGAATGCGTGACGACGGGCGCTCGTAGCGACGAAGCATGTACGATGGCGCGGCCGCGGAACGACCAGCAGGGGCTGGCAAGCCGCCGCCGGCTTCATGCAAGACTCGCCCTTGTCACTGCCGCGCTCTCAGCCGCCCTGCCGCACGATGCTGCCCGTGCGCAGCGTCTGCCGGCGACAGCCCCGCCAGAGGCGTGCGTACCCCGTCAGGACCTGCGGTTCATCTGCGGGCTTTACTCCCCCGAGGACCTTGTCCGGGTCCCAGGGACACGCTGGGTCGTCGCGAGCGGGATGGCGCATCCGCTCAAGCCACTGCCGGGCACCGGCGGCCTGATGCTGATCGACACGGCCGCAAGGACGGCGAGCGTCGTCACGTGGAGGGTTGCCCGTCCTCGTGAGCCATATACCGGCTGCGCGACCGGCCCCGAGCCGGCGCGCTTCTCGGCTCATGGTCTGGCCATCCGTGCGGTCGGTCCCCGCCGGTCGAGACTTTTCGTCGTCGGTCATCACGGTCGGGAGGCGATTGAGGTGTTCGACATCAGCTCGGGCGCGGGTACACCGACGGCGACCTGGATCGGATGTATCCGTGTTCCGGCCGGCCGGTGGAACAACGCTGTTGCCGCACTGCCTGACGGGCGCCTGATCGTGACGGACTTCGTCGACAGCCCGACGACGATCTGGGACGTGATCGCGGGCCGGGTGACCGGCGCGGTGTATATGTGGTCTCCCGGTCGGGGCTTCTCGAAGCTGTCCGGCACCGAATTATCGGGTCCGAACGGTGTTGAGGTGTCGCCGGATGGGCGCTACCTCTTCGTCGCGGTCAGCGGCGCGAGCAGCGTATTGCGCTATGCCCTCGCGGACACGCGGGTGCCGCCGGCCGTGGTCAGGCCCGGTTTCCGCACCGACAATCTCCGCTGGGGACCCGGCGGCCGGCTGTTGCTCGCCGGGCCGCAATTCCGGCCGGATTACGGACCCGGTCAGGATCCTCCCGCCGAGTCGCTCGCCGTGGCCGCGGTCGACCCGACCAGCCTTGCGGTTTCGCCGGTCGCCGAGTTTCCGGTCTCACCCGGCTTCACGAAGCTAAGCTCGGCGCTGATCCTTGACGATGTCCTCTGGCTCGGCGCACCGCCGCCGATCGATCGGGTAGCCTATGTGCGCTTGATGCAAGGGAGCAAGGCGGACGGGACTATCGTGAGGTGACGGGCGGCCTCAAACGTCGGGCACTGCGTAGGGCGGCCTCGTCTACTGTCCACCGTCAGGCAGGCCGGTGATGCGCCCTGCGTCGTGGCGGACTATCGCGCGCTCGCACGACGCCGGCTGCCGCGCTTCCTGTTCGAGTATATCGACGGCGGCAGTTACGCCGAGGCGACCCTAAAGCGGAACATATCCGACCTGGAGGTGATCGCGTTGCGCCAGCGCGTCCTGCGCGACGTGTCCGCCGTTGATCTCGGAACGTCGCTCTGGGGCGAACGGCTGGCGATGCCGGTCGTGCTCGGGCCTATCGGGCTCGCGGGGTTGAACGCCCGACGAGGCGAGGTGCAGGCCGCCCGCGCGGCCGCGGCCGCGGCCGTGCCCTTCTGCCTGTCCACGCTGTCGGCCTGCTCGCTGGAAGAGGTGTGCGAGGGTGTCTCGCCGCCGCCCTGGTTCCAATTGTACATGATGAAGGATCGCGGGTTCATGCGCGACCTGCTGCGGCGCGCTGCTTCCGCAGGGTGTCCCGCCCTGGTGTTCACGGTCGACATGCCCGTGCCCGGCTCGCGATACCGGGATTACCGGTCGGGGCTGGCG
>CAXUMU010000042.1:0-15644 GCA_964252145.1 uncultured Sphingomonadaceae bacterium
CCAGTAATTGACCAGCCGCCCGCCGCACGGATGCGGGCCGCCGCCGAAATGGAGATAGCTGGCGAGGGGCCGCCCGCGCTCCATCCGCCCCGGCTCGGGGAAAGCGGCGGCGTCGAACATCGCCGCCTGCGTCCAGCCGATCACATGCGCGCCGGCCGGAACCCGGGTCTTGCCGAGCATGCTCTCGCCCGCCGCGCGGCGCAGCACGACCGGATTGTTGGGCCAGCGCCGCATCGCCTCCTGGCACCAGCCGAGCATCGCGGCGCGATTCCCCACGTCGCGCTCCGCCGCCGCGCGCAGCGCAGGATCGCGCGCGATCACGATCGCGATGCGGGCGAGCGCGGAGGCGGTGGGATCGATGCTGCCCACCAGCATGCCGCCCAGCAGCCGGCGCACCGCATCGTCGTCGATCGTCGGATCGCGCAGCAGGCCGCCCATATAATCGTGGCCGAGATCGCCGGATGCGCGGCGTCGGGCGATCTCGTCCTCGAACCAGCGCCGCATCAGCCTCGACGCGGCGACGGCGCGCGCCTCGATCGCGCGATCGACGTTCGGATTGACGAAGCAATGGTGGAAGATCGACCGCGCGACCTCGAGGAACAGCAGCTCGTCCGCCGGGGCGATGCCGAACAGGCGCTGCGCGGTCCTGCCCGCGACGAGCCGGGCATAGCCCGACACCGCGTCGATCGCGCCCTCGTCGGCGGCATCCAGCAGCGCGTCGGCCTGGTCCGACGCCCCCGCCTGCAGCGCGGCGAAATCGACCGCCTGGAACGCGACGTACAGCGCGCGACGTTCGGTATCGAGCTGCGCCCCGCGATCGATGCTCAGCACGAACGGGCCGTTGACCTCGTCCACCGACGGCCCGTTGACCGGGCCGATCCGGTAGTCGAGATCTCGCCCCAACATCTCGACGCAATCGGCGTGACGCGCCACCAGCACGGTCTTGCCCAGCCGCAGCGGCCGCCCCGCAACGCGCCCGAGCCATGCCCCTGCGCGCGCGCCGAACCGCAGCAAACCGTCGAACGTCAGGAAGAACGCCAGCGGCTCGCCAAAGCCCTTCGGCACCGCGACCGAGCGCAGCTGTGCGACGTCCGAACTGGCCAACTCAGCCGGCATATGGTCCCCCGACCATTACGCTCAACCCGCCGCGACGATGCCAACCCCATGCTCTCTCGAACCGCGACCGATCCGGGGCGGACGGAGAGTGCTGCGCGAAAAGCCGGCTGTCCAGTAGGGATCTGGTCCAGGCTCCCCCCACCGTCATTCCCGCGCAAGCGGGAATCCATGGAACCGGGGCGTTCCAATTGCGCACGCACCGCCGTCCATGGATCCCCGCTTGCGCGGGGATGACACCGTTGCCGCGAAAGTCCCTAAACCGGCGCCGACAACCGCTCTGCCGAGGAGACCACCTCCGCCGCGCGCAGCGCCGCCAGGATGCGCATCAGGTGGTGCAGGTCGTGGACCTCGACCGTGATGTGGAAGGTGTGGAAGCTGCCGTCGCGGTGGACCAGCGCCAGGTTGACGATGTTCGCGCGCTGCGCGCCGAGGATCCCGGCCATCGTGCCAAGCGCGCCGGCCTCGTTCTTCACGATCACCTGCAGCCGCGCGGTCGCCCCGTCCGATCCGTCGCCCCAGGCCAGATCGACCCAGTCCGCGTCCACCCCGTCGGCCAGCCGCGGGCAATCGATGACGTGCACCTCCACCGCCTCGCCGGGCTTGCGCAGGCCCACGATGCGGTCGCCCGGCACCGGGCTGCAGCAGGGCGCGAGCGCATAGGCAACGCCCGGCGTCAGCCCGCGGATCGAGATCGCCTCGCGCTGCGCCGGACGGGCCTTGCCATCGACGCTGCCGCCGCTGCCCGGCATCAGCGCGTCCATCACCTGCCCGTCGCTCAGGCGGCGGGTGGCGATCGCCTCCATCAGCGCGTCTTCGTCCGCCAGGTTGAGACGCCTGAGCGCCGCGGCGAGCGCATCGGGACCCAGCCGCGCCGGCAGGCGGCCGACGATGTCGTCATAGAATTTACGGCCCAGCGCCACCGCCTCGTCGCGCTCCTTGTGGCGGACGAAGCGGCGGATCGCGGCCTTGGCCTTGCCGGTGGTGACGAAGTTCAGCCAGCCCGGCTCCGGCTCCTGCGCCTTGCTCCGCAGGATCTGCACCTGATCGCCGTTCTGGACCTGCGTGCGCAGCGGCATCACCCGGCCGTTGATCTTGGCGCCCACCGTCTGGTCGCCCAGATCGGTATGGACGGCATAGGCGAAGTCCACCGCGGTCGCACCCTTGGGCAGCTGGATCAGCTCGCCGGTCGGGGTGAAGGCGAAGATCCGGTCCTGGTACATCGCCATACGGGTGTGCTCCAGCACCTCCTCCGGCGTGTCGGCATGATCGAGGATCTCGACAAGATCACGGATCCAGCTGACCTGATGATCGGGCCGCGCCCCGTTCGACTTGTAGGCCCAGTGCGCCGCCAGCCCGAACTCCGCCTGCGCGTGCATCTCGGTCGAGCGGATCTGGATCTCGATCCGCATCTTCTCGCTGTGCATGATCGCGGTGTGGAGCGAGCGGTAGCCGTTGCGCTTGGGCGTCGAGATGTAGTCCTTGAACCGGCCCGGCACCATCGGCCACTTCTGGTGGATCAGCCCCAGCGCGCGGTAGCATTCGGGCGCGTCCGCCACGATCACGCGGAACGCCATGATGTCGGACAGTTGCTCGAAGCTGATATGCCGCTCGGCCATCTTCTTCCAGATCGAGAAGGGATGCTTCTCGCGGCCCGAGACCTCGGCGACGATCCCGGCGCGGCCCAGCAGCATCCGCACGCCCGATCCGATCCGCGCCACCTGATCGCCGCCGCCGGCATGGAGCTGCTCCAGCCGCTTGCTGATCGAGACGTAGGCGTCGGGCTCGAGTTCCTCGAAGGCGAGCGTCTGCATCTCCTTCATGAATTCGTACATGCCGATCCGCTCCGCCAGCGGCGCGTAGATTTCCATCGTCTCGCGCGCGATGCGGCGGCGCTTGTCCACGTTCGGGATGTGGTGGAGCGTGCGCATGTTGTGCAGCCGGTCGGCCAGCTTCACCAGCAGCACGCGGATGTCGTCCGACATCGCGAGCAGGAACTTGCGCAGATTCTCGGCCGCGCGCTCGTTCTCGGTCTGCGCCTCGATCTTGGACAGCTTGGTCACGCCGTCCACCAGCCGGGCGACGCTGGGGCCGAAGATCTTCTCGATCTGCTCCTGCGTGGCGACCGTATCCTCGATCGTATCGTGCAGGATCGCGGTGGCGATCGTCTCGTCGTCGAGGTGCAGGTCGGTCAGGATGCCGGCCACCTCGATCGGGTGGCTGAAATAGGGATCGCCCGAGGCGCGCTTCTGGCTCCCGTGCGCCTGCATCGAGAAGACGTAGGCGCGGTTGATCAGCGCCTCGTCGGCGTCCGGATCGTAGCTCTTGACCCGCTCGACCAGTTCATACTGTCTCAGCACCCGACCAGATGTGGTCGGGCCTCAGCGCAGATGCAACAAAGAACGGCTTGATCCCCGCCCAGCTGCCGGCGCGGATGCGCTCACTCGTAGTCGGGGCCGATATTCTGGTTGCGCGGCGGGGCGGCGGCGGTGAGGCGCAGCGCCTCGGCCGACGCGCTGAGCGAGCCGATCTCGTCCGGCGTGTCCTCGTCGTCGATCTGGACGCGCTGGAGGTTCGAGACGACCGCCTCCAGCAGATGATCGGGCGTCACCGTCTCCTCGGCGATCTCGCGCAGCGCCACGACCGGGTTCTTGTCGCGATCGCGATCGATGGTCAGTTCGGCGCCGCCGGAGATCTGCCGCGCGCGCTGGGCGGCGAGCAGCACCAGATCGAACCGGTTGGGAACCTTGTCGACGCAATCTTCGACAGTCACGCGCGCCATATGAACGCTCCGCTCACGATAGGAAGGGCTTTCGGGAAGCGCCGGCGGCTAGCAGCGGCCGGCCGCGATGTCAACGTGAGCGGCGGCCGGGATTACCTGCCCGTAACGAGGCTTGCGCCATCCGGAGCGCGCGGGCATTCCGCGGCGATGGCTGATGCGGGCAGCGAGCGCGGGTTGCCCCCGGCGCCTTTCACGGTCGACGGCAACCGGCTGACCCTGCTCACCACCGGCCCGGCGCGGCTGGACGCGCTGGCCGAACTGATCGAAGGCGCGCAGACCAGCCTGCGGCTGCTCTACTATATCTACTCGAACGACGAAGCGGGCCGGCGGGTGCGCGATGCGTTGCAGGCGGCGGTGGAGCGCGGCATCACCGTTTCGCTGATCGTGGATGGGTTCGGGTCGGACGCGACGCACGATTTCTTCGCGCCGCTGGAGCAGGCCGGCGCCAGCGTATGCCGATTCATCCCGCGTTGGGGCCGCCGCTACCTGCTGCGCAACCACCAGAAACTGGCGCTGGCCGACGAAGCGCGCGTGATCATCGGCGGGTTCAATATCCAGGACGGCTATTTCGCCAGCGGCGGCGAGGAGACCTGGCGCGATCTTGGGCTGCTGGTCGAGGGGCCGGCGGCGAAGCGGCTGGCGGGCTATTTCGACGCCTTGTCGGCCTGGGCGAAGAAGCCCGGCGCCAAGCTGCGCACGCTGCGCCGCGCGCTCCGCCGCTGGAGCGAGCCGAACGGCAAGACGCGCTGGCTGCTGGGCGGGCCGGCGCGGCGGCTGAGCCGCTGGGCGCTGGCAGTGAAGCAGGACATGCGCGCCTGCACCCGGCTGGATCTGATCGCGGCCTATTTCGCGCCCAATCCGGCGATGCTGCGGCGGGTGGAGGCGGTGGAGCGGCGCGGCGGCCAGGCGCGCGTGCTGACCGCGGCCAAGTCCGACAATACCGCCACGATCGGCGCGGCGCGGCACACCTACCGCCGCATGCTCCGGCGCGGCGTGGAGGTGTACGAGTATCAGCCGTCGAAACTGCACACCAAGCTGTTCGTGATCGACGACGTCGTCCACATCGGCTCGGCCAATTTCGACATGCGCAGCCTGTATCTGAACCTCGAGCTGATGCTGCGGATCGAGGACAAGGCGTTCGCCGATCACATGCGCGGCTATTTCGAGGGCGAGCTGGCGCGCTCCGAGCAGATCACGCGCGAGGCGCACCGCCAGACCGGAACGATCGAGCGGATCCGCTGGGCGATCGCCTATTTCGTCGTCGCGGTAGTGGACTACGGCGTCTCGCGCCGCCTCAACTTCGGGATCGAGGCGGATTGAACGCGGAATCGGCCGCCGGCATAGCGGGGGCGGCGGCATTCCTGCCGCCTTTCGATGGAGTGAACCGATGTGAGCTTTGCAGACGCGTGCATCGCCCTTGGTGCGATGTGTGCCTTCGCGACCTTGATCCTCAAGATCGTGGAGGTATCGCGCACCAAGTAGATGCGCGACGGGCGGGGGTGGGTAGCAGCCCATCCCCAAACGTTGAACCCCCGCCGTAGCAGCGGCGGGGGTTCCTTTTTTCGAAGGTAGAAACGAAGTAACCTTTGCGAGTTTGGCATACACCAGCCGAGCAGGCGCCGTCAATCTCGGCGACGCGGAGCAATCAGTCCTTCCACGCCCAATATAGCTGCGCCGGCGGGATGTTGACGACCTCCATGCCGTGATCGATCCGCTCGAAATGCGGGGCGATGAAGTCGCGCACCTTGGGCGAGAACTGATACACCAGGAACGCCCCGCCCGGCTGCAGCGCGGCCGCGGTTTCGGCGGCGATGCGGTCGCCCACGCCCGGCGGCAGCGTCGAGAAGGGCAGGCCGGAGAGGATATAATCCGCGCCGTCGAAGCCGCGATCGGCCAGGATCGTCCGGACGTCGGCGGCGGAGCCCTGCACCGGATCGAAGCGGGAATCGCCGATCCGGCGGCGCAAATAGGTGATGAAATCGGGGTTGGTATCGATCGCGATCAGCGTCGCATCGGGCGCCATGCGGTCGAGGATCGGCTGGCAGAAGGTGCCGACACCGGGGCCATATTCCACGAACACCTTCGCCCGGCCCCAATCCACCGGCGCGAGCATCTTGTCGATCAGCTTGCCCGACGAGGGGATGATCGAGCCGACCATCACCGGATGCTTCAGGAAACCGCGGAAGAACATGCCCAGCGGCCCGATCCGCGATTGGCGCGCGCGGCGGCTGGCGTCGCGATCGATCGCGGTCTCGGCGGAAGATGCGGGCATGACGGCTCCGGTCTGGCGGGGTAGGATGAGGTTCGTTCGCAAATGCGGAAGCTAAACGCAAGCCGCCCGCACCTGCTCCCTCGGCCTTAGTCAGTTATCGCCCTTGGTGGAATCCCGCGGCGTCAGCATGCCGGGGGAGATGAAACCGATCGGGTTCAGCGACAGCGCATCCTGCTTCAGGCGCGAGGCCATCTGCTCATATTCGCGCTCCATCTCGGGCGTGACCGACGCGCGCGTCTCCTCCAGCGCATCGTCGAAATGACGCATCGTCACGCTCGTCGCATCCAGCGATCCGCGCAACGCGAAGAGGCCGGCGCGACGGACCAGATCCTCGAGATCGGCGCCGGTGAAGCGGTCCGTGCGCCGGGCGAGCTGATCGAGATCGACATCCTCGGCCAGCGGCATCCTGCCCGTGTGGATCGACAGGATGCGCCGCCGCCCGCCCTCGTCAGGCACGCTCACATAGACCAGCTCGTCGAACCGGCCCGGCCGCAGCAGCGCCGGATCGATCAGGTTGGGCCGGTTGGTCGCGCCGATCACGACGACCGACTGCAGCTCCTCCAGCCCGTCCATCTCGGCCAGGATGGTGTTGACGACGCGCTCGGTCACCTGCGGCTCGCCCATCCCGCCGCCGCGCGCCGGCACCAGGCTGTCGAGCTCATCGATGAAGATCACGCACGGCGCCACCTGCCGCGCGCGGCTGAACAGCCGGGCGATCTGCTGCTCGCTCTCGCCATACCATTTGGAGAGCAGGTCGCTCGACTTGGTGGCGATGAAGTTCGCCTCCGCCTCGCGCGCGACCGCCTTGGCGAGCAAGGTCTTGCCGGTGCCGGGCGGACCGTAGAGCAGGAAGCCCTTCGCCGGGCGGATGCCCAGCCGGCGGAACGCGTCCGGATTCTTCAGCGGCAGCTCGACGCCTTCACGTAAGCGCTCGCGCGCATCGTCGAGGCCGCCGACATCGTCCCAGCCGACGTTCGGCGTCTGCACCATCACCTCGCGCATCGCCGAGGGCTGCACGCGCTTGATCGCGGCGAGGAAATCGTCGCGCGTCACCGACAGCTCGTCCAGCACCTCGGGCGGGATCGTGCGCTCCTCGAGGTTCAGCCGCGGCATGATCCGCCGCACGGCCTCGATCGCCGCCTCGCGGGTAAGCGCGGCCAGATCGGCGCCGACGAAGCCGTAGGTGGTGCGGGCCAGCTCCTCCAGATCGACGCCCTCGGCCAGCGGCATGCCGCGGGTGTGGATGCCCAGGATCTCGCGCCGGCCACGCTCGTCGGGCACGCCGACGACGATCTCGCGGTCGAACCGGCCGGGGCGACGGAGCGCCTCGTCCAGCGCCTCGGGCCGGTTGGTGGCGGCGATCACGACCAGATTGGCGCGCGATTCCAGCCCGTCCATCAGCGTCAGCAGCTGGGCGACGAGGCGTTTTTCCGCCTCTCCGGTTACCTGGCCGCGCTTGGGGGCGATCGAATCGATCTCGTCGATGAAGATGATCGAGGGGGCGGCCTTGTTCGCTGCCTCGAAGATCTCGCGCAGGCGCTTCTCGCTCTCGCCATAGGCCGATCCCATGATCTCGGGGCCGGCGATGTGGAAGAACTCGGCATGGCTCTCGTTGGCGACCGCCTTGGCCAGCCGCGTCTTGCCGGTGCCGGGCGGACCGTGCAGCAGCACGCCCTTGGGCGGATCGACGCCCAGCCGCTGGAACAGCTCGGGATAGCGCAAGGGCAGCTCGACCATCTCGCGCAGCTGGTCGATCGTGTCGCCCATGCCGCCCAGATCGTCATAGGTCACGTCGGCGCGGCGCGCGGTGTCCGCCTCCTCATATTCGGGGCGCAGCTCGACCTCGGTGTCGGCGTCGATATGGACGATGCCCTTGGGCACGGTCGAGACCACCGTTAGGCGGATCTCCTGCAGCGAATAGGCCGGCGCGTTGAGCATCTGGCGCAGCTCGGGCGGCAGGTTGCCGCGCTCCACGCGCTGCTGGCCGGAGGTCGCGACGATATCGCCCTGCGTCAGCGGTCGCATGCCGAAGCTGCGCTTGAGCGCCTGCGTCGAGCCCTCCAGCCGCAGGTTCTGCTGCGCCGGCGCGAACACCACGCGCTGCGCCGCGCGCGATTCGGCGCGGCGCAGCTCGACGAAATCGCCCGAGCCGACGCCGGCATTGGCGCGCTGCAGCCCGTCCAGCCGCAGGATATCGAGCCCTTCGTCCTCGGCATAGGGCAACACCGCGCGCGCCGGGGTGGCGCGCTTGCCGACGATTTCGACGACGTCGCCTTCCTTCAGCCCCAGCGCGTTCATCGTCGCGCGCGACAGCCGCGCCAGGCCGCGCCCGGAATCGTCGGGGCGGGCATTGGCGACCTGCAGCCGCCGGGGGTTCCTGTCGTCTTCGGCCATCGGGCACTGATCCTCTTGTGTCGTTCCCGAGATAAGGTGCCGTCGCGGTTATGCGATGCTCGCCGCCCCAAAATATGCTGGGCGCCCCCGAAGCCCCGGTTTTGCGCGCCGCACCGACACAAGCGGTGTTGTGCAGCTGCGAAATAGGATGCTATTATAACGTGTGTTAAGCGCATTCGGCCGGCATTTATCGAAGGCCCCGGGGGCGAAATGATGGCGACGGCTACAGGTTGCACCGCACCATATCATCGCCATTCTAGCGGGGAGCCGCCGTGCGCCGACTCCCGCCGCTGACCGCCGTCGAGGCGTTCGTGCAGGTCGCCCGGCTGGGATCGGTGAAGGCCGCCGCCGAGGAACTGGCGCTGTCCTCGCCCGCGCTCAGCCGGCGGGTGCAGGCGCTGGAGCGGTTCCTGGGGCGCGACCTGTTCGAGCGGCGGCACCAGGCGATGCTGCTCAGCGCGGACGGCGAGGCGCTGCTCGGCCGCGTCGCCCCCGCGCTCGATGCGCTGGCCAAGGCGATCGACGCGACCGGCGGCGATACCGAGATCCTGCGGATGCGCCTGGGCGTGCTGCCGCTGTTCGCCTCGCAGCGGTTGATGGGCCGCCTGCCCGAGCTGCGCGCGTCGCATCCCGAGCTCCACATCGACATCGACACCGCGGCGCACAGCCTGGCGCGGCTGGGCGAAGGCATCGATGCGGCGATCGTGCTGGCGCGCGAGATCGAGCCGAGCCTCTATGCGCGCCGGCTGGACCGCAACCGCGTGCTGGCGATCGGATCGCGCGCGCTGCTGGAGGGCCCGGCGCCGCTGACCGATCCCGAGCGGCTGCGCGGCATGACCATCCTGCTCCACCGCGACATGCCCGAGACGTTCGCGGTATGGCGCGAGGCGATCGGCAGACCCACGCTGGAACCCGCCACGGTCGATCATTTCGATTCGGGGCAGCTGATGCTGGACGCCGCCGCGCAGGGGCTGGGGGTCGCGTTCATGCTCGACAGCCACATCGCCGACGCGCACGACGATCGGCTGGTCAGCCTGTTCGGGATCGATGTCGACAGCCCGTACAGTTACTGGTTCGCGTGCCGCCGCTCGTCGCTGTCGCGGCGGCCGGTGCGGATCTTCCACGACTGGCTGTTCGCCAGCGTCGCCCGCGACGAAGCGGGCTGACCGAGCCGACAGTGCTCCCGCGCCGGCGGGAGCCCAGTTTTTTCGACGGTGGCAGCTGGACTCCCGCCTGCGCGGGAGCACTGCGTGATTACGCCTCCGCCTGCACCTTGGCGCTGACGATCTTGCCGGGCGTGCGCGGCGGCTCGCCCTTGGGCAGCGCGTCGACGTGCTCCATGCCCGAGACGACCTCGCCCCAGACGGTATATTGCTTGTCGAGGAAGCGGGCGTCGTCGAAGCAGATGAAGAACTGGCTGTTGGCGCTGTCCGGGCTCTGCGAGCGCGCCATTGAGCAGATGCCGCGGACGTGCGGCTCGCTGCTGAACTCGGCCTTCAGGTTGGGCTTCTTGGAGCCGCCCATGCCGCTGCCGGTCGGGTCGCCGCCCTGCGCCATGAAGCCCGGAATGACGCGGTGGAACACGACGCCATCGTAAAACCCCTCGCTCGCCAGCTCCTTGATCCGCGCGACATGGCCGGGGGCGAGATCGGGACGCAGGCGGATCACGACGTCGCCGCCGCTGTCGAGATTGATGACGAGGATGTTGTCGGTATCGGCCATGATGTTCCTCTTGCGCGGAATGAATGGGGGCGGCGTCTAGGCGGCTTGGGCGGTCGCGACCAGCCCATATTCGTGCGCCACCAGTTCGTAGCTGCGGCGTCGCGCGGCATGATCGGGCAGGATGTTGACCAGCATCAGCTCGTCCGCGCCATATTCCTGCGCGACCCCGTCCAGCTGGCGGCGCACCTCGGCCGGGGTGCCCAGCACCGATCGGCGGCGGCGGCGCGACGCCTCGGGATGCGCGTCCAGCCAGGCCAGCGCGGTGTCGATCTGCGGCACCTTGATCAGCGTGCCGGCGATCAGATGGGCGAACATCATCGCTGCCGGCGCGGCCAGCCGCCGCGCGGTCTCGGCATCGTCGGCGGCGATCGTCCACACCGCCGCCATCACATAGGGCTTAGCGAGCCGGGCGGAGGGCTTGAACCGGCGGCGATACTGATCGGCCATGTCGGCGCCGTCCGAATTGATGAAGTCGGCGAAGCAGTAGGGCAGCCCCGCCTCCGCCGCCCACAGCGCGCTGTCCATCGACGAGCCGAGCAGCCAAACCTCGGGCGAACCGGCATTGCCGTCGGGCAGCGTGGCGCCCAGCGGCGCGAACGGGTGATCCGCGGGCAGGTCGTCCGCCAGATAGCCGAGCAGTTCCGCCAGGTTCGGCGCGAAATCGTCCACCGCCATCCGCCGCGAGCGATCGCGCTGGAGCGCGAACGCGGTGCGCCCGTCCGTCCCCGGCGCGCGGCCCAGCCCGAGATCGATCCGCCCCGGCGCGAGCGCGGCGAGCAGCCGGAACGTCTCGGCCACCTTGAACGGCGAATAATGCGGCAGCATGATCCCGCCCGATCCGACGCGGATGCGCCGCGTGGCCAGCGCGACCGGCCCGATCAGCGCCTCGGGCGCGGCCCCCGCCAGCGCGGGCGAGGCGTGATGCTCGGCCAGCCAGTAGCGGTCGTAGCCCAGCGCATCGCAGGCGCGCGCCAGGTCCAGCGTGTTGGCGAGCGCTTGCGCGGCGGTCATGCCCTCGGCGATGGGCGACTGGTCGAGGACGGAGAGGCGATAGGTCATGGCCTTAATCTAGTGCCTCACGACGCTTCTTCCACCTCCCGAGAGCCGTTCGTGTCGAGCGAAGTCGAGACACGATACCAAGCCTGAGCAGGTATCTCGACTTCGCTCGATACAAACGGGTGGATGGGAATCCTGTGGCTGACATCACCGCGAACCCGGCCTAGGGGATGCGGGACCTCAGGCCAAAGGCGGCGCTTGTGAGCGAAACCGAAACCGAAGCGCCCCCGAAGCCCGCCGAGACCAGCCTCGACGAGGACGACCGGCTGAAGCCCGAGTTCGTCGACCGGGTGATGGAATTGGTCGAGGCCGGCGACACCGAGCGCGCGCGCGAGCTGGTCGCTCCGCTCCACCCCGCCGATATCGCCGACCTGTTCGAACTGGCGCCGTCCGACGCGCGCCGCCCGCTGGCCGCGGCGCTGGCCGAGCTGCTGGACGGCGACGTGTTCGCCGAGATGAACGACTGGGTGCGCGAGGAGCTGATCGACGCGCTCAACCCGCACGAGGTGGCAGAGATCGCCACCCAGCTGGATACCGACGACGCCGTCGCGATCATCGAGGACATGGAGGAGGACGACCAGCGCGCGGTGCTCCGCGCGATGGAGCCGGACGACCGCGCCGCGATCGAGGAGGCGCTGAGCTTCCCGGAAGAGTCCGCCGGCCGCCTGATGCAGCGCGACCTGATCGCGGTGCCCGAACATTGGACCGTCGGCGACGTGCTGGACTATCTGCGCCGCAACGAGGATCTGACGACCGATTTCTGGGAGATCTACGTCGTCGATCCGGCGCACCGCCCGGTCGGTACGTGCAAGCTCAGCTGGGTGCTGCGCACGCCGCGCGACATCGCCATCGCCGACGTGATGGCGCGCGAGCAGACGCTGATCCCGGTCGACATGGACCAGGAGGAGGTGGCGCTCCGCTTCCAGAAATATGCACTGATCTCGGCCGCGGTGATCGATCCCGCCGGCCGGCTGGTGGGCATGATCACGGTCGACGACGTGGTCCACATCATCCAGGAGGAGGCGGGCCAGGACGTGCTGCGCCTGTCCGGCGCGGGCGACGGCGACATCAACGAGCCGATCCGGCTGACGGTGCGCACGCGGCTGGTGTGGCTGGTCGTGAACCTCGGCACGGCGATGGTCGCAGCCGGCGTGGTCGGCATGTTCGACGGCGTGATCGCGCGCTACGCGCTGCTGGCGGCGCTGATGGGCATCGTGTCGGGCATGGGCGGCAATGCCGGTACGCAGACGCTGGCGGTAGTGGTGCGCGCGCTCGCGACCAACCAGCTGACCAGCTCGAACACGCAGCGCATGATCGTGCGCGAGCTGCGCATCGCGCTGGCCAACGGGCTGCTGCTGGGCCTGCTGATCGGCACGGGGTCGTGGCTGCTGTACGGTCGCGCCGATCTGGCGCTGGTGTTCGGATCGGCGATCCTGATCAACAATCTCGTCGCCGGCCTGTCGGGCGTGCTGATCCCGATCGGGCTGGAGAAATCGGGCGTCGATCCGGCGGTCTCCTCGGCGGTGTTCGTGACGATGTGCACCGATTGCATGGGCTTCTTCTCGTTCCTGGGGCTGGCGACCTTGTTCAACCTGCACTGAGCTTGTCCGCCGCGCCCTCGCTTCCCAGATCGGCGGCATGGCGCTCCACATCACGAAAGTCGCGTTCGGCTGCCCCAGCGTCGAGTTCCTCGCCGATCGGCTGAACGAGCGTGCGGGCGGCGGCGAGACGACCGTCACCACCCGCTACAAGCCCAAGCGCGCCGACGAACTGATCGGCGGATCGCTCTACTGGATCCTGAAGCACCAGCTGGTCGCCCGCTCGCCGATCCTTGGTTTCGCCGAGAGCGCGGAGGGCCGCTGCGTGATCCGCGTCGCCACGCCGCTCGTGCCGGTCGCGCTCTACCCCAAGCGCGCACACCAGGGCTGGCGCTACCTGATCGGCGCGGATGCCCCCCGCGACCTGGCTGACGGGGTGGCCGAACTGGGCGACATGCCGCCGGGGATGATACGGGAGCTGGCGGCGCTGGCACTGCTCTGATCACCCCGGGATCATCAGGCTCGCCAGCGCCGCGCTCATCAGGTTCGCCAGGCTGCCCGCGACCAGCGCGCGGACGCCCAACCGCGCCAGCATCGGCCGCTGGTTGGGGGCGAGGCTGCCGGTTACCGCGATCTGGATCGCGATCGAGCTGAAATTGGCGAAGCCGCACAAGGCAAAGGTGATCACCGCCACGCTGTGCGGCGACAGCCCGGCCTGGACCTTGCCGAGATGGATGTAGGCGACGAATTCGTTCAGCACGATCTTCTCGCCGAACAGCCCGCCGATCACCTGCGCCTCGTTCCACGGCACGTTCAGCAGCACCATCACCGGCGCGAACACATAGCCCAGCAGCCGCTGGAAGCTCAGGTCGGCCACGCCGAACCAATGGCCGATGCCGCCCAGCAGTCCGTTCGCCAGCGCCACCAGCGCGACGAACGCCAGCACCATCGCCCCCACCGCCACCGCCAGCCTGACGCCGGTCTGCGCGCCCTGCGCGGCGGCCATGATGATGTTGGCCGGGCGCTCCTCGTCGTGCGTCACCTCGGCGATCGCGATCTGCTCGTCCTCGTCGGGTACCGGCGCACCGCCGGGCAGACGCGGATCGGGCATGATCAGCTTGGCCATCAGCACGCCGCCCGGCGCCGACATGAACGAGGCGGCGAGCAGATATTCGATGCGGATGCCCATCGAGGCGTAGGCCGCCAGGATCGTGCCGGCGACGCCCGCCATGCCCGACGTCATCACGCAGAATAGCTGGGCCGGCGTCAGGCCCGCGAGATACGGGCGGATCACCAGCGGCGATTCGCTCTGGCCGACGAAGATGTTCGCCGCCGCGCACAGCGATTCGACCTTCGAGACGCCGATGACTTTCTCGATCCCGCCGCCGATCCAGCGGATCACCAGCTGCATGATCTTGAGATAATAAAGGATCGAGACGAGCGCTGCGAAGAAGATGATCACCGGCAGCGCCGAGATCGCGAACGCCGTGCCGCCGATCGCGGGCGAGGCGAGCGGCCCGAAGATGAAGTCGGTCCCTGCCTGTGCGTAGCCCAGCAGCGCCCCCACGCCGCCGGCCAGCCACGCGACCACCGCGCGCCCGGCGGGCAGGTACAGCACGATCACCGCGATCCCGACCTGCAGCGCGAACGCCGCGCCGACCACCCGCGGCCGGATCGACCGCCGGTCGGTGGAAAGCGCGACCGCGATGGCGAGGATCACGGCGATGCCGGCAACGCCGATCAGCAACTTGGTCAATGCACCCCCGCCTGCGCTCGCGCTACGCTCGATCTCTCCCTTAGACCGTTTGTGTCGAGCGTAGTCGAGACACGATCTCATCAGACGCGAGGTGTCTCGACTTCGCTCGACACAAACGGGACAGGGGGGAAAGCCCGAGCTTGCGTCGATAGGCTGAGCGGCTAGCAGTGTGGCATGAACACCCCTCCCCCGCCGGGCATGCCCGGCCTGCCGCGTTCGCTGTTCCTGTTCGCGATCTTTTACGGTGGCATGGTGTGCCTGGCGGGCGTGCTGGGCACCAAGCTGGTCGCGCTGGGTCCGCTGGCGGTGGAGGGCGGGATCTTTGCCTTCCTGCTGCTGGTCGTCACCTCCAGCAGCATCGCCGAGCTGCATGGTCCCGCAATCGCCAGGCGGCTGGTGTTGTGGGGGTTCGTGCCGCTGATCCTGTCGATGCTGCTGATCCGGCTGGTGATCGCGCTGCCGCCCGCGGCGGCGATGGACGCGGGCCATCTCGCCGCGTTCAACATGGTGCTGGCGCAGAGCGCGCGGCTGATGCTGGCCGGGCTGATCGCCTATGGCACCTCGCAATTCCTGAACGTGACGATCTTCAGCGCGCTGAAGCGGGGCGAAGGGCGGATGCTGTGGCTGCGCGCCGCGATCGCGAGCGTCTGCAGCCAGGTGATCGACACGCTGCTGTTCATCACGATCAGCTTCTACGGCGTGTTCCCGATCGGCTCGCTGATCGCGGGGCAGATGCTGGCCAAGGTGACGCTGTCGATCGTGCTGGTGCCGGGGCTGGTCTATGCCTTCATCGCGCTCGGCCGGAAGGTCGATGCGCGGGACTGGTAGCGCCGCCGGCGCGCCGCTATGCGCGGCGAATGACCGACCATTCCCCTGATCCCGCGCTGCTCGCCAAGGCGGAGACGCTGACCGAGGCGCTGCCCTACATGCAGCGCTACGCCGGCGAGACGTTCGTCGTGAAATATGGCGGCCACGCGATGGGCGATGCCGACGGCGCGCACGATTTCGCGC
>CAXUMU010000043.1:0-7717 GCA_964252145.1 uncultured Sphingomonadaceae bacterium
GCGCCGCTCCCGTGGCCGGGCGCCGCGAGGAGCGCGTCCGCATGACGCGGCTGCGCCAGACGATCGCGACCCGGCTGAAGGAAGCGCAGAACACCGCGGCGATGCTGACCACGTTCAACGACGTGGACATGACCGCGGTGATGGAGGCGCGCGCCAGGTATAAGGATCTGTTCGAGAAGAAGCACGGCGTGCGCCTTGGGTTCATGGGCTTCTTCGTAAAGGCCGCGTGCATGGCGCTGAAGGACGTGCCCTCGGTCAACGGATCGATCGAGGGCGACGAGATCGTCTACCGCGATTATGCCGACATCTCGGTCGCGGTCTCGGCGCCGAACGGCCTGGTCGTGCCGGTGATCCGCGATGCGCAGACGCTCAGCGTCGCCGCGATCGAAAGGACGATCGGCGACTTCGGCAAGCGCGCCAAGGACGGTACGCTCAAGATGGACGAGATGAAGGGCGGCACCTTCACCATCTCCAATGGCGGCGTGTTCGGGTCGCTGATGTCCACGCCGATCATCAACCCGCCGCAGTCGGCGGTGCTGGGCCTCCACCGCATCGAGGAACGGCCGGTGGTCAAGGACGGCCAGATCGTGGCGCGGCCGATGATGTACCTGGCGCTCAGCTACGACCACCGCCTGATCGACGGCCGCGAGGCGGTGACCTTCCTCGTCGCGCTGAAGAATGCGATCGAGGATCCGACCCGGCTGCTGATCGACCTTTGATTTCCCGTACGCCGGCGCAGGCCGGGGTCCAGTTCTGTGGTCGGAGCTGGGCCCCGGCCTGCGCCGGGGTACTGCAAGGACTTGAACATGTCTGATTACGATTACGACGTGCTGGTGATCGGCTCCGGCCCCGGCGGCTATGTCGCGGCGATCCGGGCGGCGCAACTAGGCCTGCGCACCGCCTGCGCGGAGAGCCGCGACACGCTGGGCGGCACCTGCCTCAACGTCGGCTGCATCCCGTCCAAGGCGCTGCTGCACGCGTCGGAGCTGTTCGAGGAGGCGCATTCGGGCGCGCTGGCGCAGTTCGGCGTGAAGTTCGACGGCGTCAGCCTGGATCTCGACGCGATGCACGGCCAGCGGCGCGAGGCGGTGAAGGGGCTGACCGGCGGCATCGAATATCTGTTCAAGAAGAACAAGGTCGAATGGCTGAAGGGCCGCGCCGCGTTCACGGCGGCCGACACGGTGACGGTGGGCGATCGCAGCGTGCGCGCGAAGAACATCGTCATCGCGACCGGCTCGTCGGTGACGCCGCTGCCGGGGGTTGCGGTGGACGATCGACGGATCGTCGATTCGACCGGCGCGCTGGAGCTGGCCAAGGTGCCCGGCCACCTGGTCGTGATCGGCGGCGGGGTGATCGGGATGGAGCTGGGCTCGGTCTGGCTGCGGCTTGGGGCAAAGGTGACGGTGGTCGAGTATCTCGACCAGATCCTGCCGGGCATGGACGGCGAGGTCCGCAAGGAAGCGAACAAGCTGTTCAAGAAGCAGGGCTTCACGCTGCGAACCTCGACCAAGGTGACCGCCGCCCAGGCAAGCGACGCGGGCGTGACCCTCACCGTCGAGCCCTCCGCCGGCGGTGCGGCCGAGACGATCTCGGCGGATATCGTGCTGGTCGCGATCGGGCGGCGGCCGAACACCGAGGGGCTCGCGCTCGACAAGGCCGGGCTCGCCGTCAACCAGCGCGGGCAGGTCGGGATCGATCATGATTTCCGCACGTCGGTTCCCGGCATCTGGGCGATCGGGGACGTCGTTCCCGGCCCGATGCTGGCGCACAAGGCCGAGGACGAGGGCATCGCGGTCGCCGAGAACATCGCCGGGCTGACGGGCATCGTGAACCACGACGTGATCCCCAGCGTGGTCTACACGATGCCCGAGATCGCCGGCGTCGGCCTGACCGAGGAGCAGGCGCGCACGCAGGGCGAAGTGAAGGTCGGCAAGTTCCCGATGCTCGCCAACAGCCGCGCCAAGACCAACAAGGATACCGACGGCTTCGTCAAGATCATCGCCGACGCGCAATCGGACCGGGTGCTGGGCGTGTGGATCATTGCCAGCCTCGCCGGCACCATGATCGCGCAGGCATGCCAGGCGATGGAGTTCGGCGCCACCAGCGAGGACATCGCCTACACCTGCCACGCGCACCCGACGCACCCGGAGGCGATCAAGGAAGCGGCGATGGCGGTGCAGGGCAAGCCGATCCACATCTGACGCGGGGCACCGCGCAGCCGTACCCCGGCGTAGGCCGGGGTCCAGTATCGGGCCGCTCGTAGCTGGACCCCGGCCTGCGCCGGGGAACAAGCAAAAGGCCTCCCCGACGCGGCCATGAACGAAATGTTATCTTGTAACATCGCGCGGGCTGGCGTAGCCATCCTGTCGCGGCGCCGTGCACGATGTCTCGCCGCGGAGCAGTACTGTTATAACGTGACATGAGGTATAGCGATGCTCGAGCGACGGCTGCTCTGCGCCACGGCGATCCTGGCCTTCGGCGGCGCGTCCCCGGCGTTCGCCGAGGACGATGCGACCGGCGGCTCGCCCGAGATCGTCGTCACCGCGAAACGGCTGGATGCCGCGCGGGCCGCGATCCAGCCCAGCCTGGGCGCCACCGCCTACACCGTCACCAACGCCACGATCCAGGCGCTGCCGGGCGGCGACAACCAGCAGTTCAACCAGATCCTGCTCCAGCTGCCGGGCGTCGTGCAGGACGGGTTCGGCCAGTTCCACGTGCGCGCGGACCACAATAATCTGCAATATCGCATCAACGGCACGATCCTGCCGGAGGGGCTGGCGGTGTTCGGCCAGACGCTGTCGCCGCGCTTCGTGGAGAAGTTCAACCTGCTGACCGGCGCGCTGCCGGCGCAATATGGGCTGCGCACCGCCGGCATCATCGACGTGACGACCAAGGGCGGGCTGTTCGAGAATGGCGGCTCCGTGTCGGTATATGGCGGCAGCCACGGCACGATCGAGCCCAGCGTCCAATATGGCGGCTCCACCGGATCGACGAACTACTTCTTCTCCGCCGACTATCGCCGTGACGATCTGGGCATCGAGAATGTCGATTCGTCGGCCAAGGCGCTGCACGACCGGACCGATCAGGTGCAGCTGTTCGGCTACGCCGATCACATCATCGACGACGAGAACCGCGTCTCGCTGCTGGGCGGCTATTCGAATCAATATTTCCAGATCCCCAATCCGCGTGGGCTTGCGGCGGCGACGGATGGGCCGGGCTACAGCGTGGGCGGCGTCACCGATTATGCCAGCGAGGATCTGAACCAGCGCCAGCTGGAGCGGACCGGCTTCGGCCAGCTCGCCTTGCTGCACCATTCCGGGCCGCTGACGCTGCAGGCCTCGCTCTACGGCCGCTATTCGGCGCTGATCTACCGGCCGGACGTGCTGGGCGAACTCCTGTTCAACGGGCTGGCGCAGGGCGCATCGAAGCGCGACCTGACGCTCGGCGGCCAGATCGACGCGTCGTACGCGGCAGACGATGCGCACACCATCCGGGGCGGTATCGTCCTCTCGCGCGATCGGGGGACGAGCCGTACCGCGACGCAGGTTTTCCCGGTCGATGCGGCAGGCGCGCAGACCGGCGCGCCGATCACGATCCTGGATTCGGGCGGCCAGACCGAGATGACGTACAGCGCCTATCTGCAGGACGAGTGGAAGCTGGCGCCGACGCTGACGCTCAATTTCGGCGGGCGCTTCGATTATTATAACGGCTACCGCGCCGAGCATCAGTTCAGCCCGCGCGCGAACGTCGTGTGGCAGCCGACCAGAGCGACCACCATCCACGCCGGCTATGCGCGCTATTTCTCGCCCGCGCCGTTCGAGCTGGTCGGGACCGAGCAGGTGTCGCGCTTCGTCGGCACCAGCGGCGCGGCGCCGCAATTGCTCAACACCACGCCGTTCGCCGAAAAGCAGAATTATTTCGACGTCGGCTTCCAGCAGAAGCTGGGCGAGGCGATCACCTTCGGCGTCGACGGCTACTACCGCCGCTCGCACAACCTGATCGACGAGGGCCAGTTCGGCGCGCCGATCATCCTGACGCCGTTCAATTACCGGCGGGGCAAGATCAAGGGCGTCGAGACGAACTTCAGCTACGCGCGCAGCGGCCTGCTGCTATACGCCAATTTCGCCTACTCCCAAGCCAAGGGCAAGGATATCGTCTCCAGTCAGTTCGCGTTCGACCCCGCCGATCTGGCCTATATCCGGAACCATTATATATTTTTGGATCACGACCAGACCTACACCGCGTCCGCCGGGCTCTCCTACGGCTTCAGGAGCGGCCCGCTCGCCGGGCTGAAGCTGGGCGGCGACATGATCTACGGATCGGGCCTGCGCGCCGACGGCGACGTGCCGAACGGCGCCAAGCTGCCGGGCTACGTGCAGGTCAACCTATCGTCGAGCTACCGCTTCGCCGGACCGGGCGTGGAGGTGCGGTTCGACGTGATCAACGTCGGCGATCGCAAATATGAGATACGCGACGGCAGCGGCATCGGCGTCGGCGCGCCGCAGTTCGGCCCGCGCCGGGGCTTCTTCGTCGGCCTGTCCAAATCGATCTGATCGGAGGCGGAACACGTTGCATTCCCCCGCGCCGATCGCCGACATGCCCGCTAATGCTGGCAGGAGGATGAGCGATGGACGGGTTGCGGATGCGCGAGGCGGTGGAGGGCGATCTGCCGGCGATCGTCGCATTGCTCGACGATGACGCGCAGAGCCGCGGCCGCGAGGATCCGCGGCTGCCGCTTGCCGCGGCGTATCTCGCCGCCTTCGGTGCGATCGATCGCGATCCGGACCAGCTGCTGATCGTCGCCGAGCAAGGTGGCGCGATCGTCGGCACGATGCAGCTGAGCTTCCTGCCGGGCCTGTCGTTCCGCGGCGCGTGGCGCGGGCAGATCGAGGCGGTGCGGATCGCCCGGGAGCGGCGGGGGCAGGGGCTGGGCATGCAGCTGATCGAATGGGCGATCGCGCGCTGTCGCGATCGCGGCTGCCGGATGGTCCAGCTGACGTCCAAGACCACGCGCACCGACGCGCACCGTTTCTACGAACGGCTGGGCTTCGTGCGGAGCCATGTCGGCATGAAGTTGCAGCTTTTCGGCGACGGTCGCTGAAGAATGCAGCGTCTTCGCCCGGAAACCCGTCGGCGTGCCGCGGACTCCGATTGGCGGCGGCCGCGAATGATCCTATGATGAACAAGCCACATATCCCACGGGAGCCTCAAAAATGGCCTCGCAGGAGAGTGATGCGCCGGTGCAAAACCGGACACCCGGGCGATGTGGTAGCCGTGGTCCTCGGCAGGCGTGATGCTCCCGCCTGATCGATCCCGAGCCGGGGATGAGCACCGGCCCCGGCTTTCCGCCTCATCCGGCGACGCGTTGTGCGGCGCAGAACGCCATCAACTTACCGATACGGGTGAGGTTCCCTTGGGGAACGGCGTCGCGTTGACAAGTTTTTTGCCTTGGAGCTGATCGATTTTTCGCGCTTGCACAAAATCGCAAGTAGGCACACAAACAGCATGCCTTTCAGGCATCCTCTCCTAAAACTTCCGGCCGGCCCTTGCGAGGACCGGCCGTTTTTTATCTCCGCTGCCCAGCGCACTGCGCGCGACTCGGCCGGCGCTGCGCGTGCGGAGTCGATTATCGCCAGGTCTACGCTTCGACCGCGTTAACCAGATCGCAGGGCGTGGCCGTTACGACTGCCTTCCTATCCTCGGAAGGCAGAGAGCAGGTCGTGGGACGGGAAGTAGACTTCGACGATCTGTGGACGTCCGCGATGCCGATGATGGCGTTCCGGGAACAGCGGCACAGCGTGATGATGCAGGCGACGCTCAGCTGCGGCGACGGCGGTGCAGCCTCGGCACGCGTCCGCAACATCTCGCGCGGCGGCATGATGGCCGAATGCCGCTTCCGCGGCGCGCAGGGGGATCGCATCCTCATTTCGATGCGCGGCCTGGGCGAGCTGGAGGGTTCGGTCGCCTGGACGCGGCACAACCGCATCGGCGTCACGTTCGACCAACCGGTCGATCCGATCGCGGTGCTGCGGCGCCGGTCGCCGCTACGCCAGCAGCGGATGTTCGTGCCGCCGACGGTCGAGCGCGCGTGGCGCCCGCCGCTCCAGGTGTCCTGAACGTCCGCTATTCGGCCGCGGGCTTGGCCTTGCGCTTCGGGCGGGCCGGGGGGGCGGCCGGTTCCGGTATTTCCTCCGCCGGCGCGGCAGGCCCCTCGCGCTTGCGTCCCAGTCCGATGTTGTTGGCCAGCACCCGCCGCCGCTCCGCATAATTGGGCGCGACCATCGGGTAATCCGCCTGAAGCTTCCATTTCGCGCGATATTCCGCCGGCGTCAGCCCGTAGGTGCGCATCAGGTATCGCTTCAGCATCGTCAGATGCTTGCCGTCCTCCAGGCAGACCAGATAATCGGGTTTGATCGAAGATCGGATCGGCACGGCCGGCTTCTGCGCTTCCGCCTCCGCCGGTTCGTTCGTCCGGCCAAGCTTGGCCAGCGCCGCATGCACATCCTGGATCAGCGCAGGCAGCTCGGCAATACCTACCCGATTATTCGCGACGTGCGCCGAAACAATCTCGGCCGTCAATGAAAGTAGCGTATCGGTCTCAACGTCTTCCGCCATTCTGCTGCTCCCCCGTCCAGACCTAGGTCAACTTGCCTACGCAAGCAGCTCTGACCCGAATATTATCGAACCGGACAGGCTGCTACAAGAATCATCTTGCTCTTGAACCGATCTGGTTGAGCAGGACGTCTACGTCGCGGTCAGGGCGTCGCTATCTCGAGGTGCGCGAACAGCGCGGCCCGCGCCGCGGCGAGATCGCGCCAGAGCGCCGGCCGCGCGAGATCGGCGGGTGCGATCTGCTCGGGCCAGCGGCGGGCGACGATCGCGGCGATGCCGTCCAGCCGCGCCTCGTCGACCAGGAAGCGCGGATCGACCGTCGCGGGATCCGCCACGACGCGCAGCCGCAGGCAGGCCGGGCCGCCGCCATTGGCCATCGATTCGCGCACGTCGACCGGCACGACCCGCCGGATCGGGCCGTTGCCAGCCAGCATCCGCTCCAGCCAGCGCCATACCGCGGGCGTCTCGCGCGCCTCCTGCGGCACGATCAGCGCCTGCTCGCCGCCCGGCAGGGTGACGAGCTGCGCGTTGAACAGATAGCTGCGGATCGCATCGGCCAGGCTCACCTCGGCTGCGGCGACCTCGATGATCTCCACCTCGGGCAGGATCGCGCGCAGCCGGGTGAACAGCGCGTCGCGATCCGCGAACGCCTGCTCGTGCGCGAACAGCACGCGCCCGTCCGCCACCGCGACGACGTCGTTGTGGAACGCGCCGGCCGCTATCGCCTCGTCCGATTGCGCCACGAACAGGGTGCGCTCCGGATCGAGCCCGTGGCGGCGCGCGATCGCGCGGCTGGCCTGTTCGTGCTGGCGGGCCGGAAAGGCGCCGCCCGGCCGGCCGTAGACGAACAGCTCGACGCCCGCTTCGCCCGTCCCGGCGGCGAGCCGCATGTGATTGGCCGCGCCCTCGTCGCCGAACGGCGCCGGCACCGGCGGGTGGACGGCGAAGTGGCGTTCGTCGGCGAAGGCCAGCCGCAGCTGCGCCAGCGTCTGCGGCCATTCGTGGCTGCGGTGCGGCATCGTGACGAGATTGGCGACGCTCAGGTGGCAGCGGCGGTCGGCGGTATCCGCCTCGGCGATGTGGGCGGCCAATGCCGCGACCGTCT
>CAXUMU010000043.1:7727-10447 GCA_964252145.1 uncultured Sphingomonadaceae bacterium
CGCCGCGGGCGAGACGGTCGCGGCATTGGCCGCCCACATCGCCGAGGCGGAGAGCGCATTGGCGCGCAGCTCGGCCGGCGCGTCCGCGATCGTCGTGCCGAGCGCGGCGAGCCATGCCTCGTCCGGGCGCGCGTGGGGCAGCAGGATGCCCTGCCGCAGCCCCAGCGCGAGGTTCGCGCGCATCTTGGCGATGCCCTGCAGCGCCGCCGCCCGTGGACGCGAGACGCCGCCGGCGTTGCGCGCGGAGGCGAGGTTGCCGAGGCTCAGCCCCGCATAATTGTGGCTCGGCCCGACGATCCCGTCGAAATTGATCTCCTCAGCGTGCGACATGGATCACCCGGTCGCCGGATGCGATAGCCAGCAGCTCGGCGGCCTCGGAATCGATCGCCACGCCGTCGCCGTCCGGTGTCAGCTGGCCGTAGGTCGCGCGGAACGCATCCAGCCGTCCGGTCGCGACGAGCGCCTGCGTGCCGCCCGCGGCGGTGCCGGTGAACAGCGCCTCTCGCGCCTGCGCCACCGAGCGGATCGCCTCGGTCGCGGCGATCATCGTGGGGCCGCCGTCGAAGATGTCGACATAGCCGCTCGCGGCGAACCCTTCGGTCTCCAGCATCCGCATCGCGGCGCGGCCGTTGGGGTGGGGCAGGCCGATCACGTGGCGCGCGCTTTCGGGCAGCATCGCGGTGTAGATCGGGTGCTTGGGCATGAGATCGGCGATGAATTGGTTGCCGTTCACCGCGTTGAACGCGTCGGCTTCCTGGAAGCCCATGCCGAAGAACTTGCCGGCCAGCCCGTCCCAGAAGGGCGACCCGCCAGCTTCGTCGATCACGCCGCGCAACTCGGCGATCACGCGGGCCGCGAAACGCGCGCGGTGCTGGCGGATGAAGAGGTAGCGGCTGCGCGCGAGCAGCAGCCCCAGCCCCCCGGCGCGCTCGCGCGGGTGGAGGAACAGCCCGCCGACTTCGGACGAGCCCTCCAGGTCGGTCGCGAGCGTCAGCATCTCGGCGCTGAACGTACGGTCCAGCTCGCGCGAGCGCTGGCTGAACGTGCCGATGCGGTAGCTGTAGAACGGGCCGCTCCGGCCGATCGCCGAAAACACCTGCGCGGTCCCGCCGATCCGGCCGGTCGCGTGATCCTCCAGCACCAGCAGATAGAGCGCATCGCCCGGCGCCTCCTCGGTCGAGGCGAAGGCGGCGGCGGAGCGGGCGAGCTTGGCCGCGAGCGCGTCGCGGTCGGCGGGCAGGTTGGTGAAGCCGCCGCCGGTGAGCTTGGCCATCTCGTACAGCGGCTGCAGGTCGTCGGCGCGCGCCGGGCGGATCAGCGCGCTCATGGCGCACCGCGCTCGGCCAGGCGCAGCAGCACCAGGGTTGAGAGCATCGCCCGTTCGGCCAGGCTGTCCACGATCAGATACTCGTCCGCCGAGTGGATCGCGCCGCCCCGCGCGCCCATCGTATCGACGACGGGGACGCCGCGGGCGGCGATGTTGTTGCCGTCGCACACGCCGCCGGTGGGGCGCCAGCCGATCGCCAGGCCCAGCGCCGACCCACAATCGCGCACCAGCCCGAACAGCCGCTCGGCCGCCGGATCGAGCGGCTTGGGGGGGCGGCCGAACCCGCCGTGGACGCGGATCGTCACGCCATGTTCGGCCGCGACCATCGCAACCGCGGCGTCGAGATGCGCGCGCGCGCGCCGCTCGTCGTCCGGCGTCGCCGGGCGCATGTTGAGGCGCAGGATCGCATGATCGGGCACAACGTTGTTCGGGCCGCCGCCCTCGATCCGCGCCGGGTTGACCGACAGCCGCGGACCGGCCGCACGCGACAGCCGCAAAGCGAGATCGGCGCCGGCGACCACGGCGTTGCGGCCGTCCTCCGGATTGCGCCCGGCATGCGCGCTGGTGCCGCTGACGACGATCGAGAAATTGCCGCTGCCCGGGCGCGCGCCGGCGAGCGTGCCGTCGGGCAGTGCGGGTTCGTAGGTGAGCGCGGCGACCTTGCCCCGCGCGGCGTGCGCGATCAGCGCGGCGGAGCCGGGCGAGCCCACCTCCTCGTCGCTGTTGACCACCACCTCATAGCCCAGCCGCGCCGCGAGCGGGCTCGCCTCGACCGCCTGCAGCGCCGCCAGCATCAGCGCCAGCCCGCCCTTCATGTCGGCGACGCCGGGTCCGTTCAGGATGCCGCGCCCGGTCTCCCGGATCGACTGGAAGGCGTGGTCCGCGCCGAACACGGTGTCCATGTGACCGGTCAGCAGCAGCTGGAC
Organism: uncultured Sphingomonadaceae bacterium; assembly: GCA_964252145.1. GTDB lineage: Bacteria > Pseudomonadota > Alphaproteobacteria > Sphingomonadales > Sphingomonadaceae > JAQGLK01. Next base: position 9,981 of record CAXUMU010000043.1, read on the forward strand.
CGGCGCCTCCGGGCGCACCTTCAGGTGGAGGTTGCGCCCATGCTCCAGCGCCACCGCGCGCCCGTCGCCGTCGATCGCATCGACCGGCGCGGGATCGAGCAGGCGCAGTTCGCCCGGCAGCGCGCAAAAGGCATCGGCCAGCAGCGCCGCCATGTTCTCCAACCCAGCCAGGTTGCGCGATCCGCTGTTCACCGCCGCCCAGGCCTCCACCTGCGCGCGCATCGGCGCGGCGGCGGCGCGGTCCAGCAGGGAGCGGTCGAGTGGGGCGGCGAGCATGGCCGTTCCTAGCGCGGGCGCGCGCGTCGGGACACCCCCTCCCCACGAGCCGTCAACCCGGAGGTGGCCGGTACCTATCCCGCTAAAGCAAGGAGCAGTACCGCGGCGCCGGCCCGGGGGCCGCCACGGGGCGCGCGGAGCGGGGCCCCCGCCGGCGCGGGGGGGCCGGGGGGGGCTGGGTTGGGGGGAGC
>CAXUMU010000043.1:10457-15468 GCA_964252145.1 uncultured Sphingomonadaceae bacterium
CCCCCAACCCCACGCCCCTGTCCCGGGGCGCAGGCGGGGGCCCCGCAACGGCCCCCGCGTAGCGGCCCCCGGGCCTGCGCGGGGGTACCGGTGCGACATTCCTTGGCGTCAGCCGATCCGGTGCGCGAATGCGGCCAGCACGTCCTGATACAGCCTGCGCTTGAACGGAACGATGAGATCCGGCAGCTCGGACGGGTCGACCCATCTCCACGCCCGGAATTCGGGCTCGGCGGTGGCGATGTCGATCTCGTCGTCGCGGCCCAAGAAGCGCATCAGGAACCAGGCCTGGCGCTGTCCGCGGAAGCGCCCCTTCCACAGCTTGCCCACCAGATCGGCGGGCAGGTCGTAGAGCAGTTCCTCCCCGGCCTGCGCGATCACCGCGACCTGATCGGCGCGTATGCCGGTCTCCTCCTCCAGCTCGCGCAGCGCGCCGGCGCGCGGGTCCTCGCCGTCGTCGAGCCCGCCCTGCGGCATCTGCCAGGCCTCCAACGTCGAATCGAGCCGCTGCGCCACGAACACCTTGTTGTCCGCATTCAGCAGCATGATCCCCGCGGCGGGGCGGTAGGGCAGGTCGGCGGTCATGCCGCCACCGGATCGGGCGCGGCCTGCGCCATCACGCGCGCCGCTTCGGCCTCGGCGATGATCGCCTTCAGCGCGACGAGGCAGCCGGCGATGTCGCCTTCGGACGAGGGGATCGCGCGGCGCATGTTGCAGAAGCCGTGGATGTTGCCCACCGCCTCGCGGTACACCGTCGGCACGCCCGCCTGGATCGTCGCGGCGGCGTAGGCGCGGCCCTGATCGCGCAACGGATCCAGGCTGGCGGTGACGACCAGAGTCGGCGGCATCCCCGCCTGGTCCAGCAGCATCGGCGATCCGCGCCAGTGCGCCGGATCGGATTGATAGCAGTCGCGGAACCAGTTCATTCCTTCCCGCGTCAGGAAGTAGCCGTCGGCGAATTGCGTGTACGACGGATAGTCGCCGTTCAGGTCGGCGGCCGGGTAGATCGGCCACTGCGCGATCACCGGCACCGCGGCGGGCGCATCGCGGAGCGCCAGCGCGGTGACGATCGTCAGCGTGCCGCCCGCGCTGTCTCCCGCCAGCACCAGGCTGGTGACCGCCCGGCCCAGTTCGGGCGGATTGGAGGCGACCCAGCGCGCCGCCGCCTCGCAATCGTCGGGCGCCGCCGGCCAGATATGTTCGGGCGCAAGGCGGTAGTCGACCGCGACCACCGGCAGGTCCAGCATCCGCGCGATCTCGGCGCAGATCGGCTCGTGGCTGTCGAGATCGCCGATCACGAATCCGCCGCCGTGGAAATAGACCAATGCTGGCCCCGGCGTGCGGCTCTCGCGCGGATCGTAGAGCCGCAGCGGGATGTCCGCGCCGTCCGGGCCGGGGATGGCGATGTCGCGGATCACCGCCAGCTCGCCGACGTCGGCATCGGCCAGCCCGCGCATCGCCACCATCGCCTTGCGCGCCTCGATCGCGCCCATCTCGTGCGTCTGCTGGCCGGGCATGCCGGCGAGGTAATCCAGGAAGCGGCGGACATCGGGACGGATATGGGGCAGGTCGGGCACTGGCGTCGCACTCCGGTCGTTTCCCGCCATCGATTGACGCTTTAGGACGGCAGATCAAGATGCTCCACGTCGTCCACCATCCCGGTTACGTCGCGCCCGGCCGGCCCGACAGCGGCTTCGCGTTCAACAAATACGGCCTGGTGATGCTGGCGCTGGAGGAGGCCGGCACCCGGCGGACGATCCACACGCCCGAACCGATGCCGCGCGCGTGGCTGGAGGCGGTGCACGACGCCGGCTATGTCGCCGAGGTGATCGAGCGCCGCGTGCCGCCCGCCAAGGAGCGGCGGATCGGCTTTCCGATCGACGAGGCGGTGTCGCGCCGCGCATTGCTCGCGCCCGGCGGCACGTGGCTCGCCGCGCGGCTGGCGCGCACGCACGGCTTCGCCGCCAATGCCGCGGGCGGCAGCCACCACGCGATGCACGATTGCGGCGCCGGCTACTGCGTGTTCAACGATCTCGCGATCGCGTCGCGGCGGCTGATCGCGGAGGGCGACGCGTCCCGCATCCTGATCGTCGATCTCGACGTGCACCAGGGCGACGGCACCGCCGCGCTGCTGACCGGGCGGCCGGAGATCTTCACGCTCTCGGTCCACGCCGAGAAGAACTTTCCGGTGCGCAAGGCGCAGTCCTCGTGCGACATCGCCTTGCCCGACGGCACCGGGGATGCCGCCTATCACGAGGTGCTGGTGCGCACGCTGCCGCCGATATTCCGCGATTTCGCGCCGGACCTGATCCTCACCCCGGCCGGCGTCGATCCGCATGCGGATGACCGGCGCGGGCGGCGGGCGGCCTACCTGGCGGGGCTGGAGGCGCGCGACCGGCTGGTGGCGCGCCTCGCCCGCGACGCCGGCATCCCGCTCGCGAGCGCATTGGGCGGGGGCTATGGCCGCGACGTGATGGCGGTCGCCCGCCGCCACGCCCGCAGCATGGCCGCGCTCGCCGGGGAATATGCCAAGCCGCGATGAGGCGGCGGGCACATTTTCTTGTTTGTCCGCCTGGCCGGCAGGCCTAGGACGACGCGCAGCGACATAAGAGGCTTTGCAACAGGATGGCGACCGCCACGCGCGAACTGACCCCCCGGGAGGCATCCGCCCACCCGCCGCTGGATTCGGTGGTGGTGCGCTTCGCCGGCGACAGCGGCGACGGCATGCAGCTGACGGGCGGCCAGTTCACGCTCTCCACCGCGCTCGCGGGCAACGACCTGGCGACCTTCCCCGACTTTCCGGCCGAGATCCGCGCGCCGCAGGGCACCACGTTCGGCGTCTCCGCCTTCCAGATCAACTTCGGCTCGACCGCGATCGAAACCGCCGGCGACCGCCCCGACGTGCTGATCGCGATGAACCCGGCGGCGCTGAAGACCAATGTCGAGGCGCTCAAAGCCGGCGGGCTGATCATCGCCGACGAAGGCGAGTTCGGCCCGCGCAACCTCGCCAAGGCAGGCTATGCGGTCAGCCCGCTGACCGACGGGTCGCTGCAGAAGTGGCAATTGCTGTCGCTCGACATCTCCAAGGCGACGATGGAGGCGGTGAAGCCGTTCGGCCTCGGCAATAAGGAGGCTCTCCGCTGCAAGAACATGTGGACGCTGGGGCTGGCGCTCTGGATGTTCGATCGTTCGCGCGGCCCCATCGTCGATTGGCTGCGCGCCAAGTTCGCCAAGAACCAGGTGCTGGTCGATGCCAACGTCGCCGCGCTCAACGCCGGCCACGCCTATGGCGAGACGGCCGAGCTGGCCGGGCCGATGCAGCAGCACCACATCGCGCCGGCGCCGGCCGAGCCGGGGCTGTACCGCACCGTCACCGGCGCCGAGTCGATCGCGCTGGGGCTGGTCGCGGGCGCGCAGCTGGCGGGGCTGAAGATGTTCTTCGGCGGCTATCCGATCACGCCGGCCAGCGCGATCCTGCACCAGCTCAGCCGGATGAAGGAGTTCGGCGTCACCACCTTCCAGGCCGAGGACGAGATCGCCGCGGTCGCGAGCGCGATCGGCGCGTCCTATGCGGGGCAGCTGGGGGTAACCTCCTCCTCGGGGCCGGGCATCGCGCTGAAGGGCGAGGCGATCGGCCTTGCGATCATGACCGAGCTGCCGCTGATCGTGGTCAATTCGCAGCGCGGCGGCCCCTCCACCGGGCTGCCGACCAAGACCGAGCAGTCCGATCTCTACCAGGCGGTGTACGGTCGCAACGGCGATGCGCCGATGCCGGTGATCGCCGCGCGCTCGCCGGCCGATGCGTTCGACTGCGCGATCGAGGCGGTGCGCATCGCGACGCAGTTCATGACGCCGGTGATGCTGCTGACCGACGGCTATATCGCGAACGCCGCCGAGCCGTGGAAGGTGCCCGACATGAGCGGCTACGCACCGTTCCCGGTGACGTTCCTGCACGAGCCGCCGGAGGGCGGGTTCAAGCCCTATGCGCGCGACGGCAAGCTGGCGCGGCCGTGGGTGAAGCCCGGCACGCCCGGCCTGCTCCACCGCATCGGCGGCATCGAGAAGCAGGTCGATACCGGCCACATCGACTATAGCCCGGCCAACCACCAGGCGATGACCGACCTGCGCAAGGCCAAGATCGACGGCATCGCCGCGCACGTTCCCGACCAGGCGGTCGAACTGGGCGAGACCGGCGGACGGCTGGCGGTCGTCGGCTGGGGCTCGACGTTCGGGCCGATCCACCAGGCGGTGCGGCGGATGCGCGCGCGGGGCCGCGACGTCCACCATATCCACATCCGCCACATCTGGCCGCTGCCCGCAAATCTGGGCGCGTTGCTCAAGGGTTACGAAAAGATCCTCGTGCCCGAGATGAACACCGGCCAGCTGAAGACGGTGCTGCGCGACCAGTTCCTCGTCGACGCGCGCCCGCTCAACAAGACGAGCGGCCAGCCCTTCCGCATCGACGAAATCGAGGCGGCGATCGAGGCGGCGCTGGCCGGGCGGGACGGCGGGGGCGAGGTACGGCCCAGCACCGCGCAGCTACCCAATCCGCTGGGTGCCGAAGACCTGTCCGTCGCGTCGATCCACGTCGGCGCCAACCGGAGCCCGGAGCCCCGCCCATGAACGACATGACCGCGATCCGCACCACGCCCAAGGATTGGGAGACCGACCAGGAGGTCCGCTGGTGCCCCGGCTGCGGCGACTATGCCGTGCTGAAGGCGGTCCAGCGGACCATGCCGGAGCTGGGCGTGCGGCCGGAAAATACCGTGTTCGTCAGCGGGATCGGCTGCTCGTCTCGCTTCCCCTATTATATGGAGACCTACGGCTTCCACACCATTCACGGCCGTGCGCCGGCGGTGGCGACGGGGATCAAGCTGGCAAATCCCGAACTCGACGTGTGGGTGATCACCGGCGACGGCGACGCGCTGTCGATCGGCGGCAACCACACGATGCACCTGCTCCGCCGCAATCTCGACTGCCAGGTGCTGCTGTTCAACAACGAGATCTACGGCCT
>CAXUMU010000044.1:0-15368 GCA_964252145.1 uncultured Sphingomonadaceae bacterium
GCATGAGACGCACCTGCGCCGCCCCTGGCGTCCGCACAGCGGATCGATGGTCAATCGCAAGGCGCTCACCGCCGCGATGATCGACAGCCGCGACTTCCTCGCCGCACGCAGGCGCGCTGAGACTGAGGTGATGCTGCCGGCGGGTGCGAAGATAGCGTTCACCGGCGGGCTCGACGTGACCGACCACCGGCTGATCTGGAGCACGCTCGACAAGGTCAACGCCAAGCACCCCGGCATGGTGCTGATGCACGGCGGCTCACCTAAGGGGGCCGAGCTGATCGCGTCGCGCTGGGCCGATCAGCGCAAGGTGGCGCAGATCGCGTTCAAGCCCGACTGGGCGAAGCACGCCAAGGCCGCACCGTTCAAGCGCAACGATGCGATGCTCGAGGTGCTCCCGATCGGGGTCATCGTATTCGCCGGAACCGGCATACAGGACAACCTTGCCGACAAGGCCAGGAAGCTCGGCATCCCCCTCTTCGACTTCCGGCCGAAGGCGCGAGGCGGGTGACCGCGCCCTTTGGATCCGCGACAAGCTGCCGCTACCCCCTCGCGAACATGTCAAGATCAGCGTTGAAGCTGACGACACAAGCGGTCCTCGATAAGCGACGCGCATGCGGCATCCTGCGCGTCCTCAAGCTGCATCGCCTGTTCTCTGTGCACCGCATCGATTGCGCCCTGAAGGTGAGAAGCCGCGAGGTTCTCGCCTGCTGCGTCCAGGAGGGTCAATGCCCGCTGCATCAAATCCACCGCATCGTCGATCCCGGTCGTCATCTCCAACCCTCCCGCGAGAAGCCGGCGACATGCCCGCGGGGCATGTCGTCGCTTCGAACCGGGTGTTGGAAACCTAGAGTGTGCTAGGCGCGAACGCCTTTAGCCGGGTGGCCTGGACATGCGCGTCCGCCGCCCGGTCGATCGAACCGGCCCACACTCTACGAGGTTTCCACGCCCCGCCTGCGTCTCCGCAGGAGGGTCCATCTTACGACCGTCAACGCGCGCCGCAAGTGACCGGCGAAGGCTCAATGCGCAGCGGGGTTAGGACAACCCGTGGCGTGTCATGCGCTGCGGTATCGCACTACTCGGGCGCGAACCGATCCCCGAGACGAGACCGCCCGGCGCGCGATTAGCAGGTCGTCTATTGCCCAGTATCTCGTTGATCGTGGCGGCTCCGTCGTCATCATCTACGCCGCGATGCTCGCACCAGTATCGTGCTGATGCGCAAGACTGCGGAGCAGATTTCGCTCCCTTTCCGTTATCGTCGTCTTCATCCGTTGTTTGTCGAGCCAGCGTCCCCCTTGACGAACCGGGCATCGTTTTGCGGCTTTCAGGAGGGTCAGCAACTACCGCCTTAGCGGAATCGTTCGAAGCCGTCGGTATACAGTCCTTTCGCCTCCAAGCAGGGCGTAGCCGCCATATGTCCTGAGTGGTTTACACGACCCGCCGCCGCTCGGTCTCTCGAGATGGCTTTGATGACCGCGGTCGGCTGCGCCTCTGCCGCCTGAGCCGCAACGGCTGCCGGGCACTGTTTTCCCCTGAGCCTAAGGCTCATTCCTCGCGAGGCAAAACAGCGCCCGTCCGCCGTCCTCCACTGCGTTGCGGGCAGAGCTGCGGCGGCGGCAGCCCCGGTCCTTGGGCAGCCATCGAGGCCGCGATGGGCGCGGGCTCGACGCACCACAGGAGATCATCATGGCGACCATCGGCACCTTCAAGAAGAGCAGCAACGGCGAGTATACCGGCGACATCGTGACGCTCAGCGTTCAGGCCAAGGCCGTGCGCATCGTACCCGAGGCTAACCGCACCAACGACAACGCTCCCACCCACCGAGTGATGGTGGGCCGCGCGGAGATCGGCGCCGGCTGGACCAAGAAGTCGAACGAGGGTCGCGACTATCTCGGGCTCAAGCTCGACGATCCGAGCTTCAACCTGCCCATCTACGCCAACCTCTTTGACGACGAGGAGGGCGACACGTTCAGCCTGATCTGGTCGCGTCCGGCGCGGCGCAGCCACGACTGAGGCGGCCATCCAAGTCCCGCCCGGAGCGATCCGGGCGGGACCCTTCCCGTCTAAGAAACAGCATTGTGACCTCGAGGGACAGGCAAGCTGCGTCCGCCGCATGTCGCGGTTCGAGGGATTTCGCCGGCGCACGGTCGATTTCGGCACCTAGTCGAAAACGACCGTCCCGCTGAGAGGACGCTCGCGGCATCGCAGGTGTCGCCCGGGGCATCGTGCCGCCGGCCGGAAAGCGGATGCGGCGATGCACAGCGACGACACGATCGACCGGGCGACACGCGCGAAGCGGGGCTCGCCATTCCTCAACACCGATCAGGCGGCGGCCTATCTAAAGCTGTCGAACCGGCTGCTGCGGCGCCTCCGCACACGCGGCGAAGGCCCCGTATTCCGCCGCCACAGCCGCTACATCCAATACCATATCGACGACTTGGACGCCTGGAGCGTTGAACAATCCGCGCGCGAGAACGCCCGTGACTAGGCGTCGCTCGGCCCCCTCGGACGCGCCGCTGCTCGCCTGGGGCGACGCTCCGCGCCGCGCGGAATCAACGGCGCAGGCTGCGGAGCCGCGCCGGGTTTGTCGCCGCCGGCGTCGCGCTGATCGGCCTGACCATCGCGCTCCCACCCCGCCCACGATTGGTCTGGAACGCAAGCACCAGCGCCCCGATCGGCCTATATGCGGTGAGCCCCGGCGGGACCCCCGGCGTCGGCGACATGGTCATCGCGCGCGTTCCCGCACAGTTCAACGACCTTGCCGCCCGCCGCCACTATCTGCCTGCCAACGTGCCGCTAGTGAAGCGCGTCGTGGGCGTTGCCGGCGACGAAGTTTGCGCGGTTGGGCCGGGCATATTCATCGACGGCCGTCGTGTCGCCGAGCGCCGTCTAGTCGATGGTGGAGGCCGGGCCATGCCGTGGTGGAGCGGCTGCGTGCGGCTGCGCGGGCGACAGCTTTTCTTGCTGATCACCGATAACCCGGCGTCATTCGACGGGCGCTATTTCGGGCCGACCGAGGCCGCCGACGTGATTGGGAAGGCGCGTGCGCTATGGACGCGTTGAAGGTCGGAGCAGCACTGGCTGCGCTGATTTTCGGGGCGTCGGCAGAAGCTGAAAACGTGTCCGATCGGGTGTCCCGTTGGCAGCCACTCATTGCCGAAGCCGCGGCGCGGTTCGCGCTTCCACCGGCTTGGATTGTGCGCGTCATCCACGCCGAAAGCACCGGCCTGACTGAGGTCGACGGCAAGCCGATACGGAGCCGGGCCGGTGCCATCGGGCTCATGCAGCTCATGCCGGCGACCTGGGCTGCCATGCGTGCGACATACCGGCTCGGCGCCGATCCCGACGATCCGCACGACAACATCGTCGCCGGCACGGCCTTCCTGCGGCAGATGTACGATCGGTTCGGATATCCGGGCGCATTCGCCGCCTACAACGCCGGGCCGGCCCGCTACAGCGCATATCTGGCGCGCCGATCGCCGCTTCCCCGGGAAACCGTCGCCTATCTTGCGGCAGCCACCCGCGGTGGCGGAGCGACTGCAATCACGACCGATACGCTGCCGCACGAACTGCTGTTCGCACTACGCCACGACATGTCGAACGATGCTCATTCGTTCCCCGATCGCCCGAAGCCGGACGTATTGTTCGCAGTACGGAAGGCGGTGCCATGACGGCTGATGTGGGAGGGGCTCGTCTCGGTTCGTCCCAGCATGGCGGGCGGCGGGGCACCTATCAAGGCCCGTGGGTGCCCCCCAATTTGCTCCGCAAATCGGTTCCCCCCACGTCCGCTCCGCGGCGCTCCGCTACGCTGCGCGGCCCTGACAGGCGCCCCGCCGCCCACCTCCTCCGACGCGTCCTCGATCATGAGGGCAGACGCTTCGAGGAGACTGTCATGACCATGTTCGTACCCATCGCTGCAGCTGCGGATCGCGTGATGACGGCGCTGATTTCAGGGCTCGCGATCGAGTTCGGACGCGATGTGGGAGCAGCATTGGCGGCAAGATTTCTGGAGGCCGAGGGCGCGGATTTTCACTGGGATGCGCGGGTTCGGGAGCGCTGGCTGGGCGCTTACGAGAGCCTGGATGACACAGAATTCGAGCTCGATCGGGTGGCGATCATGGGGCGGCTGGACAGCAGCTGGTTCGTCGCGGTGATGATCGTGGACGGTAACGGGAACGCGCAAGGGATGCTCGGATGTCGGCGGTTCGAGAACGAACAATCGGCACGGAAAGCATTCGCGGATGCGCGTTGAGTGGACCGTTACGGGCCGGGGTGTGGCGTCATCATGGCGTCGCGTCCCGGCTCTCTTTTTGAGCCGAGGAATGGTCTGGAAGGGGGAGCAGGGAAAACAAGATAAAGGCAGTGTCTCGCGACATCTGCCAAGTCTCTGTCTGCACATCCTTTTTGGGCGAGACATGCGTCTTGCCGAGAGAGATAGGCGCCAGAGAAGTGGCGGAAATCGGCCAGTTTCCACCGCGGACCGCGAGACTCGATCACCATTCAGGTCACCGCGATGAGCGACGACGAGTTCGAGCCCAAGCTCGGCCGCATGCGCGCTAAGGGCGGCAAGCGCGCCGCCAAATATCTCGGCCGCATCGTCGTCGCCGCCCGGCTCGCCGGCGCCGTCACCGGCGTCCGCGATCGCCGCTTCGACGGCAGCCGGATCGGGCGCGGCGCCAGCATGGGGCGGCTGCTCTCGAGCCGGGATCGGCTGGCGGGGTTCCGATCGCGCCGCGCGGTGGTCAAGACGAGGCTGGTTCGGCTGGGTGCAAAGGGCATGGGCACGGCGCGCGCCCATCTCAGCTATATTCAGCGCGACGGCGTCACTCGCGAGGGTACGCCGGGCGAGCTCTACTCTGCCGAGCTCGACCAGGCCGACGGAAGGGGGTTCGTCGAGCGCGCCACCGGCGACCGCCACCAGTTCCGCTTCATCGTTTCCGCCGAGGACGGTGCCGAATATCCCGACCTTAAGCCCTACATCCGCCGGCTGATGACGCAGGCAGAGGTGGATCTCGGCACGAAGCTCGACTGGGTCGCGGTCGACCACTTCAACACCGAGCAGCCGCACACTCATGTCATGCTGCGCGGCGTCGACGATCGCGGTGAGAATCTGGTCATCGCGCGGGAGTATATCGCCCACGGCTTTCGCGAGCGTGCGGCCGAGCTGGCGACGCTCGATCTGGGACCGCGGACCGATCGTGAAATCGAGGAGCGGCTGCGACAGGATGTCGACCAGGAGCGGCTGACCGCGATCGATCGCCGACTGCTCCGCCGCGTGGATGCCGATCGCGTCGTCGGGTCGAGCGACCGCGATCCCTTGCAGCAATCGCTCTCGGCGGGAAGGTTGCGCAAGCTCGCCGACATGGGGCTCGCGGAGGATGTCGGCAGCGGCCGTTACCAGCTCGCAGATGGGCTCGAGGACACGCTCCGGCGTATGGGCGAGCGCGGCGACATCATCCGCACGATGCAGCGCGAGCTGAGCGCGCGCAGATTGGAGCGAGCGGGCGCCGATCGGATCATTGTCGATCCAGTCAGCGGTCTGGCTGAGCCGATCGTCGGGCGCGTGATCCACCGCGGGTTCGCCGACGAGCGTAGCGATCGCCACTACCTGATGGTCGACGGCATCGACGGCCGCGTCCACTATCTCGACGTTGGCCGTATCGATGCCACGGAGCCCACTCCCGAGGGCACTGTCGTGCGCATCGCCGGACGGCGTTCCGGTGCACGGGACGTCGATCGAACCATCGCACGCATCGCCGAGACCAACGGCGGGCGCTACTCGATCGACCTCCACCTGCGTGAGGATCCGAATGCGACCGAAGCATTTGCGGAGGCCCATGTTCGTCGCCTGGAGGCGATGCGGCGGGCAAGCGTCGGCGTCGAGCGCGAGGCGGATGGGAGTTGGACCATTCCCGGCGATCATGTCGATCGCGCCGTGGCCTACGAACAGCGCCAGTTCCGCAGTCAGCCGGTAGACGTCGCCTTGCTGTCCCGCGCGCCGGTGGAACGACTCGGCCGGATCGATGCGGCGACTTGGCTCGATCGCCAGCTGGCAGCGGGCGAACCGATGGCTTTGCGCGACGCCGGGTTCGGCAGCGAGGTTCGCGGCGTAATGGCAGTTCGTCGCCAGTGGTTGATTGAGCAGCAGCTTGCAGACGACGATGGAGGTTCCTTTCGACTGCGGGCAAACGCCATAGCCGCCCTCCAGCAGCGCGAGCTGCTGCACGTCGCTGAGCGGCTATCCGGCGAGCTCGGCAAGCCGTTTGCCGAGGCGCGGCCCGGGGATGCCGTCGAAGGCCTGATCGCTCGGAAGGTGGAGATGGTAAGCGGGCGCTTCGCACTGGTGGAGAAGAGCCGCGAGTTTACCCTCGTCCCGTGGCGACCTGTGCTGGAGAAGCAGATTGGAAAACAGGGCAGCGGCATCATGCGAGCGGATGGTGTCAGCTGGCGCCTCGGTCGCGGGCGGAACGGGCCGGAGATTTGATGATCGCGCCTACGGGCGGTCATTCAGCCGCCAAAGCTCTTTTCGACGCTATCTCTCCGTTCACGTGGTTGGGCGTTTTGGCTGGCGGGATGAAGTGGCGTTTGTCTGTTTGATAGCGGAAGGGCGGAATACAAGCTGGTGGACAGCTGCCCGTCCGCTTTCGGGCGCTCAGGTGCCGCAAGCGGACGTTTGTTCATGAGGCTTCTGGCGGCAGCCAGAGCCAGTCGCTCACATCAGTCTTGATGAATGTCTGGTCCTGGCGGAAGCCCCTAGGGCATCCCACATGGATGCGAAGAAGTCAGGTTCCGCGCAGAGTCCGATCGATCCACAGATCGAGATCATCGCGGTCGACCTTGCCGAGAACGTGGCGATCCCGCTCAACCCGATCGAGCGCGCCGCTAGTCAGGTAGGAAGTCGTCACGATGAAAGCCTTGGTCGCATCGTGCTCCAGGCGCGTATCGGCTAGTTCGCGCACTAGCGACACGCCAATTTTACGATCCACGCGGTTTCGCTTAGCCTGCCAAATCGCCTTGAACATGCCGGCGATGCCGAGATCCTTGACCGCGATTACGTCCACGCCGCCATCTTTGGATCCACGCGTCAACTCGACGTTGTATCCATCGGTCTCCAGCATGCGCGCTATGAGCACCTCAAGCTCGCGCCAGGACAGGTCGTCCAGGCCTACGAGCCGCCGCTGTACACGCTCGATTAGGCCGATGCTCGGCGAAAGCGTGAGGAGGTTCGACCGCGTCTCAGGCTTTGCGAGGACCTCGGCTGTGAAGAATTCCATTCCGAAGGCGAACTTTATATCTACCGCAAGCGGAGGCGGCTGGGATGCGATGAACAGCACGCGCGAGCCCGGAAAACCCAGCAATACGTCGGCCGCCAACGGTTCGACATCGATACCCTGCCAGTCGACATCTTCGAAGATTACCAGCCATCGCGTTCCCGGCGGTGCTTCGCGCCAAACCGCTACAGGATCGTGGCTGAGCCGCGCATAGGTGATAGCTTTGGCGGCATTTGCCGGCACAGGTTCGGCAACCTTGGCGGAAGTCGCGTGCGCAAAATATTTGCTCCACTGCTCGCTGGATGCCCGAGTGGCGGAGATCATTAAGACGCGATCGACCTGACCGTCGTCGTAGATCCTGCGCGCGGCGAACAGGGCAACGGTCGACTTGCCGAGGCCGGGCGCAGCGACGAGCAGGCTACGTGCGTCGTTTCGCTCGGCAAAATGCTCCAGAAATTGCCGCTGTTCGGGATGCAGCGCAGAGATTGGGTCGGTCGACATTGGACCGGACTAGCAGATGGTCGCTTCGTCCCGAAAGGAGAGTGTCCGTAGTCGGGCTAGTCGAAGAGTACGACGGAGGTTCACCACCGCCCCTCAACGGCGGTTCCATCCACAACCTGCCGATCGCGATCGCGTTCGATAACGGCAGCTACGCCCCACGAATTAGCGTTCGGCTTCGGCGGTAGTCGATCGACATAAGCCGTTCCGACGCGGTGGCAGGAACGTCCGCTCACCCCCGAACCTGTCGTTACGCAGGAGGTGTGACGCCAACAGAATAGGAGTTGCAATCGTCCAACGAAAGTTTATGCGCCATTTGTCATAGATACGAAAGTGCGCCTGATGCCGCATCGACCCCTCGTCCCGCTTGATCTGCTGACCCGCTCAACCGACCTCGAGCAGCTGTTGCGCTTCTTTCAGGCGCTCGATGAGGAGATGGTCGCGGCGACCGCTGATGCGGTCCGGACGGTTCCCGAGGCGAACGTGCCGTCCGCGAAGCAGGCGCGAGGCACGTTGCGGCGTCATTTCATGGAGCGGGCGGTCCGCGCCGCCGGAGCTCGGACTGCTCTTGAAGTCGGCACCAGCTGGACCACGCCCGCAACCTGGAGCTACCCGACAGTCCGGATCGGTGCTTTCACCTTGGTCCTCGGCTTGGTTTTTAGCCGCTACAACGGCGCGCCGCGCCAACTGCGGACGCGGTCTTCTTATGTCGAGACGTTGTGCGCCCGTAACGCACCGCTCGATCCCCAGGGCACGCTTTTCGAACCAGCGGCGGATGCCGTTTCCACGCTCATCCCCGATGGCGCCTTCGGCGGCCTGATCGTCTCGGAACACAATGCAGCGACGCCGGAGATTCCGTCGTACGTCGGTTTATGGGTTCCATCGACCGACCTCAAGCAGCGCTATCACAGCTACTCGTTCGAGCAGATCATGGGATATTTGCGCGAGAAGATCGCGGGCACGAAGAAGCCCGTCCGCAAGGTCGTACAGCGCAAGCTGCCGAGACTCAGGAAAAAGCCCGCACCCAAGAAGTGACGGTCGGGAAGGGTTCGTAATGAACGGGATGCATCATGCCCGGCGTTGAGGGATTCGTGCCAGCGCGGCTGCGCATGGCACGCGGCGCGCGCGCACTTCGACAGAAGGAACTGGCCGAGCTGGTCGAGCGCGCCGACACGACGATCTCGAAGTGGGAGAGCGACGATCACGATCAGAAGCCCGACCCTGCCATTCTGCCACGTCTCGCCGAGGTCCTCGGAGTCGAAGTGAGCTGGTTCTTCAAGCCGGTCGACCGAGCGAAAGGCGCTGCCTTCTTCCGCTCGATGAAGTCGGAACTGGGGCGCATGCGGGACAAGGCCGAGGCGAAGCTCGGTTTTGTCGAGGCGATCGACAACGCGGTGAGCGAGCACGTCGAACTGCCGACGGTCGATGTTCCGGATCTGATCGGCGATCGCGATTTCCGGACGCTGCGCATCGCGGACATCGAGCATTATGCGCGCGCACTGCGCGAACATTGGTCGCTCGGCGAGGAGCCGATAGAGGACCTTCTGTTGGTGATCGAAAACGCCGGCATCGTCGTTGCCCAGGATGAGATAGGTTCGGCCAAGCTCGACGGGGTTTCGCGTTGGGCCGAGAATGGCCGACCCTACATTCTACTAGCGCGTGACAAGAACGTCGGTGTGCGCCGCCGGTTCGACGCTGGTCACGAACTCGGGCACGTTGTCCTGCATCGCCGCGTCAGTCCTCAAAACTTGGCTGAACATTTCACGCTCATCGAAGAACAGGCCATGGCCTTCGCCGGCGCCTTCCTGTTACCCGAGTCCTCGTTCGGCGATGACGTCTATTCGTTGTCGCTGGAGGCGTTGCTCAGCATCAAGCCCAAGTGGAAAGTCGCCGTCGCCGCAATGATCAAGCGCCTGGCCGCAATGGAACGCATCACGCCCGAATATGAGCGGCGACTCTGGCAGTACTACAGCTATCGGCGTTGGCGCGGGTTTGAGCCCCTGGACGGCGAGCTGCCGGTTGAGCAGCCCCATAATCTTGCTGCGTCGATTGAGATGATCCTCGATGAGGGCATCGTCAGTCGCTCCGACCTCGTTCGAGAGATCGGACTCAGCGCTGCGGACATCGCGAGCCTGAGCGGACTTTCGGAGGAATACCTCTCTCCAGCGCCGCCGAACTTGGTGCGACTGAAACCGTCGATGCGCGTCGTTGGCGGGCGTACGGATGGGGATGCTGAAGTCGTGTCATTGAGCGACCGGCGCAAACCTTGATTAGCTTCGCTCCAGTCGTTTGCGCCCGACACCTGGTGAAGGTGCCGCGTGCGCCATGCCGGTTGGCAAGCGACCTAGGTCTCTACGGCCGTAAACGGCGTCATCGATGCCACAAGTCAGCCCTTGATGAGGTGCGACCAAGCGACCGCCTCGTCCAGCACCGCATGCGCTTCGGCGACTAGCACCCTGTCGCGATCATATTGTCCCTCGGGACCCCCGACGAACTTCTCGCCGTGATGGTAGCTGTTGCGCACGCGGCAGACCCCCTCGATGATTAGGCCGTGGACGTTGGTCAGCGGCGTCGGGATTTCGGGCGACCATTGCAGGTCGGCCAAAAGGCGGCGGGGCGGTTCGCCGATCAGGGTCTTGGCGATCCCCTTGTCGACCATCGCCTTGAAGAATGCCGGCCCGAGGTCGGGTCGTGTCCGTCAACGTGGTGTAATTTGGGGTGTGGCACCGGGCTTCATTGATCAGGCGGCCTTGGGTGTAATCTGTAGCTGCGTCACCTCCTCGATCTGTGGTGTGGCGAGAGCGGCCATGCCTTCGATCTGCATGTAGCGGTTCTGAAGCTGGTACTCGTCATTCTGCTCGAGGAGCACGGCGCCGATGAGGCGAGTGATGCTGTCCTCGTTGGGGAAGATGCCGACGACGTCGGCGCGGCGCTTCACCTCCTTGTTCAGCCGTTCGAGCGGGTTGGTGCTGTGCAGCTTCACGCGGTGCTGCTCGGGGAAGGTCATGTAGGCGAGCACGTCATGCTCGGCGTTGTCCATGCAGGCGCCGAGCTTGGGCCACCGGGCGCGGAGCTGGTCGGCGACGTGGCGCCAGGTCTGGGTGGCGGCGGCATGATCCGGCTGGAGGAAGACCTGCCGGATCGCGGCGGCGACCATCGTGTTCTGGCCCTTGGGCACGTGCGCGAGGGCGTTGCGCATGAAGTGAACGCGGCAGCGCTGCCAGGTGGCGCCGATGACGCGGGTGATGGCGGCCTTCAGCCCCTCGTGCGCGTCGCTGATGACCAGCTTCACGCCCTTGAGCCCGCGCCGGACGAGATCACGCAGGAAGGTCGACCAGAACGGCTCGGCCTCGCTCGGACCGATGTGCAGGCCGACAATCTCGCGCTTGCCCTCGGTGGTGACGGCAACGGCGATTATGGCGGCGACGCTGACGATGCGGCCGCCCCCGCGGACCTTGAGATAGGTGGCGTCCAGCCAGAGATACGGCCACTCGCCCGCCAGCGGGCGCTTCAGGAACGCGTTCACGCGCTCGTCGATGTCCTTGCACAGCTTCGACACGCTGGACTTGGAGATGCCGCTCATGCCCATCGCCTGCACCAGATCATCGACCCGGCGGGTGCTGACGCCGGCGATCCAGGCTTCCTGGATGACGCTGACCAGCGCCTTCTCCACCGTTTTGCGGGGTTCGAGGAAGCCTGGGAAGTAAGCGCCGGTGCGCAGCTTGGGGATCTTCAGGTTGAGCGTGCCCAGCCGCGTATCCAGGCTGCGATCGCGGTAGCCGTTGCGCCAGGTGCTGCGCTCACCGGACCGTTCATGCCGGCCGGCGCCAATGAGGCCGTCGACATCGGCCTCCATGATGATCTGCAGCACGCTCTCGGCAACGCTGCGCAGGAAATCGCCGTCTCCGGTCTTCGCCATCAGCTCGGCAAGGCTCTCCCGAGCGAAGTCGAGGGGCGGTAATCTGTCGTCGGTCATCGGGAACTACTCCTCGGGTTGGTGAAGCTCGACACTTCCACCTTAACCGATGAGCCCGGTGGCCACCGAGACGCCGACGCCGGGGTGGGGCCTCGGCCCCACCCCGGCATACACCGTCATCTACACCGGGAAATTACACCACGACCGCGGACGCTAGCCGAGGTCGCGGGCAAAGGCATCCCAGTCGGCCTCGGCTACGTCCCGCTTGGAGCGTCGATAGCCGGAGCGCTTCAGGGAATATTCGACGTGCGCGAAGGTTCTCGTGAAAGCGCGGGCAAGGTCGTGCGGATCAGCCGTCATGCACTCCCCAATCGTCTTCCTCATACTCCGGCGGCTCAGGCGCTCGCTTGGGAGGTGCCGCCTTCGAGAGCGGCGGCAGACTGCCGTCCCCCGGGGTGAAGTGATGGCTATAGGCATCGATCAGCTTCTTCTCACCCGTGTCGATACAGGTTTTCCACACATCCTGGGGGCCGCGCAGGTCGATCGTGTAGCGGCTCGGCTTCAGCGCGGCCTTGATCCGTTGGAATAGTTCGAGCATTTCGTCGCTGATCGGGGCGCTGGTCCAGAACTCGAAGTGGCACGGCAGGTTCTGCCATTCGGAATGCTGGCGGATATAGGCATAGGCGACCGGGACATTGTGCTGGAGCCAGCGCTTGAAAAGGTCGTCGGGAATGATCGAGCGCGGCGTGTAGCCTTTGCATTCGATCGCGATCAGCCGCTGGTTCTGCTTCACGACCAGCACGTCAATCTCGGCCTTCCCCTTGTCGGCGACCTTAAAGATGCGGTTCATGGTGACCTCGCCGAGGTAGGTCCGTTTGGCGATGTCTGCGGTCATGTATTCGAACAGCGCGCCGCGCAGCTGATTAGCCGCGCCGCCGATCTTGCCGAGCGTCCGAAAGAGGTGGTCGAACTTCTCGGCATCGACGGAGGCGTCAGCCTCCTCGGTCAGCGCGCTGGTCAGCTCGCGCAGGGCTTCCGCCACTTCGGCACCGAACAGCGATTTAGGCGTGGCGGCGATGATGCCGGCCGCCCGCAAAGCGACAAAGGCTTCCTTGTGGAAGCGGTCGGCCACGAGGATCTGGATGCAGGGGCCGACATTACGCAGTGCGCGAAGCGTGGCGCATTTGCGGATGAAGGGCGCGGCGCCGGCGAGCGTGATGTCCCCGGCCAGATTGACGTCGCAGACGACAAAGCCGGGCTTGGGCTCACCCTCGCGGCTGAAGCGGACGACCGCGCCGAGATAGGAGGGGGCGCTCAGGTCCCAGACGAAGGTGCCGACCTGAGGCAGCTTTTCGTGGGTGCGGGTAGTGACGAGATGATAGCTGGCGATGCCCAGCTTGCGCAGCCAGTCGCGGACCGCCGCCAAAAGGATATCCTCGGTGATCGTGCGCGTGCGCATTTCGATGGCGCCCATCGTGTAGAATTCATCGTCCTGGACGAGCGCAACGCATTCACCGACGCCCGAAACCGCGACGATCTTGACCAGCCCGGCTTCGCTCAAACGCTGGAGCACGGTGTCGGCAGAGAGATGCTTGAGCTGCCGGACGGGCGATCCGCAGATGATCGGAAACTGGCGCGCCGGCACCATGCCGCGGTGCTGTCTGAGCGCCGAGATCGCGTAGCCGAGGGCAGAATTATTGGCGATCAGGGCGGCGGCCAGCTTGTACCAGTAGGTGGGAGAGCCGAATTGCTGGTGGAGATACATGAAGCGCGCGTTGCGCGGGAAGGGAATGCCGGCGAGTTTGCGGACGTTTCCGCGAGCGCGCGACAGGCGCTGGCGCGCGGCGGTCGGAGAGATGCCTGCACGGTCGGCGAGCCTAGTCGCTACCTCGCTTGACAGCGAAGGCCCATAATGGTCGAGAATGGCTTCGATCGGATCGGCCAAAAGCTACCCTGTGTCACACTGCGCTTTTAATAACATGATTACATGTGTCTCGTCTCGCTTTTTCGCCTTCCTGCAATGTGCATTGAAAATATTGGTTTATTTTAAATATTCTCCAAGGCCATGAGCGTCCTCTGTCACAGTGATCTGTCACGCGGGTTGAAATCAAGCGTCCGCGCGCGCCATCTATGCTGGCAGAAAGGGGTTATCATGACCAAGCCTATCGTCGAAGAGATCAAGCCGCCCCGGCGGCGCCGGCCGACGACTATATTGTTTGGGCCGAGGCAGAGAGCCGGGGCGAGACGGTTGACGTCGTGTTGCACACGGTGCGCCTGCCGCAGTCGATCGGCCCAGATGCGATCCTGTCGCGTCTGGAGACGCTGGCGAAGAACACGCTGGCGGAGAATGGCTTGACGGCCGAGGAAGTCGCGGGCGCCAAGTTGCACATCACGGCCCTTCCCAGCGCCGAGGAAGTCCAGGCGATGATCGACCAAGCCACGACGATCGACAGCGAACTAGCGCTTGTCGACCTGGCCGGTTGGGAAGCGATCAAGGCGCGCTTCCACCTGACGCCTTACTTGGTCGGGAATAGCGCCATGGAAATGGATCTGAAGGGTCTGAAAATCCGTCGCCGCGCCGCGGGCTGATCGCCAGGGCGCGGCAAGGGCTTCAAGCCGATCCCTGCTCCGACCCGCGTGAACCGGGACCGCGCGTAGATCACTTCGAGCATTTCCTGGTCAAACAGGGCGGCTGGGCGTTTGCCTTCGGCTGCGAAGCGATGGCTGAGAAACGGGTCCGCTTCTTGACAGCAGCGGTCATTCGCCGCGGTTGCCCCGAACGGCGGGTTCGTCCCAGTTTTCGCCATTCCAGCGGCGCTGCAGGTTGATCGCGCATTGATGAATGAACGCCGGAAGTTGGGAAGGCGAAAAGGCGCCCGGAGTGGCGGCTTCTGGGTCTGCCTGACTGCGGCGCTGCCAATCGGCTTCCAACCATCGCTAGCCCAGTAGCTTGTCGATGGTGATCGGAAGTGACCGCACCCGCTTGCCGGTAGCATGGTAAATCGCGTTCGCGACCGCCGCCGCGGTGCCGACTATGCCGATCTCACCCAACCCCTTCACGCCGAGCGGCGTGACCTCCGGGTCAGGCTCGTCGACGAAGATCACCTCGATGTCCTCGACGTCGGCATGAGCCGGGATGTGATACTCCGCGTAGTTGTGGTTCATCCAGCGACCTAGCCGATGGTCGGAGAAGGTCTCCTCGTGGAGGGCCATGCCGATCCCCATCACTACGCCGCCCAGTATCTGGCTGCGGGCGGTCTTCGGGTTGATAATCCGGCCCGCCGCAACGGCGTTGACGATGCGCGTGACGCGCACCACGCCCAGCTCCTCGTCAACCTTGATCTCGGCGAAGATGGCGCTGTGCGTGTTCTTGGACTTGTGCAGGCCTCGCCACATGTCGCCGATGCCGGGCGCTGCGGTCTCCTGCTCCTCGATCACTTCGAGATCGGCGGCGCGCATCGCCTCGCCGAACGGCACGCGCACCGTTGGCGCCTCCTTCAGGACGATGCAGCCGTCTTCGAAGGTCACGTCGTCGAACCCGGCTTCGCCCAGCGGCTCGCCGGAGATCTTGCCGGCGGCCTTAAACAGCTTCTTAGCCACGGCCTGGCAGGCGAGCTGCACCGCCGCGCCAGCGGACGCCGCTGCCCATGACCCGCCTTCGACCGGCGACGCCGGCAGGTCGGAGT
>CAXUMU010000045.1:0-14832 GCA_964252145.1 uncultured Sphingomonadaceae bacterium
GAACCCGACGACAATGCCAGCCGACAGGAAATCGCCATGCTCCTTGAACTGGGCCCGACCGACTTTGAACACATGACTGTAATCAAGTTCGCCCTGGATGACGCACTGCGTCCTGAACGAGACCGATCCTAGATCGATCGTCTTGAGCGCACCGAGGCTGCACATGCCGATGTCGGTTGGCTGCCACCCTGGCGTCAAGAAAATGCCGCCGACACCGCGCCGGGAGCCCTTCGTATAGTCCGAGACAAAGCTGGCTTGGCCGCTTAGGCTCGCCGGGAAGGGCAGCGCGATGTCATCTGCCGCAATCCCGAGCGCGAGGCCGTTGGTGTCTTTGTCGTCGGCGCGTTCATCGGGTCCGAGGGGCGCCGCCGGTTTAGCGCGATTGCGCGCTAGGGAATAGTTCGCAAAAGCGAACACGGGCGTGATCGCGGCATCGCCGGTGACACGAAGTCCGAATGTCCCGTCGAACGTCAGGGTCGTTGTAGTCTTGGTCGACCCGTCGTCCTCCTCCGTCTTTTCGCGCTTGAGGCCGATCGTAGCGGATTCCGCCTTCTTTCGGTCCGCGCCCGTGAGGGCTAAATCCTCGATCTTCTTGATGAGACCGAATTGCGGAACCTCGGTCTTCGCATCGAGCGCGGCGATTACACTTTGCGGCGGCGCTTTGGCCGGCATACAGACGACGCGAACCGTGTCGGCATGCTTAAAGAGCCAAAAGCGATCGGTCGTGTCGGGCGGAAATGGCGTGATGACCTTCAGCCCGCGCGCCTTCGCGGTGACATTCGAGCCGGGACCAATGTCTTGCCCGAGGCGCAGGACGTAGTGCCCGATCGTGCGACGTGTCGGCCCATCTATCGTGGCGGGCGGTTCCGCGACAGTCGAGATCAATAAACGCTTGTAGTCGTCGCGCGAGAGGGGTGTGTCGCCAAGCAGGCGGGAGGGAGGGTAGCCAGATTGGAACAGAATCGCCTCGGCAATTCGCTCCAGCGGAACCTGCCGTTCCTCCTTCTCGTCCCGTACGCCCGCACAAGCGATCTTCACGACCGCCGACAGGTCTACATCGTCCTCGGCAGCAGCGGGCGTAGCGAGCATCAGGCCAGCCAATACGCTTGCTAGCGTGAACGCGAACCGCGTCATCGGACTTTGAACGTCGTGATCGACGCTTTCAGTGTAAGCAGATGACTCTTCGCTTCGACGAGCGCGAATTTCGCCACCGCGAGGGTGGCCTTCTCGACCAAATAGTCGCTGAAAATTGAAAGTGTCTCGGTCCGAAGCTTGTCGATTTCGCTGCGGTTTCGGCCGATATTGATGCCGACGCAGAGTTCGAAATCATCCATGATGCTGTCGGCTTGAACGCGCCAGCTGGGCTTAGACGCGCCCCAGCCAGTAGTTTGATCGCCTGGGACCAAACCCGCCCAATTGGGCCAGTATGGCTTCCCGAGTTTCTTGACGAAATTGCCGATCGCGACGTCGGCGCACGGCTGCGCGTTGCTCAATGGAAGCCCCCTTCCCAAGAGGCGGACATCGCCTGAGCGTCCCTTAGCGCCGGCGAACGTGGCACCCCATTACGGTTTCATACCATGAGTCATCGAGCAGTGTGAGAACCAAGAAAGTCGGTTCCGGATCAAATTCCTCCATATACACCTGCATGTCGGAGCGGCGCGCACGTGCGCCGGCGCCGAATTAAGCTGTCGCGGCCACGATGCGCGTCGACATTGAACCGGCCGAAACTAGCGGTCTTTGGAACCAACCCAGTTGTTGATCTAAATTCGGACGCTCTCTGCCACGATCGGAATAATGAACCTAAACGGCAAGGCCGGCTAGTCGAGAGCTTGTGGTGTATCGATCAGCGAAGATGGCCTGTAAAAGCTCGAGAGAAGCCCACATATAAACTCTCTTCTAGGCGCGCTCGACAAAAAATCGAACTGCCTTACACATGTCTTACACACATTCACATAATCTTACACATTTTGAAAAATGTTGACAAAAGATCATTTATTTACAATTATTTAGTGTAGCTCCATTGGACTCAAAATCGGATTCCGCAAGGAGTGTCGGTTCGAGTCCGACCACCCGCACCATCTTTTCGGCCACGTGCTGGCGGCGATGCGGCGCGCTTGAAATGCGTCGCGTCGATCATCAGCCGATCCAGGCTGTCGCTGCCGAAGGCGCGGAAGCAAATGGGGTTGAACCGTGCCGGGCCTGCCCCACAACGCTCACAAATCACAAGCGTGGGGGTTAAATGCAGACCAGGTAGACCGCGGGAAGCTAGGGGAACGCAATCCAAACCGGCTTGTCGGCAACGGACCAATTCGGTTTGGTCGCGCAGCTCGTCGCCGATGTCGTCCCGACGAAATGAACGTCGATGTAGCGGGTCAGTGCCTTGGATGTGATCAGATTGGCGAGCCAACCTTGGCAGCCTGACTGCGCCGGGGTCGTCGCAGAAGGATCGAGCGAGCAAATATAGGCCCATACGCCACCGTTCGCCGCATCCATCTGCACCCAGACGCTATTGCCGTCCATTTGGCCGATTTGGGAAACGTACGATCGACACCAATAATCGCTGGCATGTGTGGGGCAGCTTAGGAAAAGCACAACCCCGGCGGCGATCGATCGAAAGGGTGAAAGAGCGAACATTGCAGTCTCCCTGTGCTCGCGATCGTTCCTCGATACGCGCGCAGTGTCTGGAAGGCCAGGGACCTGTTGCGTATGCTACCCCCGAGGACCTGGACGGCGCACAAGTTGCCGTTGCTTCTATCGACGTACATTGCGACGGTTTGCCGATTGGCTTTGTCAAAAGCGCTGCCCAGAGCCTTGCTTTTGCCTCTTCGCGATTCCCTGAACCCCGACGACATCCGAATATCCGGATCGCGTCGACGCCTCAATCGGAGTCGGGTCTAGATCCGACCAATTCTCAGTTTGCAGTCTTTGGGAGTCCAATAAACCTACTCGTTACTCTTTCTGGCTAGACTGAGGACCTATTAGGTGCTTGCGGGCTTGCGCGAGGTTGATTCAAGGGGGCGGAGGACGCCGCCATGAACGATCTGCTGCCGCCGTCGGAGGCGCAGATACGCCGGATCGAACCGCATTTCCCGTTGTCGCACGGGATTGCGCGGATGGATGAAGGTCGCAACAGCCTGGATCGGCTGATGATCGACGCGACGCATCTCAAGCGCACCGCCCCGCCGCCAGCCTGCTCAAAAGGGCTCTACCCTAATATATCGGGCGCAGCCGCTACCGGGCGAGCTGTGCCGCGATCCGCTGGCGCGTCTCCTCCTGCCACTGCGCCATCGGCTTGTAGCCGGGATCGACCACCATGGCTGCTTCGCTTTCGCGGTAGATCACGTCGTCGGGCCGATCGAGGTCGAGCGGGTCGCGAAGCGGCTGGGGGACGTACCAGGGCGTGTCGACGAACAGCTCGACCCGGTTGCCCTCGGGATCCTCCGCGTAGACCGACCACGAGATGCCGTGGTTGATCGGCTTGATCTCGGTCGCGCCCGCCTCCTTCAGCAGCGCGTGCGCCGCGCGCAGGTCGTCGAGCGTGCCGAGCCGGAACGAGAGCTGATTGACCGTGGTGAAACCAAGGTCGGCGGGACGGCCGGTGCACAGCACCACCTGATGATGCTCGGTCGGTTCGCGCGACATGAAGACGAGCCTTCCGGTCGGCATGTCGCCCCGGTCGGTGACGAGCAGCCCCAGGACGGTCGTGTAAAAGCGCTCCATCCGGTCGATGTCGGTGACGAAGATGCCGATGTGGCTGAACGAGAGGCTGGCGATCGGGCGCGGCAGGCTCATGCGACGGGCTCCGGCTGGGTAGGAGAGGGGGGCAAACCGCTAGCGCGAGCGGGCGAGGTGCCGACCGCCGCCGCGTTGATCCTCAAGAGGGTCCCGCATAGCGCCGCACTTCCTGATCGATCGCGCCGAACACCGATTGGCCGTCGCGTCCCATCATCTCGATGCGAATGCGGTCCCCGAACGACATGAAGGGCGTGGTCGGCGCGCCGTCGCGGACCGTCTCGATCACGCGCGCCTCCTGAAGGCAGGATCCCCCGGTCGATTCATCCTCGTTGGAGACGGTGCCCGAACCGATGATGGTGCCCGCCGCGAGCGGTCGCGTCTTGGCGGCGTGGGCGATCAACCGGGCGAAATCGAACTGGAGGTCGCGGCCGGCTTCCGGCGCTCCGAAGCGGGCCCCGCGATACGTGACCGTGAGCGGCAGGTCGACCTTGGCGCCGATCCAGGCGTCCCCGAGCTCGTCTGGCGTGACCGCGGCCGGAGCGAAGGCGGTCGAAGGCTTGGACTGGAAGAAGCCGAAGCTCTTGGCCAGTTCGGCCGGCATCAGGTTGCGCAAGGAAACATCGTTGACGAGCAAGACCAGGGCGATGTGCCGCGCCGCATCCGCTTCCGCCGTGCCCATCGGCACGTCGTCGGTGACGACCGCCACCTCGCCTTCGAAGTCGATGCCCCAGCTCTCGTCGGCGATCATGATCGGGTCGCGGCCGGCGATGAAGCTGTCCGACCCGCCCTGATACATCAGCGGGTCGTCGCGAAAGCTCGCCGGCATCTCGACGCCGCGTGCCTTGCGCACCCGCGCCATGTGCGAGAGGTAAGCCGAGCCGTCGCACCAGGCATAGGCGCGGGGCAGCGGCGCGTGAGCGGCCGCCTCGTCGAACGGCTCGCCGCCCGCGGGATCGGCGGCCAGCGCCTTCGCCTCCTCCTCCAGCACCGGACGGGCGGCCTGCCATTCGTCGAGCGCGGCCTGCAACGTAGCGTAGCGGCTGCGCGCGCAACGAGTGAGGTCGGCGGTGACGACCACCAGCGTGCCGTCGCGGCCGCCCGATTTGAGCGTGGCGAGTTTCACCGCGAAGAGTCTCCTTGCATCGAATGAGCGTCTTCGCGTGTGCAAGCCCGCAGCTGGATCGAGTCGAACGCCATCCGTCAGGTCATCGCAGCGACGCTGGTCGCCTCGATAGGGGTGGTAAGCGCATCGTAGCGGAACAACCAGTCGTAGCGGCGCTCGATCGCGCCTTCGTCGAACTCGGCGGCGGCATAGGCCTCGGCGCCGGCGACGGTGGAAAGCGCCGCGGAGTGGAACCGGCGGCCGTTTTCCGCCGACCCGCGCACGACCTGGGCCGTCCGCTCCAGCCGTGCCGCCTCGTACCGGCGGAGCGCCCGCGGCACGTCGGCATGGCCATCCAGGCAACGCGCCAGGATGACGCCGTCCTCCATCGCCATGCCGGCCCCCTGTGCGAGAAAGGGCAGGGTCGGGTGACACGCGTCGCCCAGCAGCGTGGCGCGGCCGACCGACCAGCGCGTCATCGGCTCGCGTCCGACGAACGCCCATTTATACGGCGCGTCGATCGCCGCGATGATCGCCTGGACATCCTCGTGCCAGCCGGCGAAGTCGGCCGCGCATTCGGCCTGCGACCCGCGCAGAGTCCAGCTCTCCTCGGTCCACTCGGCGTGGTCGACGACCGCGACGAAGTTGAGCAGCGCGCCGCCCCTGACCGGATAGTGGACGATGTGCCGTCCCGAGCCGACCCAATTGGTGCCGACCGGCGCCATCAGGTGCGCCGGCAGGCGGTCGGCGGGGACCAGCCCGCGCCAGGCGATACAGCCGGTGAAGGCCGCTTCGTCCGCTCCGAACAGCGTGCGGCGGACGACCGAGTGGACTCCGTCGGCGCCGACCAGCACGTCGCCGTGCGCGCGGCTGCCGTCGTCGAACTCCAGCGTCGCTCCGTCCGTGTCGACGGTGCAGCCCGCGACGGGCCTGCCGAGATGAATGGCGCCGGGCTTTATCGCCCGCACCGCGTCGACGAGGATCGCGTGCAGATCGGCGCGGTGCATCACGAAATAGGGGAAGCCCCAGCGCTGAGCGGAGACCTCGCCCAGGTCGAACAGCTTCCACGACTGGCCGGTGTTCCACAGTCGAACGATCTTGCCCTCGATGAAGCTCCACCGTCGCCGGATCTGCTCCTCGAGTCCGAGTGAAAAGAGCACCCGCGCGCCATTTGCCCCGATCTGAAACCCCGCACCGATCTCACCGAGCGTCGAAGACTGCTCGTAGATCTCGACGTCGATCCCTCTCTGCAGCAATGCCAGTGCGGTAGTGAGGCCACCAATGCCCGCACCGGCAATCAACACCCCCGTCATCCGTTTTCCTCGGCAGCATCCACAACGCAATTCGGTCGCGAGCGGGGTCTACCTATCACGACATTCTAAATAGTCAAATCAGTTTGCTAAAAACAAACGAACGCGTTTTGGGACGCGGTTTTCAAGATGCGTGTGGCGTGGGCTGATCTGGCTGTGGCATGATGCGTTTCATGCCCAAATCCAGCGCCAAACCAGCCTCCGGCTCGGTCGACGAGCAACCCCAGGATCGCGGTCAACGGTCTATTCAGTCGGTCGAAATAGGCTTCAAGCTGATTCGGGTGCTTGAGGAGGCGCCGGACGCACTGTCTTTGAAGGATCTGGCGGCCGCCGCGGGCCTCACGCCCAGCAAGGCGCACCTGTACCTCGTGTCGTTCCGCCGCGTCGGGCTGGTGACCCAGACGGAGGGAAGCCGGTACACGCTGGGGCCTTATGCACTGCAACTCGGGCTTTCGACGCTGATGAAGCTCGACGTGGCCCGGATCGCGCGCGATCCGCTCCGCGAGCTCAGTCGCATGTCGGGCGAGGCATGCTACCTGGCGGTCTGGGGCAATCGCGGCCCTTGCATCATCCAGCGGATCGACGGGCCGGGCCCGCTGCCCATGTCGCTCCAGGTCGGCTTCGTGCTGCCGGTGATGTCGACTGCGACGGGACGCGTTTTCCTGTCTTACCTGCCGCGCCCGCGAACCGCACCGGTGCTTGCGGCGGAACAGTCGGTCGGCTGGGGCGTGGGCGCGAGCGACAAGGCGGTGGCGGAGGTAATCGACGAGACGCGCGCCGCGGGAATGGCGCGCACCGATAGCCTGTCGCACCTTGGGTTTTCGGCGCTGTCGGCCCCTGTCTTCGCGCACGACGGAGAGGTCAATGCGGCGATCACATTGATCGGGTCGAGCAGCAGTTTCGATTCCGCGCTCGACGGCGGCAACGCCCGTCACCTGCGCACGGCGACTCAGAGCGTGAGCGCCGGCCTCGGTTGGAGCGGCAGCGCGCGGCCATAGCCAACCCACATTGACAACCTCGCATCATTGAACGTAGTCAAATAGCGTTCAGTGAAATAGAACAGCTTATCGCCAGGTGCGACTCGAGTCGCATAAACGCCTCGGCGAGCCGGCTGCAGTCTCAATCAAAGAGGCACGGGGAGATGTCGATGAAAGCCGCTACGACGAAACGGACACGCCGCACCCGCATCCTGATGGCATCGGGGTCGATCCTGACGACGCTGTTCGCGGCGGGCAACGCGGGCGCGCAATTGGCGCCGTCGCCGCCGTCGGACGCGACGGCGCCGGCCACCACCGCGGATCAGGCGGTGGCGCCGCAGTCGGCAAGACCGGCGGACGACGGCGGGGCCGAGATTGTCGTGACCGGATCGCGGCTCCGCCGCCCGGAGCTGGAGGGCGCCTCGCCGACCAACGTGCTCGGCGAGGCTGCTCTTGCCGCCAAGGGAACGTACAACATCCAGGAAGCGATCAACGAACTGCCGCAGTTGGGGATCGCGCAAGGCAACCGAACGCAGAACTTCAACACGATCCAGTCGGGCTTTTCGGCCGGGGGCGACTACGTCAACCTGCGCAATCTCGGCACGCAGCGCACTCTGGTCGTGGTCAACGGCCGCCGCTTCGTCGGCGGAGATCCCGGAACGAGCGCGGTCGATCTCAATGCCATTCCGGGGATCATGGTCAGCCGGATCGACGTCGTCACGGGCGCTGCCTCCGCGGTTTATGGTGCCGACGCGGTCAGCGGCGTCGTCAACGTCATCCTGAAGGACCGGTTCACGGGCGTTCAGTTCACCGGGCGCACCGGCGTCAGCAGCCGCGGCGATTCGCAGGAATATGCGGTGAGCGGCCTGGTCGGCAGCCGTTTCGGCGGCGACCGCGGCGGGATATTGGCCGGGGTCGAATATACCGATCAAAAGGGCTTCTTTGGGCGAGACCGGGGTTTCGGCCAGTTCGACGTCCTCAACTTCACGTCGCAGCCCAGCAACGGCTCGGCCGCGATCCCGAACGAGCTGATCACCAATGGCGGCCGAACGTTCAGTTTCAACGCGAACAACGTCCTCGTGCCGACCAGCACCCTTCCGATCGAGCAGACGCGGTTCCAGCGCGTGCCCAACCGGAACCTGAGCCTGCCACAGGAGCGGATCAGCGGCGCCGCGACGGCCCATTTCGACCTGCTCGAAAACGGCGATTTCACCGTGACGGCATTCGCCGAAGGCTCATATGCCCATTCGAAGACGTCGGTCAGCTACGAGCCGCGACTGGAACAGTTCACCGGATCGCCGCTGTTGTACACCGATCTGGACACGCCGACGAACCAGCCGCGCGTTCCCGCCAACAATCCCTACGCCCGTGCGCTGATCCCGATCATCGGCGCGATCCCCGCCGCCGGCCTTACCGTCCAGTCGCGGCTGTCCGAATTGCCACCGCTCAGCACCACGATCGAACGCGACACGTTTCGCGTCGCAGCCGGATTGCGAGGCCAGCTGCCGAGGAGCTTCAACTATGAGGTGTACGGCCAATACGGCAAGCTCAAGACCGAGCAGACCGACTATGGCGCGTTCAACCGGTTGCGGCTGGCGCAGACCCTGAACGTCGATGACAACGGCACGCCGCTCAACTTCGCCGACGATCGCTGCGCCGACGCGGCGGCGCGCGCGCAAGGATGCGTGCCGTTCAACTTTTTCGGCCAGCCCCAGCCGGCCGGCCGGCCGCTGCTCGATTATCTCCTGATCGATTCGGGCGCGCGCACGTCGGCAAGCCAGTTGGTCGTCTCGGGCTTCGTTACCGGGCCGGTCGTCTCGCTTCCCGCCGGCGATGTCGCGATCGTCGCCGGGGCGGAATACCGCCGCGAGACGGCCGGCGTGACGCCATCCGCATCGCAGATCGATAATTCGAACTCCATCCGCTTCATCGTCGGATTGCCGAAAACGTCGTTCGACGTGTCGGAGGTTTTCGGCGAGGTCACGGTGCCGATCCTCGCCGACACCCGCTTCTTCGATCGGCTCGAAGTAGGCGGGGCGGTTCGTCACTCCGATTACAGCACGGTCGGATCGCAAACCTCGTGGAGCGTCCGCGGCGACTGGAAGGTCTCCTCCGACCTGCGTCTTCGCTCGGTCTACGCCGCCGCGATCCGCGCGCCCAATCTGCGCGAGCTCTTTGCCCCCGCGGACGGAGTCGCGGCGACGATCATCGATCCCTGCGATACGGTGGCGGAGAACGGCAGCGCGATCGTTCGGTCGGCTGCGCGGATCAGCGCCTGTGCAGCCGACCTGGGCGCAGCGGCCGCCGGCTTCAACCAGACTCAGGTGCAAAGCCAGCTGGTGTCGTCGATCGTCGCCGGCAATCCGGCCCTGGAGGCTGAAAAGGCCCGGACGTTGACCGCGGGCGGGGTCCTGACGCCGCATTTTCTTCGCGGACTGTCGCTGACCAGCGACTATTATCACATCCGCATCCGCAACGTGATCTCCACCGTGTCGCTGCAGGACGCGGTCAACCAGTGTTACGACCAGACGACGCGTCCCGCGCAATTCTGTTCGCTGATCTACCGCGATCCTTCCTCGCGGCAGATCATCAACGTCAACAACGGCACGTTCAATGCCGCCACCGAGACGTTGTCGGGGGTCGACACGCGCATCAATTACCGTTCGGGCAGCGGGTTCCTCGGCGTTGGCGGGCTGGGCATCGATGTCTCGGCGGGCTGGTCCAGGCTCATCAAGCACGACTTCCTGTCCAGGCAGGGCGCCACGCTCGACAGGCGGCTGGGGCAGGTCGGTGATTTCAAGAACCGCTACGATGCGCAGGCGATCGTCAACCTCGACGATGTCAGCCTGGCGTATCAGGTGCGCATCTACGATTCCGCGCTGGCCGACACGACGATCCCCGATACGTCCGCGCTGGCCGCGCTGAATCACGTGCCGACCGTGGCCTACCACGATCTGCAATTGCGCGCCGCGGTGATGGACGATCGCTTCCAGTTCTCGGTCGGGGTGAAGAACCTGTTCGACAAGCAGCCACCGCTCATCACCGCGCCCGCTCGCACGATCGTCGACCCGCAAGCGCCGACCGTATCGGGCATCTACGATACGCGCGGGCGATTCTTCTACACCAGCATGTCCGCGAGGTTCTGATCATGAGCGAAGTTATGATCCGCGAGGAGGCGCGGCAGACGCCGCTTTGGGCCAGCTTCGACGTCGTCGTGCTGGGCGGCGGTCCCGCCGGCATCGCGGCGGCCGCGGCGGCGGCGGGCGGGGGCGCCCGGACATTGCTGGTCGAGCGCTATGGCTTTCTCGGCGGCATGGGAACGGCCGCCGGCGTCACCAACTTCTGCGGTCTCTTCGCCAACCGCTTCGGCCAGCTCGAACGCGTGGTCCATGGCGTCGCGGACGATCTCCTGGACCGCATCGATCGGCTCGGGGGACTGCGCCCGCCGCACGAAGTCCTTGGCGGGCGATCGATGGGTCAGGCCTACGACACCTCGGTCTACAAGATCGCCGCCGACGACCTGCTGATCGATGCCGGGGTGAGCATCCTGTTCCACAGCCTGGCCGTGGCAGCGATCACCGATGATGCCGGGCGCATCGCCACGCTCGTGCTGGAGACGAAATCGGGCAGGCGGGCGGTCAACGCGCAGGTCTTCATCGATGCCTCGGGTGACGGCGACCTGGCGATGTTCGCCGGGGCGCAGGACGATGCCCGCGACAAGGCCGACAGGATGTATCCCTCGACGATGTTCCGGATGAACCATGTCGATCCGTCGCTTGCGGCGCGGCGCGGGTGGACGGAGTTTCCCGCCCTGATGGCAGCGACCGAGGAGAGGACCGGACGCCGTTTTCCGCGCAAGTCGCCCACCATCCGTCCGCAGAAGGATCCGATCGAATGGCGCGTCAACCTGACCCAGGTGGCCAATGCCGAAGGGAGCGCGGTCAACGGTGTCGACGCCGATGAGCTCAGCGCGGGCGAGATCGAAGGCCGCCGACAGATCCGGGATACCTTCGACCTGCTGAAGGAAGCGGTCCCGGAGTTCGCCGAGGCCTATATCGTGGACATTCCGCCCCAGATCGGCATTCGAGAGACGCGCCGCATCGTCGGCGATTACCTGCTGACGGTCGACGACGTCCTGGGATGCGCCAGCTTCCCGGATACCATCGGCGTCAACGGCTGGCCGATCGAGGACCATGTCGAGGGTGGCGTCCTGTTCCGGTTCCAGGACATTCCCGGCAGCCGGGGCTTCAACCACCTGCCGTACCGGATGCTTCTCTGCGCGGGATTGTCCAATCTGTTCGTGGTTGGGCGATGCGCGTCGATGGATCACGGGGCGCAATCGGCTGCGCGCGTGTCGGGCGCGTGTTTCGCGATGGGGGAAGCCGCCGGGTGCGCGGCAGCAATGGCGGCCGCCGCCGCTACCGATATCCGGTCCCTGGATGTCACGCTGTTGCAGCGCGAGCTGGAGAGACGAGGCGCGTACCTGGGCACCGACGTTTAACGATCGATCCGAAAGATTGAGTCATGGTGAAGTTCGACGCGGCCTTCCGCTCCGAGTTTGGCGACAACAGAATTGCGCTCGCGCTTGCGATCGTCTGCATGACGTTCACGTTCTCTGCGCCGACGTTCTCGCTTCCCTTTCTTTTCCCCGAGGTGATCCGCGAGTTCGGCTGGACTCGCGAACAGGCTACCCTGCTCGCGTCCGCCAAATACGCCACGGGTGCCGTCGCCGCGCTGCTGGTCGGGCGTTTCATCGACAGCATCGGCGCGATGGCGGCGCTCGCGGTCGCCGCCGCCATCGGCGGAGCGGGGATGATCGGCTTTCTATGGGTCGGTTCGCTGACCAGCTACTATGCGATGGGGATGCTGCTCGGCTTCGCCGGTCCCGGCACGATCACCGCTGTGAAGGTGCTGATTTCACAGCGGTTCCACCGGTCGCAAGGGACCGCGATGGGGATCGCCTTGCTGGGCGCCAGCGTCGGCTCGATGATCGTTCCGATCGCCATCGCGACGCTGATCAGCGCCTTCGGATGGCGAATGGGCATTGCGCTGATGTCTTTGGGCGTGTGGCTGATAACGCTCCCCGTCCTGCTCGTCGCGGCGCTCTCGGCACGAAAGCAGGCCGCTCGCGCGCCGGAGGTCGGCAAGGGCACGCCGATTGATTTCAAATCCCTTGCCCACTTCATGAAGCGGCCGGTCTTTTGGCTGCTGGCGGGATCGGTGTTTCTGGGCGGGATGGTCGATCAGGCCTTCATCCAGCATCAGGTCCTGATCTTCTCCGATCTTTCGCTTTCGCAAGAGACCATCGCGATCGGCATCAGCGCCATGGGGATCATCGGCTTTTTCGGACGCGTGATCGCCGGCAATATCTTCGATCGCACTTCGACGCGCGGTGCGGCGGCATTTTACGTGGTGCTCGGCTTCGCCAGCCTGCTCGCGATGATCCTGGGCAACCCGCTGATCTTCGCCGCCTTCATCGTCATGCGTGCGGTAGCGCATTCGGGCGTGCTGCTCGACACGACCGTGATAACCAAGCACGTATTCGGAACCGAGCGCCTAGGCACTTTGCTGGGCGTCTACACCGCGTTCATCACCGCCGGGTTCGCCGTAGGACCTTGGCTGATGGGCCTGCTGTTCAACCTTTCCGACAGCTACGCGCTGGCGTTTCCGGTCTTCTTCGGGATCGCGCTGGCCGCAGCGGCGCTGATGATCCTCGTCGAGCCGATTTACTGGAAAGCCCTCAAAGCCGCGCACGGTCCGGCCGCCACCGCCTGATGTTCCGGAAGACCCGGCGACCGGGCAGGGCCGGCACCCGTTCGAAACGAGGATAATATGCGAGTGGTGAATAGGGCACCGTCGCCTTGGCGCATCAGCCGCGCGTCAGCTCTTCCGCCTTGGCCTCGAGCTCGATCCAGCGGTCCTCAGCCTCGGCCAGCCGGGCTCCGGCGCGGTCAAGCGTCGTGCTGAGCTCGGCGAAGCGCGCGGGATTGGACTTGTAGAGGCCGGCGTCGCCGAGCAACCGCTCGGTCGTGGCGATCTCGGCCTGCAGGCGCTCGATCTCGGCGGGCAGCAGGTCGAGCTCGCGCTGCTCCTTGTAGGTCAGCTTGGCGAGCGGCTTCGGCGTGGTCGAGGCGACTGGAGCTGCCTTGGTCTTCGCGACCACCGCCGGCGCCCGCCGCGCCTCCCAGTCGGCATAGCCGCCCGCCACCACATCGGCGCGGCCCGAGCCATCGAGGCCGACCACCATCGTCACCGTGCGGTCGAGGAAGTCGCGGTCGTGGCTGACGATCAGGACGGTGCCCTCATAGTCGCCGATCACCTCCTGTAGCAGATCGAGAGTCTCGAGGTCGAGATCGTTGGTCGGCTCGTCGAGAATGAGGAGGTTGGACCTGCGCGCGAACTCGCGCGCCAGCAGCAGCCGCGACCGCTCGCCGCCCGAGAAGGTCTCGACCCGCGCGTCGGCGAGGCCGGGATCGAACAGGAACTCCTTGAGATAGCCCTGGATGTGCTTCTTCGTGTCGCCGATCTCGATCCAGTCGCCGCCGTCTGCGATGATGTCGCGGACCCGCTTGCCGGGCTCGAGCAGCGTCCTCTGCTGGTCGATCAGCACGCCCTCCAGCGTCTTGGCGCGGCGCACGCTGCCGCTGTCCGGCTCAAGCTCGCCGGTCAGCAGCTTCAGAAGCGTGGTCTTGCCCGCGCCATTGGGGCCGACGACGCCGATCCGGTCGCCGCGCTGGATGCGCAGCGACAGGTTGCTGATGATCGGCCGGCCGCCAAAGGATTTCGACACCTCCTTGGCGTCGATTACGACCTTGGTCTTGGCGTCGTTCGACTCGAGCTGCAGCTTGGCGGTGCCCTGCGGCCCGAGCATGGCGCGGCGCTCCGCGCGCATCGCGTCGAGCTTGGCGAGCCGGCCCTGGTTGCGCCGCCGCCGCCCGGTGACGCCGCGCTCCAGCCAGTGCAGCTCCTGCCTGAGCTTGTTGTCGAGCTTGTCGGCGTTCTTCGCCTCCTCCTTATGGACTTGGCTCGTCCACGCCTCGAAGCCGCCGAAGCCGACCTCGGCGCGGCGGATCATGCCGCGCTCCAGCCACAGCGACGCCTTGGTGAGGCGCGTCAGGAAACGGCGGTCGTGGCTGATCGCGATGAAGGCGCCGGTGAAGCGCTGCAGCCAGGTTTCGAGCCACTCGATCGCCGCGACATCGAGATGATTGGTCGGCTCGTCGAGCAGCAGCACGTCGGGGTCCTGCGCCAGCGCGCGGGCGATCGCGGCGCGTCGCCGCTCGCCGCCGCTGGCGGTCGCCGCCTCGCGGTCGAGATCGATGCCGAGCTGGTCGGCGATGGCCTCGACGTCGTGTGCCGGCGGCGCGTCGGGCGCGGCGAGCGCGAAGTCGCGCAGCGTCGCGTGCCCCTCGACGCTCGGATCCTGGTCGAGCAGCACGACGCGCATCGCTGGCCGGATCGTCCGCCGCCCCTCGTCGAAATCGATGCGGCCGGCGAGCAGCTTGAGCAGCGTCGTCTTGCCCGCGCCGTTGCGGCCGATCAGCGCCAGCCGGTCGCGCTCCCCGACATAGAGGTCGAGCCCGCGCAGCAGCCAGCCGGCACCCTGGCGCAGGCCGAGGCCTTCGAGCGAGAGGAGAGGGGCGGGCATGGTGGGGCTATAGCATCGCCGCCTCGGTCTTATAGCCCCTCCCCCTCGACGGGGGAGGGG
>CAXUMU010000046.1:0-14800 GCA_964252145.1 uncultured Sphingomonadaceae bacterium
TCGCTCATATGCTCGTCGGTCAGCGGCACGACGAAGCCGTCGAGCCGGCGGCGCGCAAGCTCCTCGCGCAGCGCGGTCAGGCGATCCTGGTAGGTGGACATGGGTGTGCCTCGGAAGATTGGAATGACGGCGTCATACCGCGGTTCGTCATGCCAGCGAAAGCTGGCATCTCGTGGGATGGGTGGCGTGGTTCGCCGCACGAGACCCCAGCTTCCGCTGGGGTGACGACTGGGGGCTGGGGTGACGGCAGGAGAAGTGCGCCCTACATCGCGCCGATGACAGACACGCCCCCCGTCGCCGCGATCCGCCCCCACCGCTACGAACGCCACGGCTACACCGTCGAGGATCCCTATGCCTGGCTCAAGGATCCCAACTACCCGACCGTCACCGATCCCGACGTGCTCGCCTACCTGACCGAAGAAAATGCCTGGTTCGAGCAGGCGATGGCCCCCCACGCTGGGCTGGTCGACACGCTGTTCGCCGAGATGAAGGGGCGGCTGAAGGAGGACGACTCGGGCGTGCCGCACCAGGATGGCGACTGGACCTACTGGTGGGCGTTCCGCCCCGGCGGGCAGTACCGCGTCTGGTATCGCCGCCCCGCGGCAGGCGGGGACGAGCAGGTCCTGCTCGACGAGCCGGCCGAGGCCGAGGGCAAGGATTATTTCCGGCTGCAGGCGCTGTCGGTCAGCCCCGACGGCAAGCTTGCCGCCTGGTCGGCGGATGCGAGCGGGGCGGAGCGCTTCACCTTGCGCATCCGCGACCTGGCGACCGGCGCCGACATCGAGACGGTGACGACCGTCGCCAACGGCGCGGTGGTGTGGAGCGCGGACTCCGCGGCGATCGCCTTCACCGAAGTCAACGACAATTGGCGCACCTACCGCGCCCGTCTCCACCGGCTGGGCAGCGATCCCGCGAGCGACGTGACGCTGTACGAGGAGACCGAGGACCAGGGGTTCAACGTGGGGCTGGGCCGCACGCAGGACCGGCAGTGGATCGTGATCGCGACCGGCGACCACCAGACCAGCGAAGTCCGCCTCGTCCCCACTGCCGATCCCGCCGCGGAGCCGCTGCTCGTCTCGCCGCGGCGGGAGAAGCGGCAATATTCGGTGGACGCCGCGCACGGCAAGCTGTGGATCCTGACCAACGACGATCACGTCAACTTCCGCCTGGCCGAGGCGAACCCGTCCGCGCCGGGCGATTGGACCACCGTCATCGCCGGATCGGACCGCGTCTATCTGCGCGGGGCGACCAGCTTCGCGCGGCACATCGTGCTGAGCGAGCGGGTCGACGGGCTCGATCAGGTGCGGCTGCGCAGCTATGACGGCGCGGAAAGCCGCGTGCCCTTCCCCGAGGCGAGCTACTCCGCCGGGCTGGCCGGCAACCCGGCGTTCGGTCCGCCGGCCTACCGGCTGCACTACAGCTCGATGGTCACGCCGGCGACGGTGTTCGACTACGCGCCCGACAGCGCAACGCTGACCACGCTGAAGGTGCAGGAGGTGCCGTCCGGCTACGACCCCTCGCGCTACGAGACCGAGCGGCTGACGGTGCCGTCGCGCGACGGCACGGCGACCATCCCGGTGTCGGTGGTCTATCCCAAGGGGTTCCCGAGGGACGGCACCGGCAAGCTGTTCCTCTACGGCTACGGCGCCTACGGGCACGCGATCCCGCCCAGCTTCTCGACCAAGCGGATGAGCCTGCTGGACCGCGGCTGGGCCTATGCCATCGCGCACATCCGCGGCGGCGACGATCTGGGCTACGACTGGTATCTGCAGGGCAAGGCGGGCGCGCGGTGGAACACGTTCCACGATTTCGTCGATGCCGCCAACGGGCTGATCGCGGCGGGCTTCACGGAGGCGGGCCGGATCGCGATCAACGGCGGGTCGGCCGGCGGCGAGCTGATGGGCGTCGTCGCCAACACCGATCCCGGGCTGTGGGGCGCGGTGGTGGCGGACGTGCCGTTCGTGGACGTGCTGGCGACGATGCAGGACGAGAGCCTGCCGCTCACCCCCGGCGAATGGCCCGAGTGGGGCAACCCGATCACCGACCGGCAAGCTTTCGCGCTGATCCATTCGTACAGCCCGTACGACAATGTCTCGGCGCAGGATTATCCGCCGATGCTGATCACCGGCGGGCTGAACGACCCGCGCGTGACCTATTGGGAGCCGGCCAAATGGGCGGCGAAGCTGCGTGCGACCAAGACGGACGCGAACCCGCTGCTGCTGAAGATCAACATGGGCGCGGGCCACGGCGGCAAGTCGGGCCGCTACGATTCGCTGCGCGAGGATGCCGAAGCCTATGCGTTCGTGCTGACGCAGATGGGGTAGGTGGGCGCGGCTTTTCCTTCCACGTCATGCCAGCGAAAGCTGGCATCTCCCGGAGGTGAGACGCGACGTCCAACGAGATCCCAGCTTTCGCTGGGATGACGGGTGATTGAGGGCTTTCACCCGCTGATCGCCTCCAGGATCGCCTCCAGCGCGCGCGGGTTCGAGCAGAAGTCCATGTGGCTGCAATCGACCTGCACCTGCGCGTCGCTCTCGCCCGGCTTGCCGCGCGCCGCGGCCGGAGCGACGATGCCGTCGCGCGGCGTCCATAACGCGATCGTGCGGACCGGCGGCTTGACCGGCAGGTCCACGTCGATCGGCGGCCGGTCGACCGGATGGCGGTTGACCCATTCGTACATCCGCCACGCACGATTGGCATGCAGGTCGCCGGAGAAGGGGCTCCCCAGCGTGATCACGCGCTCCACCAGTTCGGGGCGCAGCTTCGCGGCCTCGCGCGCATACAGGCCGCCGAGGCTCCAGCCCACCAGCACCAGCGGCCGCCCGGCGGCAATCCGCTCGATCCGCCCGAGCAGTCGATCGAGCAGGTCGGCGCGCACGCCCGAATTGATCCCGCCGCCCCACCCTTCGGCACGGTAGCCGGCGAGCGCCAGCGTCCGGCGCAGCCGCAGCGTGAAGATGTCGCCGGCCAGGAAACCGGGGATCACCATCACCGTCCGCCCGTCGCCGCGATGCACGGCGGCGATCCGGCGGCAGGCGCGCGCGAAGAACGGACGGCGCAGGAAGGCGGGCAGCTCGGCGAACAGGCGCCCCAGCGGGGGGACGCCGGCGTCGCCCCCGGGCGCGCCGGTCAGGACTTGCCGAAGATGCTGGAGGCGATCCCGCCCAGCACGCCGCCAGCCCCGCCCGATTCGTTCAGGATCGAGGAGAAGCGCGTCAGCGCGCCCTCGCCGCCGATATGGCTGAGCACCTCGTTCAGCTTGCCGGTCGGCAGGCCGGTGCTGTCGGCGGCGGTCTGCACCGTGTCGCCGGGCTGCGGATGCGCCGCCGTCAGCGCGGTCACCGCCGCCGCGACCTGATCGGCGGAGAGCCCGACCCTCGCCGCGAGATTCTCGACCTCGTGGCTCTGCATCACCTGGCCGATCAGGCCGTCCAACATTCCCATCGCGCGAGTCTCCAGCGGTTTCCCGGCCAGCCTATCAGGCCCGCGTCAGAAGTCGAACTGCAGCCGGCTGGCGAAGGCGTCGCCCTTGGCGGTCGTGCCGTTGACCGCGACCGGCGCGACCACCAGCGGCGAGTTGGTGCCCTTGAAGCGGATATAGTTGAAGATGAAGCGCGTGTTGGGATTGAGATACCAGTTGAGCCCCGCGGTGTAGGTCGTCGCCTTGCGCGACAGCGGGGACAGATCGTGGTCGGTCAGGTTCAGCTGGTCGTAGCGCGCCGCCAGCTCGAACGCGCCCCAGTGGCCGGCCTTGGGGTTGAAGTCGTTATACGGCTTGATTCGGTCGACGATGCCGTTCTTGAACACGCGCGATTCGCCGGTCAGGAACAAGGTGGCGAAGGCGTAGAAGCCGTCGAAGTGCAGCGTCGGCACCGCATCGTAGCGGTCCACCGCCAGCCGATCATATTCGCCCTGCACCGAGAAGGGGCCGTACACCACCGCGCCCTCGCCGCCGACGAAGGTGGCGCTGCGCACGCCGCGGGTGCGGGCGGTGGCGGCGCCGGTGGTGACGGGTGCCAGCGTCAGCGATTCGAGCAGCCCGCCGTCCACGCGCGTGTCGGGCCGGTCGCCCAGCGTGATCGTCTTCGCGGCGATCTGGCTGGCGTGATAGGCCGAGGCGCCGACGTGGACGACACGCCCGGTATCGAGGATCGGTTCCCACGTGACGCGGCCGTTGACGCTGTACACCTCGTCCGGCGTGGTGGCGTTGCGCTGGACGCCCTCGCCCGCGCCGAACAGGCCGACCGCGGCGTTCAACTTGTCGGTCTGGTAGGCCACCGACAGGCCGACGCGGCGCTCCGCCCCCACCGCGCCGAACGCGTTGTTGGCCATGCCGCGTTCGAGGAAGGTGTTGAGCGCGTCGGTGCTGTTGGCCTCCAGCCCGTACGGCGCCTTGTGCTGGCCGACGGTGAGCACGAACTTCGGGATCGCGACATATTGCACATAGGCGTCGAGCAGGTTGACCGTGTTCTTCACATATTCCGCCTCGATCCGGTAGCGGAACACCTTGAACGCGGTGCCGTCGAAGCCGAAGCGGGCGCGGCGGATGTCCGTGCCGTTGTTATAATCGTAACCGCCGGCGCGCTCGTTATAGGCGGCGGCGTCGATCTGGAACGTGCCGCGCGGCTTGAACGTGAAGGTGTCGTTCACGTCGGCGAAGGTGGGCGCCGGCCCCGGCTGCACGCCCTTGGCGGCGCGAACCTCGACCTTCTGCACGCGCTCCTGCGTGTTGGCGGCGGCTTCCTCCAGCTGGCGGTTGCGCGCCTCCAGCTGCGCGACCTTCGCCTCCAGCGCGTTCAGCCGGTCGAGCACCGCATCGCCGGTCTTCGCCACCACCGGCGGCGGCGGGGCGTCGTCTGCGGGCACGGTCGTATCGAGCGGCGAGCCGTCGGCGGCGGGTGCGGGCGTATCGCTGCGGCCGGTGACGTCCGAGGTCTTGCTGTCGCTGTCCGTCAGCGGCGCGTCGACCGAGCTGGCGCCGGACGGCGGCGTCGCCGCCTGGGCGAGCAGGGGGGCGGGCGCGAGCACGAGCATCGCGCCGCCGAGCAGGTGGGTGCGCATCGAATGGTCTCCGGAGAAAGAAGGGCGGTCCGGCACGCAGGCGCCGGACCGTCAGGGGCGCCTCGGGGAGTCAGCGTCGGGCGTCTTCGAAAAGCTGGTCGAACATGCCGCCGTCATTGAAGTGCGCGGCCTGCGCGCGCTGCCAACCGCCGAAATTGCCGTCGATCGTCAGCAGCTCCACCTTGGGAAACTTGGCTGCATATTTCGCCGCGACCGCGGGATCGCGCGGGCGGTAGTAATTCTTCGCGATGATCTCCTGCGCCTCGGGCGTGTAGAGATATTTGAGATAGGCCTCGGCCACCTTGCGCGTGCCCTTCCGGTCGACATTCTTGTCGACCACCGCGACGGGCGGCTCGGCGCGGATAGAGATCGAGGGGACGACGATCTCGAACTTGCCCGCGCCCAGCTCGTTGACCGCCAGGAACGCCTCATTCTCCCACGCGAGCAGCACGTCGCCCTGGCCGCGCTCGACGAAGGTGGTGGTGGCGCCGCGCGCGCCGGAATCGAGCACCGGCACGTTCTTGAACAGCCGCGTCATATATTCTCGCGCCTTGGCGTCCGATCCGTAAGTCCGCCTGGCATAGCCCCACGCCGCCAGATAATTCCAGCGCGCGCCGCCGCTCGTTTTGGGGTTGGGCGTGATCACCTTCACGCCGGGCTTGATCAGGTCGTTCCAGTCCTTGACGCCCTTGGGATTGCCCTTGCGCACGAGGAACACGATCGTCGAATAATAAGGCGTCGAATTCTGCGGCAGCCGGCTCTGCCAGTTGGCCGGCAGCAGCTTGCCGCGCGAGGCGATCTCGTCAATGTCGTAGGCCAGCGCCAGCGTCACGACGTCCGCCGGCAGCCCGTCGATCACCGATCGCGCCTGCTTGCCCGATCCGCCGTGGCTCTGCTTGATCGCGACCGCCTGGCCGGCCTGTGCCTGCCAGCGCCGGGCGAAGGCGGCGTTGATGTCGCGGTACAGCTCGCGGGTCGGATCATAGGATACGTTGAGCAGCTCGACGGCAGGTGCCGCCACCGCGGGCGCGACCATCGCCAGCGCGGCCAGCGCTCCCCCCAGAATCGCAAATCGACGGTTCATTTTCTTCTCCCTTGAGCCCAACTTATTCTCTCCTATGCGAGTAGAGAATAAGGAAAAACTTCGTCGCACCCCAGCCACGCTTCGGTCATCCGCCGCCGTTGGAGAACAACGAGCCGATACGGTTCGTCTTGCGGCCCGTCGCCGCCCCGGCTAACCGCTTGCGCGGGCTTGGTTTGGTGGAGCGTGGCCGATGATCCTCCGGCGGTTGCTGCCGTTCCTGCTGCTGCTGTGCGCCGGCTGGCCCGCCGCCGCCGCGGTGACGATCACCTTCTACTCGCACGATTTCGGATCGAGCTTTCCCCACGCCTTCGTCCTGCTCCAGGGCACCCCCGACGCGGGCGGTGCCGCGATCGACGGCAATTACGGCTTCACCGCCAAGCGTATCACGCCTGCGATCCTGATGGGATCGGTGGAAGGCGATATCGAATCCGCGCCCAAGCCCTACGTCGCCAACAGCCAGCCGCACTGGAAGATGGTGCTGAGCGACGGGCAATATGCCGCCGTGCTGGCGACGATGGATAAGTGGCGCGCCATTCCCGGCAAATCCTATAATCTCAACCGCCGCAACTGCGTCCACTTCGTCGCCGACCTCGCGCGCACTTTGGGCATGAACGTGGTCGAGACCAAGGAGCTGATGGGCAAGCCGCGCTCGTTCCTGGAAGACACCTATCGCCGCAACGAAGGCCTGAAGCTCGCCGCCGCATCGCCCGATGCGGTGCCGACGCTGGCAGCGACCGCTTACGCCGAAGCACCCGCCAACCTGCCGCTCACCGCGCCCACCGCCGCGCCGCTGGCGGAGGGGCCGGGGCGCTCGGCTGCGAACGCGGTGCCGGCCAGCCCTGCGCAGCAGACGCCGTAAATCGTCGTCCCGGAAGCCGTACCCCGGCGCAGGCCGGGATCCAGCTATGAGCGGCCCGATGCTGGGCCCCGGCGTGCGCCGGGGCACGGGCGTCACCGTGACGGAGCAGGCTTGTCGAACGTCAGCACGCCGTAGCGCATCGCGCCGGTGCGGTAGGCGAGGATCAGGCGGGGGACGCTCAGCGCGAAGCTGCGGTTGCGCGTGAGCGGGCTGGCGACCAGCGCGCGATACTCCGCCCGCGTCGCCAGCTTGGCGAGGAAGCGGCGCAGGCAGATCGTCCACGTCTGCCTGACCGACCGGCTGATATCCTCGAACCCCGCGACCGCGAACCCCGCCGCCCGCGCCATCGCCGCATAGTCGCCGCGCGTGCCCATGCCCGGCAGCCGCCCTTCGCGGCAGATCGGCTCGAGCAGGTGATCCACCTCCCAGCGCGTGGGCGTTTCCTTCGCGAGCCAGGCGCAGATCACCAGCCGCCCACCGGGCTTCAGCGTGCGCCACGCCTCGTCGAAGAAACGCTGCTTGTCGACCATGTGCTCGGAGCTTTCGATCGCATACGCCCGGTCGAAGCCCGCATCGGGGAAACTGTTGGCGAGCCAGTCCTGCCGCTGGAACGACAGATCGCCGGGGCGCTTCGCCGCGACCGCCAGCTGCTCCGCCGACAAGGTGACGCCGGTGACGTGCCCACCGTGCAGCGCCGCGATCCGCGCCGCGCTGGCGCCGTAGCCGCAGCCGATGTCGATCAGCCGCTCGCCGGCGCGCACGCCCAGCCGCTCGGCGACGAGATCGACCAGCGCCTCCACCGCGCGCTCCGGCGGCTCGCGTCCGGTGCGCCACAGGCCGTGATGGACGTGCTCGCCCCAGATCTCGCGGTAGACGAAGTCGAGTTCGTCATAATGGCCGGCGACATCGGCGCTGGTCTGCGTCTCGCGCGGAACGATCATGCCGCCTCCCGCCGACAGCCCGGTTGCGGCGACGGCGCGAACAGGACTAGCGTGCGCGGCCCAAGCGAGCGAGAGGGATAGCGCGATGCCGATCGGAATTCTCTGGCCCACCTTCGTGCTGGTCGGCCTCGTGTTCGCGGTGTGGATCACGCTGTTCGTCCAGCGCTTCGGCCACATGAAGCGCCATCCGCCGACCGCGGAGAGCTTCGCCGACGGCGAGGCGGCGATGCGCTATTTCCGCCCGGTCGAGATGCCGGCCAACAATCTGGCCAACCTGTTCGAGATGCCGGTGCTGTATTTCGCGCTGGTGCCGCTGCTGCTGATCACCCACCACGGCGATCATATCCAGGTGCTGCTGGCGTGGATCTACGTGGGGCTGCGCATCGTCCATAGCATCATCCATGTCGGCCCCAACAAGGTGATGCCGCGCTTCCTGGCCTATCTGGCTTCGTGCATCGCGCTGTCCGCGATGTGGATCGGCTTCGCGATCGACATGGCGGGCGCGGCAAGCGCGATGCTCACTTAGCCCTCTCCCATGTGGGAGAGGGTCGGGTGAGGGTTTCCGAACTCAGCGGTGGGACGCGCCGGCTTCGCCGCCGCTCCCCCTCACCCCAGCCCTCTCCCCGCCGGGGGGAGGGGGAAGGTCGGTCTAGTCCCGCTTGCGCTTCCGGTCGGCGCCCTTGTCGGCCAGCTGCGTGCGCTTCGATTTCTTCGCCGAGGCGCTGGCGCTCTTCTTGCCCGCATGCGCGCTGTGGGCGGCGAGGCGCGTCGCCTTGTGGCGCGTCACGCCCGCCCGCGCCGCGGCGCGCGTCTTCGGCGCATGCGCCAGCCGGATCGGACGGTGCGCCACCGCCAGGTCGTTGCGCGAGCCCTGCTCGCCCTGCAACGCGGCGATGCGCAGCGCCGGGTGGTTCAGCGTCGGCAGGTTCGCGGCGACGCTGGTATCCTCGCCGTCGCGGCGGCGGTCGAGCACCGAGAAGCCGGCGTCGAGCAACGCGGTCACGTCGCGGTTGCGCGCGGGGATGCTCGGCTCGCCCAGCACTACGGCGATCAGCCGCCGACCGTCGCGCTGCGCGGAGGCGGCGAGGGTGAAGCCGGCGTCCACGGTGTAGCCGGTCTTGATCC
The DNA here is from genome assembly GCA_964252145.1 of uncultured Sphingomonadaceae bacterium. Taxonomy (GTDB): domain Bacteria; phylum Pseudomonadota; class Alphaproteobacteria; order Sphingomonadales; family Sphingomonadaceae; genus JAQGLK01. Next base: position 9,071 of record CAXUMU010000046.1, read on the forward strand.
CGTCCAGCCCGGTCATCTTGCCGAGCAGGTGGTTGTGGTTGGTAAAGCTCTGCCGGTCGTAGCTGTATCCGCGCTGGCCGAAATAGGCGTAGTAGCTGGGGTGCACGCGCAGCAGCGCCGCCGACAGTGTCGCGATGTCGCGCGCGGTGGTCACGTTGCCGGGATCGGCCAGGCCCGAGGCATTGGTGAAAATGGTGTTGGTCATGCCGAGCGACCGCGCCTTGCGCGTCATCATCTCGGCGAATTCGCTCTCGCTGCCGCCGATCCGCTCGGCGATCGCGACCGCCAGGTCGTTGGCGGACTTGACCGTCACGATGTGGATCGCATCGTCCAGGCTGATGCTCTTGCCCGCGGCCAGCCCCAGCCGCGACGGACGCTGCGCTGCCGCGTGGCGCGAGATCGTGATCTGGTCGCTGAGCTTCAGCTTGCCGGCTACCAGCGCGTCGAACGCCAGATACAGCGTCATGATCTTCGTGATCGAGGCTGGATGGCGCAGTTCGTCCGCCGCGTTGGCGTAGAGCACCTCGCCCGTGCGCGGATCGACCAGGATGGCGGCGTAGCGCGGCGGCACGAACGCCGAAGCCGGCTGGGCCAGCCCGGCCCCTACCAACAGGACGAGCAGCGCGCACACCGCGCGCCGCACGCGGCACCCAACCCAAGCAAACGACATCGCATTCCCCACGCGTCCGCTGCACCCGGACGCCCCATATAGCCGAACGTACAGGCAAGCCGCCGCTCGTCTCAACCGTTACGGACTCGGTTAGTCGTGCCACGCCAACGCCTTGCCGCGCGAGTCCGCGATCGAACCTGAAGATGGCCGCCGGATTGCACGCTGCGGGCATCGCGATGATAAGGTGCTTCGCCGGAACGCGGCCGGAAGGGTGGAGGATGCGATGATCAAGATCCTGCTGGCGCTGCTGGCGGCGGCCTCCGCCGCGCCCGCCGCCGCCGCGCCGCCGCCCAACCCCTATGTCCAGCGGATGCAGGCGATGGGCGACGCGCAGCGCCGCGCGGTGCTGCGCGGCGCGATCGTCAATTACGGCCAGCGCTGCGGCCGGGTGGGGCCGGCGGTGTTCCGCGGCACGCTCAAGAACCTGACGATGTGGAGCATCCGCTGCACGCCCGGCGGCGCCTATGGCGTGTTCGTCGGACCCGACGGCACCGCGCAGGTGCGGACGTGCGAGGACATGGCCAAGCTGAAGCTGCCGACCTGCAACCTGCCGCCCGAGCCGCCCGCGCCGCCGCGCAAGGGCGGCCGGTGACCCGACCGCGCATCCTGCTCACGCGCCGCTGGCCGGCGGCGGTGGAGGCGCATCTCGCCGAGCGCTACGACGTCGCCACCAATCCCGGCGACGTGCCGCTGGACGAGGCGGCGCTCATCGACGCGATGCGCACGCACGATGCGCTCTGCCCCACGGTCAGCGACCAGGTGACCGCGGCGGTGATCGAAGCGCCCGGCGCGACCGCGCGGATCATCGGCAATTACGGCGTCGGCTACAACCACGTCGACGTGGACGCCTGCCGCCGCGCCGGCATCACGCTGACCAACACCCCCGACGTGCTGACCGACGCCACCGCCGACCTGGCGCTGACGCTGCTGCTGATGGCCGCGCGCCGCGCCGGCGAGGGCGAACGGATGGTGCGCGCCGGCGCCTGGCCGGGCTGGGCGCCGACGCAGATGATCGGGCGCGAACTCAGCGGCAAGACGCTGGGGCTGATCGGCTTCGGCCGCATCGCGCGAGCCGTCGCCGCGCGCGCGCATCACGGCTTCGGCATGCGCATCGCTTATAGCGCGCCGCGCCGCCAGCCGGCGGAGGTGGAGGCGGCGGTGGACGCGACGTACATCGAGACGGTCGATGCGCTGCTGGAGCAGGCCGACTTCGTCTCGCTGCACTGCCCCGGCGGTGCCGCCACGCACCACCTGATCGACGCCGCGCGGATCCAGCGGATGCAGCGCCACGCGATCCTGATCAACACCGCGCGCGGCACGGTGGTGGACGAGAAGGCGCTCGCCGCCGCCCTCGCCGCCGGGCGCATCGCGGGCGCGGGGCTCGACGTGTACGAGGCCGAGCCGAAGGTGGAGCCGGCGCTGCTCGCGCTGGAAAATGTCGTGCTGCTGCCGCACCTGGGCAGCGCCACCACCGAGACGCGCCTCGCGATGGGCATGCGCGTCGCGGCCAATCTCGACGCCTTCTTCGCCGGGCAGGCGCCGCCCGACCGCGTCGCCTGATGGATGCCGTCCGGCGGCTGATCGCCGCGCACGGCCTGCCTGCCGATTTCGCCGCGCTGCCCTGGTACCGCGCGATCGCCGACGCGATCGTCGCGCGCGCCGGCGACGGGCCGCTGCTCGTCGGGCTGTGCGGATCGCAGGGCAGCGGCAAATCCACGATGGCGGCGTTCCTGCAGGCGCTGCTGGACGAGGCCGGGCTGCCGACCGCGATCCTGTCGATCGACGACCTCTATCTCGACCTGCCCGAACGGATCGCGCTGGCCGAGGCCGTCCATCCGCTGCTGCGCACGCGCGGCGTGCCCGGCACGCACGACGTGGCGCTGGGGATGCAGGTGATCGACGCGCTGTTCGCGCCCGGCACCGCCGCCATCCCGCGCTTCGCCAAGGCGAACGACCGCCGCTTCCCGCCGGAACGATGGGACGCTTTCGCCGGCCCGGCGCGGATCGTGATCCTCGAAGGCTGGTGCGTCGGCGCGGCGCCGCAGTCCGCAGCCGAACTGGCGGACCCGATCAACGCGCTGGAACGCGACGAGGATCGGGACGGCGGCTGGCGCGGCTACGTCAATGCCGCGCTCGCCGGCCGCTATGCCGAGCTGTTCGGCCGGATCGGGCTGATGCTGTTCCTGCAGGCGCCCAGCTTCGACTGCGTGTTCGCCTGGCGCAGGCTGCAGGAAACGAAGCTGCGCCAGGCAGCCGGCGGCACGGGCGCGGGGCTGATGGACGATGCCGCGCTCGCCCGCTTCATCATGCATTACGAGCGGATCACCCGCGCGCTGCTCGCGACGATGCCGGAGCGCGCCGATCTGGTCGCGGTGCTCGACGCCCAGCACCGCATCGTCCGGCTGGCCCGGCGTGAGCCGGCGCCGCAGGCAGCGATCCCGCGCTAGTTGAACCACCCGTGGGGCGATCCGAGGTAACGTCATCGCACGTTAGAGTGCGATGACATCTCGTTGAACCATGCCCTGACCCGTTTGTGTCGAGCGTAGTCGAGACAGAATCGAAGCGGGTGCAGGTGTCTCGACTTCGCTCGACACGAACGGGGTGGGTCAGTCTGAAGTCATCACACTTTAGAGCCGACTCGCGGAGGCGACACGACGTTCCGATCGCATTGGGGATGCCGCGGGCGACAAGCAGTTCAAGTGATCGCCGCCCCGCTCGAGCAGGAACGGTGCGCCGCACACGCCGCCATCAGTTCCGCAGCGATACGGTCATAGGCGGCGCACAGGCGCACCAGCGCCGCCGCATCGGGCGTCAGCCGCTCGGCATGCGCGCGGCGGCGCGGGCACGGGGTCGCATCGCCCTGCCGCACCATAGCGGCGCAGTGGAACAGGCCGTCGCGGGTGCGGCCGATCGTCCGCAGCCGGTCGTGATCGGGCGACGGCAGCGCCATCGCGGCGCGGATCGTGCGCAGCTTGTTGGCCGTGTTGCGCTGCCGGGCGAAGGCGGCACGGTCGAGACCCGCAGGCGCCACCACCGCTGCGACCTCGTCGATCAGCAGGCTGAGGAAGCGGTCGAGCTCGCGCAGGCCGTTGCCGATCGCCTTGGCACGGCCGGCTTCGGCGATGATCGCCGGCGCGGCGCCCACCGGGCCGGTCCGCAGCCCCGCGCTCAGGAACCGCGTGCCGCGCGCCAGCGTCGCCGACGCACGGTCGAGGGCGTTCTCGCTTACGCGGCCGCCTTGGCGCGGCTGGCGCGCTTGCGCTCGTGCGGATCGAGGTAACGCTTGCGCAGGCGGATCGACTTGGGCGTCACCTCCACCAGCTCGTCGTCGTCGATATAGGCGATCGCCTGCTCCAGCGTCAGCCGGCGCGGCGGGGTGAGCCGGATCGCATCGTCCTTGCCGCCGGATGCGCGGAAGTTGGTCAGCTGCTTGGCCTTCATCGGATTGACCTCGAGGTCGTCCGTCTTGGCGTTCTCGCCGATGATCATGCCTTCATACAGCGCCTCGCCCGGCGCCACCATCATGATGCCGCGCTCCTCCAGCGGCCCCAGCGCATAGGCGTTCGCCTCGCCCGAGCCGTTGGAGATCAGCACCCCGTTCTTGCGGCCCTCGATATTGCCCTTGTAGGGGCCGTATTTCTCGAACAGCCGGTTCATGATGCCGGTGCCGCGCGTGTCCGACAGGAACTCGCCGTGATAGCCGATCAGCCCGCGCGAGGGCGCGGAGAAGGTGATGCGGATCTTGCCGCCGCCCGACGGGCGCATGTCGGTCATCTCGGCCTTGCGGTTGGCCATCTTCTCGACGACCGTGCCCGAATATTCCTCGTCGACATCGATCACGACCGTCTCGTACGGCTCCTCGCGGCCGTCCTCGCCGTCGCGGAACAGCACGCGCGGGCGGCTGATGCCGAGCTCGAAGCCCTCGCGCCGCATCGTCTCGATCAGCACGCCCAGCTGCAGCTCGCCGCGCCCGGCGACCTCGTAGCTGTCGCGGTCGTCGGCCTCGGTGACGCGGATCGCGACGTTCGATTCGCCCTCGCGCAGCAGCCGGTCGCGGATCATGCGGCTGGTGACCTTCGTCCCCTCGCGGCCGGCCATAGGCGAATCGTTGACGGCGAAGCGCATCGACAGCGTGGGCGGGTCGATCGGCTGCGCGTGCAGCGGATCGGTGACCGACGGGTCGGCGATGGTGTTGGACACGGTCGCGGTGGTGAGCCCCGCGATCGAGATGATGTCGCCGGCGCTCGCCTCCTCCACGGGCACGCGCTCCAGTCCGCGGAACGCCATGATCTTGCTGGCACGGCCGGTCTCGACCACCTTGCCGTCATTGTCGAGCGCGTGGATCGGCATGTTGAGCTTGACCGAGCCCGAGAAGACGAGGCCGGTCAGGATGCGGCCGAGGAAATTGTCGCGGTCGAGCAAAGTCACGAGGAACTTGAACGGCCCGTCCGGATCGGCCTTCGGCGCGGGGACGTGGGCGACGATCGTCTCGAACAGCGGCGCGAGCGTGCCCGAGCGGACGTCGGGATTGTCGCCGGCATAGCCGTTGCGGCCGGAGGCGAAGAGCACCGGGAAGTCGAGCTGCTCGTCGCTCGCGTCCAGGCTGACGAACAGGTCGAACACCTCGTCCAGCACTTCCTGCGCGCGCGCATCCTGGCGGTCGATCTTGTTGACCACCACGATCGGTCTGAGGCCGAGCGCGAGCGCCTTGCCGGTGACGAACTTGGTCTGCGGCATCGCGCCCTCGGCCGCGTCGACCAGCAGGATCACGCCGTCCACCATCGAGAGGATCCGCTCCACCTCGCCGCCGAAATCGGCATGGCCCGGCGTGTCGACGATGTTGATCCGCGTGTCGCCGTCGGCGCCGTGCCACTCGACTGAGGTGCATTTGGCGAGGATGGTGATGCCGCGCTCCTTCTCCAGGTCGTTCGAGTCCATCGCGCGCTCCTCGATCCGCTGGTTCTCGCGAAACGTGCCGGACTGGCGGAAGAGCTGGTCGACGAGCGTGGTCTTGCCGTGATCGACGTGCGCGATGATCGCCACGTTGCGGAGCGCCATGG
>CAXUMU010000047.1:0-8599 GCA_964252145.1 uncultured Sphingomonadaceae bacterium
CGGAGGCGCGCATCAACTAACTACACAACCGGACCAGTCATTGCGGGCAGTCCAGCGTTGCTTGCCGCTTCCCGCTTGTTTTCACCACCTTCGTCAGCCTCGCCGTGCATTGGCTTGTAAAGAAGCGAGAGAAGCTCAACAAAGAGCTCCGGTTGCGACATGATCACGGTGTAGAGTGAGACGGCGTGCTGCTCGCCTTCGAAACCCAAGGCCTTGATCAACGCAAACTCAAGTTGCGCCAGTCGCATACCGTCGATCGCTTTGCTTTCCTCAAGGTGGTCGATTGCCTGTTGGATGTGATAGGAATCTGGCAAAATGGCATCTTGCTCAATCCCCTTCAGCAACCCGTCGAGCATCTCGAACACAGCCTCAGGATCAATCCCTTCGAACTTAATGTGACATGCTCTAAGTGCTGAGACAGGCCGGCCGGCATTGATGAGACGCTTCAATGCGGATTGAAACAGCGGCAGATCATCTTGAGGCCAGATATTACCTGTGCAAAGTCGCCAATATTGATCGACAGCCGCCGGACCCAGCGTTTCGGCAACATCCCAGGTAGCCTTCTCTTCCGGAGCATACGTCAGAAGGCGCACCTTCCAGCTCAAGTCGTGTCCCTGTCCCTCGGCGGCGGAAAGAATGCCCGGAAGCGCTTGATCACCCTCACGACGGATCGCAGCGTTAAGGATGCCAGCAGCGAGGCTTGTCACCTGGACCCCTCGCTCCAATTCGCCAGCGAAGCTTACCAACCACTCGGTGGCAGCATCAAGTGACACTCCCGCTTTCAAGACATGAGTGCCGATCCACCAGCCGCCGTTTGTGTGGTTAGCTAAACGGACGAGACCCGCCCAACCTTCCTGCTCGAAAATCTCGGAAAGAGCTTCGGTTCGGACCTGCTCAGTCAGTTCCTGATGACCGGTATAATCTTCATCCCGATGCCGAACTGGGAGGTCGATCCAACCGTCCTTGAACAGCCAGCCATGCCGGACGATCAAGTCTGATGGTGCCAGTCTAGCGTAGGCATCTTCCAACGGACGAAGTAGCGCATCGACCTCCTCCTGTTCGCCATAATTTCTGTGCCAATGAATCTGATTCCGCAATCCGGCTCGGAGAACCTCTTTAGTCTCGTCGTCGGCGCTTACGGCCCCCTCGACGAGTTCTATGACTGTGCGTCGGCGATCATCATCAAACACAGCGTACTTTTGTAGGAGCGCTGCGACTTGATCAGTCTTTTGGCTCGCGAGCTTTAGCTGTCGGTCGGCGGCAGCGACCAACATCTGATGGCGCTCCATCCCCGTCGCTCCATAACCGGCACCGGCGTCATCGTCCCGCCACTTAGGCCGGGCTGTATGACTGGCCGTGTCATGACCAATATTAGTCAATGCGTTTAGAAGCTTCGCGGCAGCATCAGGGTCTTTAGCGATCAGAACGTCGAGCGATGCGATCCTTTGCTCGATGGTCGCCCCGGTCTGAGGAAACCAGGACCTAAACAGGTCAACAAGGGAGTTGGCCGGTTTGTTGCCCCAGTTTCCTGCAATTTCGACGTGAGACAGCCTTGCAAGGATCAGTGATACGCGCGTGAGGCGCTGCGGAGCCCAGCCGAGAGTTTCAAGCGCCCATAGCAGTCCCGCATGCCAGCATCGCCCGCCGAAAGAGGCAGCGCTGTCGGTCTCGGTGAGAAGCTGCCGCACCGGGGCATCCGTTCGGCTCAAGCTGTTTTCAACGGCAGCAAGAAAGGCCTCGGGACTGGCCTCAGCAAGTGCGGGTAATTCGCTTGCGAGCGAGAGCCACCGCGTCGCATCGGCTCCATGCAGCAGATCCCGAACAAACGCGTCGATCCGCGCGTCAATATGCTTCGCCGCAAGGGCTTCCACTTCAGGACCGCGTGCAGCGAGCTTGATCAGCGTATCGCAAAGCGCATTAAGCAAGAGGCCGCTGATCGGTCGCGTTTTGCCGTAGATTGCGGCGGCATACCGCTTATTCTTATCCAACTCCAACTCTGGGTCTGGTGCGGACAGGATCGCTCGAGCCTCGGTGGAGAAACGGTCGATCTGCGTCTCTGTTATGCGGTCGCCAAACAGTGAGAGTAGCTCCAGCGCGGACTTAGCTTTCCACACCGTGCCGATATGCAGGACAGGTGAATCGTCGAGCCGTTCGAGCGCAATGAGATCACGTTCGAGCTCGTCATAGGGGCAACCGGCAACCCTTGAAACGGCTTCTTTGTCACCATCCTTACCGGACGACCAAGCTCCGATGAGACAAAGAGTTGCCAGCGCTGAGGCTGACGGATGATCCAGCCATTTCGGGCGGCGGATGGAAGGATTGACCGCATGCTGTCGACGAAACACCGACCAAGACCGACCGCACAGCATCGACAGACGCCGTGAGTCGTTTTCATCGATCCCGATTTCTTGAAGTGCCTTCTCAAACTCGGAATGATCAGCTCGGTCCAGAGTGGTTTCCGGATCGTCAAGGCGGCCCGCTACGCCCGTAAATTGCTTAGCCATGTCACCAGAAGCGTAGGGGACGACTAGGATGAGGCCATCGCGGGCAGGAGGTGCTTCCGCAATCTCCGGACGAGCAGCGATAGCGATGCGGATTTCCGTGTTCTTTTCGACGAAACGCCAACCCGAGGCGTCAGTCACCACGACGGCACGATCCGCCGGGCCTTCTGCAAGGATGGCGGCCGCGACAAACGCAACCGCTTCCTCAACGCTATCCGCCTTCACAGGAATCGGCTGAGCGCCTGCCTCACCTACTGGATCGCTGCATTTCTTCAGGATGCGCTGTCTCTGACGATCACGCCCTGCCAGCAATGAGTTAGCCAGGATCGACGGATTACATTGAGTGGACCATGTAGCGTAATAAGCGGCAAGGCTGATGACGCCAGGACCGCTCAAGCCCAGTTCTTCCCCAAATGCGAGCGCGACGGCGGGAGATTGCTCAATCCATTGTTCAAGATCGTCCGCGTCATAAGCGCGAACATCGAGCCAATGGCCTTCAGCGCGTCGATCCTCAACCCATCGGGACTTCTGTGCCCACTTTCGACCGGTTACAGCGACGTAGGTACGGCTTTGCCGAAAGGCGCTATCAAATTCACCAAGTCGCTTCTGAAAATCCTCGTTGGCCTTCGCAGTCGTATCGCCGCGACAACTCGCCTCCCAACAGGAGTGGCCGACCGGCACCCATGCGTTTCCTGCCTCACTGTACAGCTCTCCGTCGAGGCCCGGTGCGGAGGTTGAGTCGCCAGCAGGCATTGCGATTTGCGTTGTTGTCGCCGTCGCGTGGATAAGACGCCGGACAAGGCGCGGTAACTCGCGTTGTGCGATACCGGTCGCAGCCCAATCCGATATTTGCTTCGCTGTGATCATGCACGAACGATATCACGCACTGGAAGCGAACAGAAGAAGAACCGGCAAAGGCGGAAGCGTAGCCACTCTCGGTCCTGGCTGATCCGCATTGATCTGATGTCCAAGCTCTTGAACGTTTTTCGATCCGCTTTGCGGCCGGGCTCTAGGCTCGCGCCCCGAGCTTCCGCCTGCGGCGGTGATCTCGTCCCTAGCGGGTGACAATCCCTATCGCGGCTAAGGGGAACCTCCCCCTGGCGCGCCACAAGCCCGAGCCTTCGGGCCAACGCCGGTATCCCCTACCTTCCGTTCGCTGTGCTCCCGTGCAGGCCGGGTGATCCCCCACCGGCATTGGCGGCTTGCGGCTTACCTCCCCCGATCTCGCCGATGGGCAAGGTTTCATATCGAAACCCCAATCCAGAGGAATAAGGGACATGAAAGCAACCATCTATGAGACCATCACCAACCAGATCGTAGCCGCCATCGAGGAGGGCGCAGGGCTCTATCGGATGCCTTGGCATCGCCGCCGCTACGACATCACCAGCCCGAGGAATGCGGCGACGAACCGTAGCTATCGCGGATTGAACGTCATCAGCCTGTGGATGATCGCGGAGGCGCGGCAATTTTCATCGGGAACATGGGCGACCTATCAGCAGTGGCAGGAGAAAGGCGCACAGGTGCGAAAAGGCGAGAAATCGGCCAGCGTGTTTTTCTGGAAGAATTTGCGCGAAGGCCAGGACGAGAGTGCGGCGGACGCCGGGAAGGAGGAGGGCCGGGCACGCTTCGTTGCGCGGGCCTATAACGTGTTCAACGCCGATCAGGTGGACGGGTACGAAGCCCTGGCGGTTCCCGTCCTTTCCGAGGAAGAGCGCGTCGGCGCGGCGGACCGGTTCTTCGCATCGATACCGGCCAAGATCGAGTTCGGCGGCGGCACGGCCTGCTACGCGCCATCGCTCGATATGGTCCGCATGCCGGAGTTTGCCAGCTTCGAGACGGCCACGGCATTCTACTCGGTGCTCGCGCATGAACTGACGCACTGGTCCGGAGCCAAGACCCGGCTGGACCGTGATCTCTCGGGCCGGTTCGGTTCGGACGCCTATGCGATGGAGGAGCTAGTCGCCGAGCTGGGCGCGGCTTTCATCGCCGGGCAGCTTTCCCTGCCAAGCGACCCGCGCCGGGATAACGCGCCCTACATCGCGTCATGGCTGAAGGTACTGAAAGGCGACAGCCGCGCCATCTTCGCAGCGGCAAGCAAGGCGCAGGCGGCCGCCGATTATCTGGCCAGCTTTCAGGAAGTCGAAGAGGAGATGGCCGCTTAGGCGACCATCATCCTAGACCAGGCCCGTCGCGACCGGCCTCCCGTCCGCGTCCCCGGATGATGCGCCGGGGCGCCGGGGCCGGTGTCGCCGACGAGCTTCCCCGCGCCGCATCGGCAAAGCTTTCGCGCAAACTTTCTCGGACAGACTCACGGCCGCGCGTCTGCTGCGCCAAATCCCGGTGCAGCTCCAGCACGCTCGCCGCGTGGCGCTGCCGCACGGCTAGGATATCGCGCTGAAGGCCGCGCCGCTCCTGCAACTGCCCTGAAACCATACCGTCGCGCTGCGCCCGGTCCCGGCGGATCGATGCCACCGTTTCGGCGTCATTCTGTTTGATTGTGCGGCCATGCCGCCCGGAGAGCCGGTCCCAGATTCCGGCGACGCCGCCGCGCAATCGGGCGGAGCGTTCGTTGGATTCCGCGATCGCGCGGACCTGCTGGCCTTCGTCCAGACGCTGCCGTTCGGCCTGATGCTGAAGCTTCATCGCGTGCCGCCGTTCATGCAGCGGCGCCAGCTCAGCCGCCCGCGCGCGGTTGGCGTCCTTGATCAGCTCTGCGAGACGCGGCGCGATGGCGCCTGCGATATGGGCCTTGGTCTCCTCGACGCTGCGTGCGGCATCCGGCGCGCCGAGCTTGGCCGTGACCTCTTTCGTTTTCTTGCCGATGGTACGGGCAACGGACAGCACTTCACCCTCATAGGTGACGGCAACATGCGCCCGCCGGTCGCCACGGGCGAGATATAGGCCGCGTGTCTGCAGGGCCTTCTCGAAGGCAGGGCGTGAATCAGACACGGCCCAGCATTCCTGAATGAGCGCCTTCAGCTGTTTCGGGTCGCGGCCCATCCGCTTGGCCTGCTGCCATTCGGCAAGGCTGAAGTTGCGCGGGTCCCTTTCCTGACCGTTCATCAGCCCACGCGGCATCTGCCAGCCATGTTCGAGATAGAGGCCCTTGGATATCTCCCGGAGCTTCATCTTGAAGAAAGGCAGCGGCTTGGCCGTCATCGTGTCGGCATCGATACGCGACCACACCGCATGGCAGTGGCGCCGGCCTTCCTTTTCGTGGAAGACGACAATGCGCGGCTGACCTGTCAGGCCGGTTGCTTGCTCGATGCGGTCGAGCGCCGATTCGAAGGCGGCCACGCCGACCTTTTCAGACTCAGGCGGATTGAGCGACACCGAGAATAGATGCTGTTTGCAGCGCGTTCCCATCGCGACGGCCTGCGCTTCCTTCATCGCGCCTTTCATGTCGTCGGCGACGAAGCCGCGCACTTCATGCACTTCAACGTGCTCGTTCTCGGCTTTGAGGAGATGCGTGGCCAGTTGCGTTCCTCCGCCACGCTGCGATGCCTTCAGGATCATGGCGCACCGTCCGACAGGCCGAGCGCGGCAACGAGCATCGCGCGCATGGCCGCGATGTCGGCTGCGGCTCCACGCAGTTCGGCTTCGATGTCGGGCGTGAGCACTAGCGAGCCGGAATGCACCGCCCTGGCAAGCTGGTTGAGATTGTTGGCAATCCGCGACTGGCCAAGTTTACCGAGCAGAGCCGATAGGGCTAGATGGTCCTTGACCGGAGCCTTGCCACGGTGGCGTGGCGGCGGGGATGCCGGATCGAAGAGCCGCCCGCGGATATAGGCGCCCAGCGACATGCCGGCGGAATCCGATTCAAGCCGCTGCCGGTCCTCGGGCGTCAGGCGCAGCGAGAGCGGCGCGGGACGTCTGGGTTTCGGCATGTTCGTCACAAAATGGCGTTAGGCAGCCGGTCCGGTCTCCTCGGGGGGATACGGGCACAGCGGCAGTTGAAATTGAGGCATCTAAGGTCACATGGGGATCGCGGAACTCATGCCGTTCGCTCGAATGGCGTCGGGTGACGCGCAAGCGATAGGGCGGAACTGGATCTATTCGCATGTCCACACTTATACCAATGTCGCGACGCCGGCCTTGCAAATGCGGCCGCTCGGGACTACGCAAGTGTCAATTGACACTGGACGGCGAGCGTGAGTGCGACTGTTCCTTCCCATCCCGGAGAACACATCGGCCGATGGCTTACCCGAGAACATATTTCCATAGCAGAAGGGGCAAGGCGCTTGGGCGTTACGCGTCAAGCGCTCGGGAATGTTCGGTGTGGAAAGTCCGGCATTTCCCCAGAGATGGCTGTGAGGCTAGAGCGGGAGGCGTCCATCCCCGCCGAACAATTGTTGAAGCGACAACTTGATTACGATCTGTATTATGCGCGAAAAGCAGTAACTTATAAATCTTCCGCCGATAAAGATGCGTTAACCATTCCTGAGCCTGATCTTTTTGACTTGGATTAGTCCTGATGCTAGTCTTCTATCAAAGGAAGCTCACATGAAAAATGCTCTGCCAGCGGAAAAGATATCTCGAGATATAGTTTCGGTCGTAAACAAAGTAGTAGATCTGCACTTCAATGGAAAATCGAAGGCAGAAATTGTAGAAGAGATAAGATCAGAAGGAACACTGCAGCGCTGGAAAGTGTCGCCGCCAGCAGGGCCAAAACTGCCATGACTTTTTTATCAGAACGGCTCAGCTGATCTTCTCTGTCCCACTTCTGGATATGCTCGCTATATATTAAGTCCCAATCTGGCTCCGAGCCAAAGGTCTTGGCAATTTTCTCTATGTAGGAATCGCGACCAAGGTTCTCCCGGATGATCCGTGGCGGACGACTTCCGCTCATAGTTGCGAACGCCGCCCAGAAAGCCGCCGACAGAGCCATCGAAAGTGCTGCGCCCACAGCCAAGGGGTAATTAATGAGCAACAGAGAAGGGTAAGTCGCAGTAAGCTGACTGGATCTGCTGATGAGCACCGAAGTAATAACCGGTATCCAAAGCCCATAAGCCCAGCGAATAGAGATACTGCTAGCAAAGGTCTCTACATGCTTCCAAGAGGAAGGCATCACCTCATTTGCTCCTGGGCTTGAACTTCGAAATTATTTTAGCTTTCGCTATTCTAAGCCTATTATTGAAAGTTACAGAGTCGGCGGCACCGCCGATAAAGTCCATACATTTAGCAGTCATTGCGCGAACTAGCTTGCGGTCATGTATTCCGTGTTCGAACTCGACCAACTTGCGCACCGCAAAAGTGACCTCATCTTCCTTCTTGTAGTTGCGACCTCCACCGGCAGTTGGCGCGTCCGATACAGCAATACCACCAGAACGAATGATTTCGAGAAGCGCAGGGTTGATGATCTCTCTCACTACCGGCTCTAACTCTTTCATCAAAGGCTCGTAGATAACCCGGTCATTTATCCGCTCGTGATAAATAACTCGTTTGACGATAATCGAACTTAGAATCGGATCAACCGTCTCCTGCTTCAGCTCTTCTAATGTCTCAGCCATCCACTGTCCCCTGACTGTTCAGCTTAGTTTTACCTTACCTCCTTTCGAACGCTTGGCAATGTTGAACGGCCGTTCGCTGAAGCGGGAAAATGCCCAATCGGCCTGGCCATCTTCGTTGAAAATGCGACTGGTTCGGGAGCTTCAGTGTCGCTATGGTTCAGGCTTGGGCGGAGCCGACACCTGAAGGATTTCAGGCGGAAGCGCTGCCAGACATGTGTTCCATGTCGCCAGAGTGGTGAAAGCTCGTTCAAGCTTTCTCCGCTCGGGCGCGCCAACACGCCCGCCGCTCGCGTTTGCGGTGACCGCAGAAACCCAAAGATGCGCCGCGCCGCTATCCCAAGCGCGAGTGTGGACGGCGTTCCGAATCGGCCTTCTGCCCTATCCCATCTTGCGCACGTCGCCCGGATCGATCCCGCGCTCGGTGAGCTTCTTGCGCAGCGTGTTGCGGTTGATGCCCAGCAGGCGCGCGGCGCGCAGCTGGTTGCCGTGCGCCGCGGCCAGCGTCAGGCGCAGCAGCGGGCGTTCCACCTCGGCCAGCACCCGGTCGAACAGGCCGTCCGGCGGCAGGTCGCGGCCGAACGTCGCGAA
>CAXUMU010000047.1:8609-14764 GCA_964252145.1 uncultured Sphingomonadaceae bacterium
CCCGAGAACGCCGGCGTGATCGTGCGCACGGCCGCCGAGGGCGCCTCCGAGGAGGAGCTCAGCCGCGACGTCGCCCGGATGTCGGCCCAGAGGGAGGCCATCAACCGCAAGGCCAAGTCGGCCAGCCCGCCCGAGCTGGCGATGGCGTGGCCGCCATCGGCCTGCGGCGATCCGCTCAACTGCTGCTCGATCATGCCGCCGGTGATCACGTCCTCGCGGCTGAGCGCGGCGATGCGGCGCATCAGGTTTTCCAGTTCGCGCACGTTGCCCGGCCAGCCGTAGCGCGCGAGCCGATCGATCGCGCCCGGCGACAGCGTCTTGCGCGGCAGCCCGTCGGCGACGGCGCGGTCGAGGAAGTGACGGGAAAGCTCGCCGACATCCTCGACCCGCTGGCGCAGCGCCGGCAGCCGCACCGGCACCACGTTCAGCCGGTAATAGAGATCCTCGCGAAACGCATTGTCCGCGATCAGCTTCGCCAGATCCTTGTGCGTCGCGGCGATGATCCGCACGTCCGCCCGGATCGAGCGCGCGCCGCCCACCGGCGAGAATTCGCCCGACTGCAGCACGCGCAGCAGCCGGGTCTGCGCCTCGAACGGCATGTCGCCGATCTCGTCCAGGAACAATGTGCCGCCCTGCGCCTGCTCGAACCGGCCGGCGGTGCGGCTCTGCGCGCCGGTGAAGGCGCCGCGTTCATGCCCGAACAGCTCGCTCTCGATCAGCTCGCGCGGGATCGCGGCCATGTTGATCGCGACGAACGGCTTCTTCGCGCGCGGCCCCAGATCGTGGATCGCGCGCGCGACCAGTTCCTTGCCGGTGCCCGATTCGCCCAGGATCAGCACGGTCAGGTCGTTGGCGACGACGCGCGCGATCGTGCGGTACACCTCCTGCATCGCGGGCGAGCGGCCGATCAGCGGCAGCTCCTCCGCGGTGCTGACCGCCACGCCCTCGTCGGCCGCAAGGCCGCCCGCGGCGATCGCATCGGCGACCGCGCGGGTCAGCTCGCCCAGGTCGAACGGCTTGGGCAGATATTCGAACGCGCCCTGCTCGGTCGCGCGCACCGCCGTCGCCAGCGTGTTCTGCGCCGACAGCACGATCACCGGCATGCCCGGATAGGCGAGCAGCAGCTCGGGGATGATGTCCAGCCCGTTGCCGTCGGGCAGCATCACGTCGGTCACCAGCACGTGCGGCGCGAATGCGGCGAGCGCGACGCGCTGCTCGGCGACGGAGGCGGCGGTCTCGACGCTATGCCCCTCACGGCGTAGCGCCTCGCGCACCACGGTGCGGATCGCGGCGTCGTCGTCCACCACCAAGACGCGGCTGGCCGTCACAGGCCGGGTCCGTCGCTGCCGCGCGCGCGGGGCAGCAGCAGGCGGAACACCGTGCGCGGCGGATCGCCCTCGCGCGCATATTCCACGATCCCGCCGATATCGGCGACCAGCTTGTCCACCAGCGCGAGGCCGAGGCCACTGCCGGTGCGCTTGGAGGTGACGAATGGATCGAACAGGTGATCCGCGATCCCCTCGGGCGCGCCCGGCCCCTCGTCGATCACGCAGATCTCGATCGGCAGCGCATGCGGCGCGCCGTCGCCGCGCGCGCGCACCGACATGCCGTGGCGGTACGCGGTGGTCAGCGTGATCGCCGGGGCGTCGATCCCCTGCATCGCTTCGGCCGCATTCTTCATCAGGTTCAGCAGGATCTGGATCAATGCGTCGCGGTGGCCCAGCACCGCCGGCAGCGACGGATCGTAGATCTCGCGCAGCACGACCGCGCGCGCGAAGCCCTGCGCCGCCACGTCGCGCACATGCGCCAGGATCGCGTGGATGTTCTGGGCCCCGAGCGCGAGCGGGCGGGTATCGGTGAAGCCCTCCATCCGGTCGATCAGCGCAGTCACGCGGTCCACCTCGTCGCGGATCAGGCGGGTCATGTCGCGCGAGGCTGCATCGCAGGTCGATTCGAGCAACTGCGCCGCGCCGCGGATGCCGGACAGCGGATTCTTGATCTCGTGCGCCAGCATCGCCGCGGCACCGATCGCGGTGAGCGTGCCGCCCTCGCGGTCGGGCCGGCGGGACAGGTGCGCGGGCGCGGCGCCGTGGATCGTGATCACCCGCCAGCCGGGCCGATCGGGCAAGGGCGCTGCGGCCAGATCGGCACGCCGCCCGCGGCGATCCGCCAGCGCCAGCTCCACGTCATAGGCGGCAAACGGCGCGTCGATCGGCACCGTGGAGAGCGGGCCGCCGATCACGGCATCCGCCGCCTTGCCGATCAGCGCGGAACGGCTGAGGTTGAGCAGCGTCTCCGCTGCCGCATTGGCCTCGCGGATCACGCCCTGCGGATCGATCACGAGCAACGGCGTGGGCAGCACCGCGACCAACTCCGCCGGAGTCGGCGCGCCCGGCTCCGGCGCGGCTGCGCGCCGGCCGAAGCGGATCAGGCTGCTGCCCGGGAGAGCCATGTGCCGTAATAATCTTCCAGCATCGCCAGCACCGTGCCGGCGTCGGGCACTTGGTTGACGCGGTTGCGGAACTCGGCGGAGCCGGGCAGCCCCTTGGTGTACCAGCCGAGATGCTTGCGCGCCATGTTGACGCCGGTCATCTCGCCATAGAGATCCAGCATCATCCGGTAATGCTCGGATATCACGGCAAATTGTTCGTCCAGACCAGGGTGGGCGCGGCGCTCGCCGTGCGCGAACCAGCGCATTACCTGCCCCAGCAGCCACGGCCGGCCATAGGCCCCCCGCCCGATCATCACGCCGTCCGCGCCCGACTGCGCCAGCGCGGTCTCGGCATCCTCGATCGAGCAGATGTCGCCGTTCGCGATCACCGGGATCGACACCGCGTCCTTGACCCGGCGGATGAACGCCCAGTCCGCCGAGCCCTTATACATCTGGTTGCGCGTGCGGCCGTGGACGGTGACCAGGCGGATGCCGAGATCCTCGGCGATGCGGGCGAGTTCGGGGGCGTTGAGGCTGTCATGGTCCCAGCCCATCCGCATCTTGAGCGTGACCGGCACGTCGACCGCCTCCACCGTCGCCTTGATGATCGCGGCGGCGTTGACCAGATCGCGCATCAGCGCCGATCCCGCATCGCCATTGACGACCTTGCGGACCGGGCAGCCCATGTTGATGTCGATGATAGCGGCACCCCGATCCGCGCCCAGCTTCGCCGCCTCGGCCATCTCGTGCGGCGTGCAGCCGGCGAGCTGGAGCGACACCGGCTCCTCGCTCCGGTGCCACATCGCCTTCTGCAGCGACTGGCGCGTCTCGCGGATCGCGGCCTGGCTGGCGATCATCTCGGTGACGTTCAGGCCGGAGCCGTAGCGGCGCACCATCCGGCGGAACGGCATGTCGGTCACGCCGGTCATCGGCGCGAGGATCACCGGCTGGTCGATGCGGACCGGGCCGACCTGGATGGGAACGAGGCGGGGCATGGCGTACCCATTGCCCAAAAAAGCGGCAGAGCGCCAGCCGCAAAGTCGCTGGCGGGTGCGGCCCCGCTCGGCTAGGGGCGGCGCGATGTCGGGCACCAGCAGTACCGTCGCGCTGATCGTCGCCGCCGGAAAGGGCGAGCGCGCGGGCGCGGACATTCCCAAGCAATATGCGCGCATCGCCGGCAAGGCGGTGCTGGCGCACGCGATCGACGCACTCGCCGCGCATCCGGCGATCGATACCGTGCAGGTGGTGATCGGCGCGGGGCAGGAAGCGCTCTACGCGGACGCGATCGGCGACCGCGCCCTGCCCCCGCCGCTGATCGGCGGTGCAGAGCGGCGGGACAGCGTACGGCGCGGACTGGAGGCGCTGGCGTCGGCGAGCCCGGCCCGTGTGCTGATCCACGATGCGGCGCGGCCGTTCCTGCCCTCGGCGGTGATCGATCGGCTGCTGGCGGCGCTTGATGATGCGCCCGGCGCGATCCCGGTGCTGCCGGTGGTGGACAGCCTGGCCCGCGCCGACGGCGTGCTGGGCGAGACGGTCCCGCGCGACGGGCTGGTGCGGGTGCAGACGCCGCAGGCGTTTCGCTTCGCCGACATCCTGGCCGCGCACCGCGCCTGGCCCGGCGGGGTCGAGGCGACCGACGACGCGCAGGTCGCGCGCGCCGCCGGGCTGGCGGTCGCGACCGTCGCAGGCGATGCCCGGCTCGACAAGCTGACCCACCCCGGCGACTTCGCCGCCGCCGAACCGCGGCTGGCACGCACGCTCGTGTCGCGCAGCGGAACCGGCTTCGACGTCCACAGCTTCGGCCCCGGCGACCACATCATGCTGGGCGGCGTGCTCGTGCCGCACACGCACGCGCTGGTCGGCCATTCGGATGCCGACGTGGCGCTGCACGCGCTGACCGACGCGCTGCTGGGCGCGATCGCCGACGGCGACATCGGCAGCCACTTCCCGCCTTCCGATCCGCGCTGGAAGGGCGCCGATTCCGGCCGCTTCCTGGATCACGCGCGCAGCCTGGTGATCGCGCGCGGCGGGCGGATCGATCATGTCGACGTGACGATCGTCTGCGAGGCGCCCAAGGTCGGCCCCCACCGCGGCGCGATCCGCGCGCGCATCGCGGAATTGTTGCAGGTGCGAGAAGGTCAGGTTAGCGTCAAGGCGACGACCACCGAGCGGCTGGGCTTCACCGGCCGGGGCGAAGGGATCGCCACACAGGCCATCGCGACGATCCGGGTCCCGGAGGAAGAATGAGCGAAATCTGCGACACCTGCCTGCCGGCCGAACTGGTGGCCGCCGCGACGCGCGTGATCGAGGCGAACCGTGCCGCCGGCCGCACCATCGCGGTGGCCGAAAGCTGCACCGGCGGGCTGGTGTCGGCCGCGCTGACCGAGGTGCCGGGCTCGTCCGACGTGTTCGACGCCGGCTTCGTCACCTATTCGAACGAGGCCAAGATCGCGATGCTGGGGATCAGCCTGGAGGTGATCGAGACGTTCGGCGCGGTCTCGATCGCGGTCGCCTGGGCGATGGCGCGCGGTGCGCTGGCGAAGAGCCCCGCCGACGTGGCGGTCGCGATCACCGGCATCGCCGGCCCCGGCGGCGGCAGCGAGCGCAAGCCGGTCGGCACGGTGGTGTTCGCGCGCGCGCTGCGCGACGGCAATCCCGACGAGGTGGCGTCCGAAAAGCGCGAGTTCGGCGATCTCGGCCGCGGCGGCATCCGCCTTCAGGCGGCGCTGTGCGCGCTCGACTGGCTGATGCCGGACGCGGCGACGCCGTAGAGCTCGGCCGCGCGCGCCTCGAACGCGCCGATCATGCGGCGCAGCGCGCGATCGAACATCTGCCCGGCGATCGCCTCGAAGATGCGCGAGCGGAAGGCGAAATCGACGCAGAAATCGAGGTGCGTGCCGCCCGCGCCGTCCGAACGGAAACGCCAGTCGTTGCGCAGATGCTTCAGCGGGCCTTCGACATAATCCACGCGGATGCTGTTCGGCCGGTCCTTCGCTACGCGCGAAGTGAACGTCTCGCGCAGCGCCTTGAACCCCACCACGACGTCAGCGACCATCTCCGCCGCATTGTTCGACCGCACCCGCACCGCGACGACCCAGGGCAGGAACTCGGGATAGCGCGCCACGTCGGCGACGAGGTCGAACAATTGCTCCGGCGAATAGGGGAGGGGGCGGCTTTCGGCGTGACGCGGCATCTCAGGTCAGCATTTTGCCCAATATGGCAGCGCAGAGGGCAAGGTTGAAACCGATCATCCATTTCAAAACGAGCAGTTCGCCCTCGATCTTGGCAAAACGATTCTCATAGCTCGCGACTTCTTCAGCCGCCTGCGACGCCTCATCCTCGTCGACTCCGGCATGCCGCAGCGCAAGGTAAAGCTTCCGCATCATGATCGCCATCAGGCCGGAACTCCCGGCCGGCCCAGCTGCACCTCGCGCGCGGCGCGGAGCTTCGCGAAATCGTCGCCGGCATGGTAGCTGGAGCGCGTCAGCGGGCTCGCCGCGACGAGCAGAAAGCCCTTCGCGCGGGCGATCGCGGCGTAGGCGGAGAAGGTTGCGGGGGTGGTGAACTCCTGCACCTTGGCGTGGCGCGGGGTGGGCTGGAGATACTGGCCCATCGTCAGGAAATCGATGTCGGCGGAGCGCATGTCGTCCATCACCTGATGGACCTCCAGCCGCTCCTCGCCCAGCCCGACCATCACGCCAGACTTGGTGAAGATCGACGGATC
>CAXUMU010000048.1:0-5407 GCA_964252145.1 uncultured Sphingomonadaceae bacterium
GGCACAGACCGCCCCCCCGGCCGATGCGGCCGCGCTGCCGCCCGATCCGCGCGCCCGCCCGATCCTGCTGCTCGACCCGCCCGAGCCGATCGCCACCACCGCCGCCGAGATCCCCGATGGCGCGCCCGCCTCGTTCACCTGGCGGCGCGTGGCGCGGCGGGTGGCGCGATCGGAGGGGCCGGAGCGGCTCGCGCCCGAATGGTGGCGCGGCACCGGCACGCGCACGCGAGATTACTACCGCGTCGAGGACGAGGCCGGCACGCGCTACTGGCTGTTCCGCGAGGGGCTGTACGGCTGGGAAGACGAGGCGAAGCCGCCCAGCTGGTGGCTGCACGGGCTGTTCGCGTGAGGAACATTGCAGCGCTTCTCCCAAACCGTTTGTGTCGAGCGAAGTCGAGACGCCATACAATCGGCAGCTTTCATGTCTCGACTGCGCTCGACACAAACGGTGACAAGTTTGCCGAGCATAACCTCGCATGACCGCTTATGCCGAGCTGGGTGCATGCAGCAATTTCAGCTTCCTGGAGGGCGCCTCGCACCCGGGCGAGCTGGTCGTCCAGGCGCAGCATGTCGGACTCGCCGCGCTGGGGCTGGCCGATCGCAACACGCTGGCCGGCGTGGTCCGCGCGCACAAGCAGGCGAAGGAAAGCGGGTTCCGCCTGCTGATCGGCTGCCGCCTGGCCTTCACCGACGGCACCGAGCTGATCGTCTTCCCCCGCGACCGCGCCGCTTATGGCCGGCTCTGCCGCCTGCTGTCGCTCGGCAAGAGCGAGGCGGTGCCGCAGGAGCCGGCCGAGAGCGCGAAGATCATCCCGTTTCCCACGTCTCGTCGCCCCGGCGCAGGCCGGGGCCCATGTCTCTCTCCGCCTGAGCTGCCGTCCGAGGCTGCGGGAGACATGGATCCCGGCCTGCGCCGGGATGACGGAAAGGGCTGGAAGGGCAAGGACCACATCGCCAAGGCCGAGACCCGCCTCACCTTCGACCAGGCGCGCGCCCTGGGCGAAGGCCTGATCGCGCTCGTCCCCGCCCCCGTCGCGCCCGACGACGCCTTCGCCGCCCGCCTCGCGAGCTGGGCCCGCGCCTGGCCCGATCGGCTCTACCTGGCCGTCGCCCCCTTGTGGCGCGGCGACGATCGCGCGCGGATCACCCGCTTCGCCGCGCTCGCCGCCCGTGCCGGCGCGCCGCTGGTCGCGACCAACGCCGTGCTCTACCACCATCCCGACCGCCGCCCGCTGCAGGACGTGCTCGCCTGCGTGCGCGAGGGCACCACGATCGATGCCGCCGGCTTCCGCCTGCAGGCGCATGCCGAGCGCCACCTGAAGCCCCCGCTCGAGATGGCGCGGCTGTTCCGCGGCCACGAAGCCGCGATCGCCCGTACGATCGAGATCGCCGCCGCCTGCACCTTCTCGCTGGACGAGCTCGCCTACCAATATCCCGACGAGCCGGTGCCGCGCGGCTGGACCGCGCTCCAGCACCTTGCGCGGCTGACGTGGGAAGGAGCTAAGCGAAAATGGCCCACCGGCATGCCGCCAGGCATCGAGAAGATCATCGCCAAGGAACTCGGCATGATCCGCAAGCTCGGTTACGCCAACTACTTCCTCACCGTCCACGATATCGTCGCCTGGGCGCGTGCTCGGAAGCCGCGGATCCTGTGCCAGGGCCGCGGATCGGCCGCCAATTCGATCGTCTGCTACTGCCTGAACATCACCGCAGTCGATCCCACTAAGCAGGATGTTCTGATCGAGCGCTTCATTTCCGCCCAACGCAGCGAGCCACCGGATATCGACGTCGATTTCGAGCATGAGCGGCGCGAAGAGGTGATGCAGTACATCTACGATCGCTACGGGCGGGACCGCGCCGCGATCGTCGCCACCGTCATCCACTATCGCCCGCGCTCGGCGATCCGCGACGTCGGCAAGGCGCTGGGGCTGACCGAGGACGTCACCTCCCGCCTGGCCGATACGATCTGGGGCTCGTTCGGCCGCCGGATCGAAGACGCCCATGTCGACCAGACCGGGGTAGACCGAACGGATCCGCGGCTGGCGCTGGCGCTGAGGCTAACGCAGGAACTCATCGGCAATCCGGATGAAAAGCAGCCCGGTTTTCCCCGCCACCTGTCGCAGCATGTCGGCGGCTACGTGCTGACCAAGGGGCTGCTGACCGAGACGGTGCCGATCGGCAATGCGGCGATGGCGGATCGCACCTTCATCGAATGGGACAAGGACGATATCGACGAGTTGAAGATCATGAAGGTCGACGTGCTGGCGCTTGGCATGCTGACCGCGCTGCGCAAAGGCTTCGATCTGATCGAGTCCGCCTATGGCGAGCGGTTCGACCTCGCTAGCGTGCCGCAAGAGCAGCCTCGCGTCTACGACATGCTGTGCCGCGCCGATTCGCTGGGCGTATTCCAAGTCGAGAGCCGCGCGCAGATGAGCATGCTGCCGCGGCTGCAGCCGCGCGAATTCTACGATCTGGTCGTCGAGGTGGCGATCGTGCGGCCGGGTCCGATCCAGGGCAAGATGGTCCACCCCTATCTCACCAATCGCAAGCTGCGGCGCGAGGCACATGCGCGCGGCGAGGATTATGAGGTCAAGTTTCCTTCCCCTCACCCGGATGAAGGCCCGCCCGATGAACTAAGCGCGATTCTCGGCAAGACGCTAGGCGTGCCGCTGTTCCAGGAACAGGCGATGCGGATCGCGATGGACGCGGCCAAGTTCACCGGCGCGGAGGCCAATCTGCTGCGCAAGGCGATGGCGACGTTCCGCCATGTCGGCACGATCGGCGAGCTCGAACGACGCATGGTCGATGAGATGATCCGGCGCGGCTACGATTCTGAATTTGCCAACAATTGCTTCGGGCAGATCAAGGGCTTCGGCGAATATGGCTTTCCGGAGAGTCACGCGGTCTCGTTCGCGCACCTCGTCTATATCTCATCCTGGATGAAGTGCGATTACCCGGAAGTGTTCGCGGCCGCGCTGCTCAACAGCCAGCCGATGGGCTTCTATGCGCCGGCGCAGATCGTGCGCGACGCGCGCGCGCACGGCGTGGAGGTGCGTCATCCCGACGTATCGGTCAGCAATTGGGATTGCACGCTGGAGCCGCAGTACAATGCTCCCGCGCAGGCGGGAGCCCAGTCAAGGGCCGGTGGAGCCGGGCTCCCGCCTGCGCGGGAGCACTCACGTACTTTACAGGAATCTGCACGCGCCCAAGCGATGCGCCTCGGCCTCCGGATGATCGACGGCTTCCGCAAGGATTGGGCCGAGGCGATCGCGGTGGCGCGCGCCGATGGCCCGTTCGATTCGCTCGACGCGCTGCGCCGCCGCGCCGCGCTGCCCGCCCGCGCGCTCGATCTGCTGGCCGGGGCGGACGCGCTGGGATCGATCGATCTCTCGCGCCGGCAGGGGCTGTGGGCGTCCTCCGGCATCACCAAGCGCACGCCCGCGCCCTTGTTCGAGGCGGCGGGGATCGACGAGGGCGACGGCGCGCCGCCCTCAGCCCTCCCCCGCCTGTCCGCCGGGGAGGAGGTGGTGGGCGACTATCAGGCGATCCGGCTGTCGCTGAAGGGCCACCCCGTCGCCTTCCTGCGCGAGGCGCTGACCGCAGTGCGCGCGATCCCCTGCGCCGCGGTGGAGACGGCGCGCGACGGGCGGCGCACGAAGCTGGGCGGGGTGGTGCTGGTGCGCCAGCGGCCGGGCACCGCCAAGGGGGTGGTGTTCATCACGATCGAGGACGAGAGCGGCGTCGCCAACCTCGTGCTGTGGCCCAGCGTGTTCGAGGCGTACCGCCCGATCGCGATGGGCGCGCGGATGATGCTGGTCCACGGCCGCATCCAGCGCGCCGAGAGCGTCACCCACGTGGTGGTCGAGAAACTGGAGGATTGGGGCGCGGCGCTGGGCAATCTCAGCCATGCCGAGGCGCCGGCATCGGAGGCCGGCAGCCGCCGCCACCCGCGCGACGTGCGCATCATCCCGCAGGCGCGGGAATTTCATTGAGGCGGGCCCGTACGCCCCCATTCCGTCATTCCCGCGAAAGCGGGAATCCATGGACGGCGGGCGGCTCTCGGATCGGGATGTGCCATATCCATGGATCCCCGCTTTCGCGAGGATGACGAGAAGGAGCGAACGGCCCGGCCGCCTACCCCTCACCCACGATCGCATCGATCGCCTGCGCCAGCGCCACGTCGCGCCTGGACAGGCCGCCGCAATCGTGCGTCGTCAGCAGCACGTCCACCCGGTTCCACACGTTGGACCATTCGGGGTGGTGATCCGCCTTTTCCGCCATCAGCGCGACGCGGGCCATGAAGCCGAACGCGGCATTGAAATCGGCGAAGGTGAAGCGGCGCGTGATCGCATCGCGGCCGGCTTCGTGCGCCCAGGCGGGCAGTTCGGCGAGCGCCGCATCGCGCTCGGTCTCGGTCAGCTTCGCGATCATCGGTTCCTCCCCAGCAACCGAGCCTCTATGCACGAGCCGTGAGTCAGCCGCCAACCTTCGCGCCAGACGCCGACCGGATCGAGGCGCTCGCCCGCGCCGCGATATCGCGGCTGCCCGAGGCGTTCCGCCGTCATCTGGGTGGCATCGTCCTGCAGGTGGAGGAACTGGCCGAGGACGACGTGCTGGCCGAACTCGGCATCGACGATCCGTTCGAGCTGAGCGGGCTCTATAGCGGCCGCCCGATCGGCCAGAAATCGGTCGGCGACTTCGCCACGATGCCCGACATCATCCACCTCTATCGCCGCGCGCTGCTGGACGAATGGATCGATACCGGCGTCTCGCTGGAGGCGCTGGTCGCGCACGTGCTGATCCACAAGGTGGGCCATCATTTCGGCCTGTCCGATGCCGATATGCATGCGCTGGAGCAGGCCGCCGGATGACCGCCCGGCTGGCGTTCGACCGGGTGGCGTGCCTGCGCGGCGACCGATTGCTGTTTGAGGATCTGAGCTTCGCATTGGCGCCGGGCGGGGCGGCGCTGGTGACCGGGCCGCACGGCGCCGGCAAATCGAGCCTGCTCCGCATCGCCGCCGGGCTGCTGCCCGCCGCGGCGGGGGCGGTGGTGCGCGAGGGCAGCATCGCGCTGGCGAACGAGGCCGCCGCGCTGGATCCGCAGCGGCCGCTGGCCCGCGCACTCGGCTTCTGGGCGCGGATCGACGGACGGGGGGCAGGCGACATCGCGCGCGGGCTGGAGGCGATGGGCATCGCCGCGCTGGCCGAGGTGCCGGTGCGGATGCTCTCGACCGGGCAGCGCAAGCGCGCGGCCCTTGCCGGCGTGATCGCCGGAGGAGCCGCGATCTGGCTGCTCGACGAGCCGGGCAACGGGCTGGACGCGGCCTCGCTCGACCGGCTCGCCGCGGCGATGGCGGCGCACCGCGGGCGCGGCCCTGGACGGAAGGTAGAAGGTCTCGGTCAGGAT
>CAXUMU010000048.1:5417-14474 GCA_964252145.1 uncultured Sphingomonadaceae bacterium
GTCGGGCCGGACAATGCCTTGCTGGCGAAGGCGGGCGGCGGCGCCTTGTGGATGGCGGCGTTGCTGGCGGCGTTGCTGCCGGTGGACCGCCTGATCGCGCCCGATGCCGAAGCCGGCGTGCTGGATCAGCTGGCGGTGCGCGGGCTGAGCGAAGAGGCGATCGCGGCGGCCAAGATCGTGGCGCACTGGCTGGCGTTCGGCCCGCCGCTGATGCTGGCCGCGCTCCCGGCGTCGGCGCTGCTGTCGCTGGATGCGGCGACGCTCGGCCGGCTGGAGGCGGGCCTTGCGCTCGGCACGCCGGGGCTGGCGGCGCTGGCGCTCGGCACCAGCGCGCTCACCGCGGGCCTGCGCGGCGCGGGCGCGCTGTCGGGGCTGCTGATGGTCCCGCTCGCCGTGCCGGTGCTGATTTTCGGCGCGGGCGCGCTGACCGGCGGCACCGGCGCGCTCAAGCTGCTCGCAGCGGCTTCGCTGCTGCTGGTGGCGGGTGCGCCGTTCGCCGCGGGCGCGGCGATGCGCGCGCTGCGGGATTGAGGCGTAAATTCCGTGCTCCCGCGCAGGCGAGAGCCCCGTCCGACCGTTGCAGCTGGGCTCCCGCCTGCGCGGGAGCCCCGCACCGCAAACTAGTCCCGCGTCCACCGCGCGAAGATCGCCGTCGGCAGCAGCAGGCCGCGCGCCTCCTCGCGCACCGCCATCTCGCCGGCTTCCACCCGGCCGCCCAGATGCGCGGTGGCCTGGGCGAGCAGCTCCACGATCGCCAGCGCCGACATCCGCACCGCATAGACCGTCAGCACGAGGAACTTGGACTTCTCGTCCAGCAGGTTGCGGCAGTGCGTGATCAGCCCCGGCAGATGCTCCTCAAGCCGCCAGACCTCGCCGTCGGGGCCGCGGCCGAATTTGGGCGGATCCAGCATGACGCCGGCATAATGCCGCCCCCGCCGCACCTCGCGCGCGGCGAACTTGACCGCGTCGTCCACCATCCAGCGGATCGGCCGGTCGGACAGATCGGCGAGGAACTGGTTTTCCTTGGCCTGATCGACCGACTTCTTCGATGCATCGACATGCGTCACCCGCGCCCCCCGCGCCGCGAGCGCCAGGCTGCCGACGCCGGTATAGCCGAACAGGTTGAGCATCTCGTCGCCCTCGGCGGTGCGCTCGCGCATCCACGCCCATTGCGGCGCCATGTCCGGAAAGAAGGCGAGGTGGCGGAACGGCGTGTTCTGCGCGGTGAAGCGCAGTTCCTCCCATTTGAGCGGCCAGCCGTTCCGCGGCACATCGCGCGCCAGCTGCCACTTGCCGCCGCCATCCTCGTCGGACGCGGCGATGAAGTCGCCGTCGGCGCTCCACTGGTCGGGGGCGGCGGGCGCCCACATCGCCTGCGGCTCGGGACGGATGAAGCGGTAGCGGCCGTAGCGTTCCAGCTTGCGGCCGTGCCCCGAATCGACCAGCCCGTAATCGGCCCACGGCTCGGCGACGAGGGTGAGCAGGCCGCTCACGCCGCCTTGGCGAGCCGCCCGCCCACCGTGGCCGTCGCCATGCCGCCCGAAAGCGCGCGCGCTCCCGCCAAGCGCGCCTGCGCCACCGTCACCGCATCGAACGCGGCGACCGTCTCCGCCGCCGGCACGATGCGGCCGTGCACTTGGATCTGGCGGGCGAGGTGATCGCAGCGCGACTGCACCGATTCGAGCCCCATCAGCAGCCCGGCGCGGGTCTGCGCGCGGGCGCGGTGCAGCTCGGCCTCGTCCAGCCCCTCGGCGGTACGCGCCAGCACGTCGCGCGCCAGCGCATAGGCCGCCGCCGCATCGCCCCGCGCGGTCGCGAGGTAGACCCCGAACAGGCCGGTATCGGCGTAGGCGTGCGTCCAGGCGTAGATGCTGTAGGCGAGGCCGCGGCTCTCGCGCAGCTCCTGGAACAGCCGCGACGAGGCGCCGCCGCCCGCCGCGCCGGCGAACAGCGCCAGCGCGGGGAGATCGGGATCGTGCTGCGCGCTGCCGGGAAAGGCGAAGGCGATGTGCGTCTGATCGAAGCGGCGGCGATCGTGCATCGTCCCGCCGACGAACGCGGCGGCCGGGGACGGCGGCGCGGCGCCCGCCGCCATGTCGCCGAAGCGCGCCTCGACCAGCCGGAGCAGCGCGTCCTCGTCCAGCTTGCCGGCGGCGGCGACTACCAATCCTTCGGGCCGGTATTGCGCCCCGATCCAGTCGCGCATCGCAGGCGTGTCGATCGCGGCGATGCCGGCCTCATCGCCCAGCACCGGCCGCGCGAGCGGCTGCGCGCCGTAAGCCACGCCCTGCAGGTGATCGAACACGATGTCGTCGGGCGTGTCGTGCGCCTCGCCCAGCTCGGCCAGCACGACGCTCCGCTCGCGCTCCAGCTCGTCCGCATCGAGGTGGGGCAAGCGCACCAGATCGGCGATCAGCTCCACCCCCAGCGCCAGATCGGCCGAAAGCATCCGCGCGTGGAACGCCGTCTGATCGCGCGAGGTCCAGGCGTTGAGCGAGCCGCCGACATCCTCCGCTGCCTCGGCCAGCGCACGGGCGTTGCGGCTGCCTGCGCCCTTGAACACCATATGCTCGACCATGTGGGCGAGGCCCGACAGCGCCGCGGGCTCCGAGCGCGAGCCGACATCGGCGTAGAGGCCGACCGCGACGGTCTCGACCTCGGCCATCGGCTCGACCGCGACGGTTAGGCCGTTGGGCAGGCGGTGGAGACGCCCCTGAGCCTGTCGAAGGGTCACGCGGCAGCCAGCGTGCGCTCGGAGACGAACCCCTCGATCGCCTCCAGCGTGGCGGGCAGCGTGGTGCAGCGCTCCGCCCGGTCGAACAGGCCGGCCACGCGCGCGGGCAGCATCGGCCGCTGCCCGGTCGCGCGTTCCACCGCATCGGGGAACTTGGCAGGATGCGCCGTCGCCAGCGTCACCACCGGCACGTGCCCCGGCAGATCGGCGAAGCGCGCCGCGGCCAGCCCGATCGCGGTGTGCGGATCGATCAGCATCGCGTTGTCCTCGGACGTGCGGCGCATCGCGAGGTTCATCTCGTCCGCGCCGACGCGTACGCTCGCCATCAGCCGTGCCGCCTCCTCGCGGTGCGCCGCCGGGATCGCAAGGCGACGCTCGGCCTCGAACCCGCGCATCGCGCCGGAGAGCGCGGCGCCGTCGCAATCGTGCAGGTCGAACAGCAGCCGCTCGAAATTGGAGCTGACCTGGATGTCCATCGACGGCGCGGCGGTCGGCACGACCGACCCGACCGAATAGTCGCCGCTGACAAGCGCGCGGTGGAGGATATCGTTGACGTTGGTGGCGACGATCAGCTTGGCGACCGGCAGCCCCATCTTCGCCGCGACATAGCCCGCGAACACGTCGCCGAAATTGCCCGTCGGCACCGAGAAGGCAATCGGGCGCTCCGGCGCGCCCAGCCGGACGGCGGCATAGAAATAATAGACGATCTGGGCCATCAGCCGCGCCCAGTTGATCGAATTGACCGCGCTCAGCGAGTGGCGCGCGGCGAAGCGGGAGTCGTTGAACATCGCCTTCACCAGCGCCTGCGCATCGTCGAAGCTGCCGTCGATCGCGATGTTGTGGACGTTGGGCGCCAGCACCGTCGTCATCTGCCGGCGCTGCACTTCGGATACGCGGCCCGCCGGGTGGAGCATGAAGATGTCCACTTTGGCGCGGCCGGCCAGCGCGTCGATCGCCGCCGATCCGGTATCGCCGCTGGTCGCGCCGATGACGGTGAGGTGCGTGTCGCGGGTCGAGAGGAACCGCTCGAACAGCAGGCCCAGCAGCTGCAGCGCGACGTCCTTGAACGCCAGCGTCGGCCCGTGGAACAGCTCGAGCAGCCAATGCTGGTGGTCGACCTGCACCAGTGGGGTCACGGCGGCATGGCTGAAGCGGCCGTAAGCCTCGGCGCAGAGCGCGCGGAGCGCCGCATCGTCCAGCGCCCCGGCGACGAACGGGCGCATCACTTCGACCGCGGTGTCGACGTAGGACAGGCCGGCCAGCGCGGCGATCTCGTCACGCGAAAAGCTCGGCCAGGATCCGGGCACGTACAGTCCGCCGTCGGCGGCGAGACCGGCGAGGCAGACGCCCGTGAAATCGAGCACGGGCGCATCCCCGCGGGTGCTGACATAGCGCATGACGGTGCCGTTAGCTTGTGCGGGCGGATGCGGCAACCTTCAGCCCCTCTTCCGTTTGGGAGAGGGAGGGTGAGGTTCTTGGCGGCTCAACGAACTCTGTACCTGTCCCGCTGAAAAAGGAGCAGTATCCCGGCGCAGGCCGGGGTCCAGCAACGGGCCGCGCGTAGCTGGACCCCGGCCTGCGCCGGGGTACGGATGCGACATTCCTCGGCCTAAGGGGATAAGCCCGAGGGAGAGGGCGCCCGCATCCGCCGCCACAGCGCGATGCCGTAGATCAGTGCGGCGATGGCCGCGAAGGCGAACCACTGCACGGCGTAGCTCAGATGATTGTTCGGGATCTCGGCCGGTGACGGCTTCTGCGACGGCTCCAACCCCGGCGCCGCGGTGTCCGCCACCAGCATCGGGCTGGGCGGCGGCACCCGGCCGAACGCGCGCGCGATCACGCTGCCATGCTGCGGCGCCCAGACGATCACGCCGGCGACGCGCCCGCCCTTCCAGACCTTCGGCGCGTCCGGGCTGTTCGAGACGCCGACGTCGACGAACAGGCCCGGCCCTTCCGCGCCGGTGCGGCAGGCGGCGATGTGGCGCCAGCCCGACGTGCCGGACTGGCTCCGTCCCGCCTCGGTCGTCCAGCCGACCGGCTCCAGGCAGAAGGCGGAGGAGCGGCGGTACAGCACGCCCTCGTCGATCGGATAGTTCCGCGGAAAGCCGATCGCCGGCTTGCCCGCCGCGGCCGCGTAGCGCGCGACGAGCGCATCCTTCCACGCGGCGCGCTGAAGCTGCCACACACCCGGCGCGATCATCGCCGCGACGCCGAGCGCGACGAGGATCGTCGGGACGACGGGCAACCGCCGCATCAGCGGCGCCCGCGCCTCAGCCGGCGTGGACCGGCGCGCCCCAGCCGCCCCACACGTAGATCGAGATGAACAGGAACAGCCACACCACGTCGACGAAGTGCCAGTACCAGGCCGCCGCCTCGAACCCGAAATGCTGCCTGGGCGTGAAGTCGCCGCGATACGCGCGCGCCAGGCAGACGCTCAGGAAGATCGTGCCGACCAGCACGTGGAAGCCGTGGAAGCCGGTCGCCATGAAGAACGACGCGCCGTAGTTGAGGCCCTTGAAGGGGAACGGCGCATGGGCATATTCCCACGCCTGGATGCAGCTGAACAGCGCGCCCAGCAGGATCGTGCACCACAGCCCCTGCTTCAGCCCCTTGCGGTCGCCGTGGAGCAGCGCGTGATGCGCCCAGGTCACGGTGGTGCCCGAGCAGAGCAGGATCAGCGTGTTGAGCAGCGGGAAGGCGAACGGGTTCAGCACCTCGATGCCCTTGGGCGGCCACACGCCGCCGACCGCCTCGACCGTGGAGGGGAACAGCGAGAAATCGAACCACGACCAGAACCAGCCGACGAAGAACATCACCTCGGAGGCGATGAACAGGATCATCCCGTAGCGCAGGTGCAGCGACACGACCGGGGTATGGTCGCCGGCATGCGCCTCGCCGATCACGCGGCTCCACCAGCCGGCCATCACCCCCAGCACGCAGCCGACGCCGAGAAAGAAGATCCAGCCGCCGAACGCGACATTGTGCATCCACATGATCGCGCCCGACGCCATGATCAGCGCGGAGAAGGCGCCCATGATCGGATAGGGATCGGGGGCGAGGATATGATATTCGTGATTCTTGGCGCCGGCCATGGTCGTGCCCCTGTCGTGCTTACGCGTCTGCTACGGTGCTTCCTAACCGGCCGTCCCGGCGGAATCCACCGGGAAGAAGGTGTAGGAGAGCGTGATCTCGCTGATGTCGCTGGTGTCGGGGTCGGTCAGGAATTTCGGATCGACGTAGAACACCACCGGCATCCGCTGCGTGGCGTGCGGCTCCAGCGTCTGCAGGGTGAAGCAGAAACACTGGATCTTGGTGAAATATTTGCCCACCTGCTCGGGCGTGACGTTGAACACCGCGCGGCCGGTGAGCGGCCGGTCGGTCAGGTTGGTGGCGGTGAAGAACGCCATCTCGCGCGCGCCGATCGCGACGCGCTCGGTTTCGCGCTCGGGCGCGAACCGCCATTTGAGCTTGGGCGAGATATTGCCGTCGAAGCGGACCGAGATGACCTTGCCGACCACCTCGCCCGGCACCGCGCTGTCGGCGGCGGCGCGCTGCGTGGTGCCGTTGAACCCGGTCGTCTGGCAGAAGAGGCGGTAGAGCGGCGAGGCGGCGAAGCCGAGCGCCAGCATCGCGCAGCCGATCAGCGCCATCAGCAGGCCGGTGCGGTTGATGGGCGACATCGTGCGCAGCGCCCGTGACCCCATCACGACATCTTCGCGATCGAGATGGCGAAGAACAGGATCGCCAGGCCGCCCAGGATCAGCCCGGTCACCAGCGCGCGCGCCTTCTGGCGGCGGCGGATCTCCTGGTCGCCGACCGGGATCACGCGCCGATCCAGCGATCGGCGACGAGCATGCCGAAGATCAGGAACTGGTACAGGATCGAGAAGCGGAACAGCCGCCGCTCGGGCTTCATCCTGGCCTGGTCGGTCTCGGTGCTGCGCGCGACCTGCACCGCGAGCAGCACGAACCAGCCCGACAGCAAAGTGGCGGCGACGCCGTACAGCGCGCCCGTCAGGCCCATCGGCCACGGCACGATCGCGGCCGCGGCCATCGGCAGGCTGTAGAGCAGCACCTGCGCGCGCGTGACCTTCGGCCCCGCCACCACCGGCAGCATCGGCACCCGCGCCGCCGCGTAATCGGTGCGCACGAACAGCGACAGCGCCCAGAAATGCGGCGGCGTCCACAAAAACACGTTGGCGAACAGCAGCACCGGCAGCATCTCGATCCGGCCGGTCGCCGCGGCCCAGCCGATCAGCGGCGGGAACGCTCCGGCCGCGCCGCCGATGACGATGTTGTACGGCGTCCGCGGCTTCAGCCAGATGGTGTAGACCAGCACGTAGAACAGGATCGACACGGCCAGGATCGCGGCGGCGAGCAGGTTGACCGCCAGCCCCATCAGCAGCACCGAGAAGACGCCGAGAGCCACGCCGAATTGCAGCGCTGCCGAGCGGTCCATGCGGCCTGCCGGGAGCGGCCGCCGCGCGGTGCGCTTCATCAGCGCGTCGATGTCATATTCGTACCACTGGTTCAGCGCCGCCGCCGCGCCCGCGCCCAATGCGATGCACAGGATCGCGGTGAAGCCGATCACCGGGTTCATCGATACCGGCGCGGCGAGCATGCCGCACAGCCCGGTGAAGACGACGAGCGTCATCACCCGCGGCTTGGTCAGCGCGACGAAATCGCGCCATTCCGCCGGGGCGGGATGCGCCCCGGCGCAGATGGTGTCACCGTTCATGTGCGGCCGTATCCGATCGGTTCGTTCAATCGATCCGCGGCAGCGTCTCGAACTGGTGGAACGGCGGCGGGCTGGAAAGCGTCCATTCCAGCGTCGTCGCCCCCTCGCCCCACGGATTGTCGCCGGCCTTCCTGCCCGCGAACAGCGACCAGATGACGTTGACGAAGAAGAACACCATGCCCAGCACCATGATCATGTAGCCGATGCTGGCGACGTGATTATAGTGCGCGAACGCGTCCGGATAGTCGGGAATGCGGCGCGGCATGCCGTCCAGCCCCAGGAAATGCATCGGGAAGAACAGCACGTTCACGCCAACGAAGAAGGTCCAGAAATGGAGCTGGCCCAGCAGCTCGTTCAGCATTCGGCCCGACATCTTCGGGAACCAGTAGGTGAAACCGGCGAACAGCGAGAACACCGCACCCAGCGACAGCACGTAATGGAAGTGCGCGATCACGTAATAGGTGTCGGTCATGTAGGTGTCGATGCCGCCGTTGGCGAGCACGACGCCGGTGACGCCGCCGACGGTGAACATGAAGATGAAGCCCAGCGCCCACAGCATCGGCGTCTTGAAGCTGAGCGATCCGCCCCACATCGTGGCGATCCACGAGAAGATCTTGATGCCGGTGGGCACCGCGATCACCATCGTCGCAGCGGTGAAGTACATCTTGGTGTTCACGTCCAGCCCGGTCACGAACATGTGGTGCGCCCACACGATGAAGCCGACCACGCCGATCGCGACCATGGCGTAGGCCATGCCGAGATAGCCGAACACCGGCTTGCGGCTGAACGTGGCGATCACCTGGCTGACGATGCCGAAGCCGGGCAGGATCATGATGTACACTTCGGGGTGGCCGAAGAACCAGAACAGGTGCTGGTACAGCACCGGATCGCCGCCGCCCGACGCATCGAAGAAGGTCGTGCCGAAATTGCGATCGGTCAGCAGCATCGTGATCGCCGCGGCCAGCACCGGCAGCGCCAGCAGCAGCAGGAAGGCGGTCACCAGCACCGACCACACGAACAGCGGCATCTTGTGCAGCGTCATGCCCGGCGCGCGCATGTTGAAGATGGTGGTGATGAAGTTGATCGCGCCCAGGATCGACGAGGCGCCCGCGAGGTGCAGCGAGAGGATCGCCATGTCCACCGCGGGTCCTGACGAGCCGCTGGTCGAGAGCGGCGCATAGACCGTCCAGCCGGTGCCGGCGCCGAGGCCGCTGCCGCCCGAGACGAAGGTCGATCCCAGCAGCAGCGTGAAGGCGGGCACCAGCAGCCAGAACGAGATGTTGTTCATCCGCGGGAACGCCATGTCCGGCGCGCCGATCATGATCGGCACGAACCAGTTGCCGAACCCGCCGATCATCGCCGGCATGACCATGAAGAACACCATGATCAGGCCGTGCGCGGTGATCAGCACGTTCCACATGTGCAGCGCGGTATCGAACGTCACGTCGCCGTGGTTCATGAACGCCGCCCAGGTGGGCAGATATTGGATGCCCGGCTGGGCCAGCTCGGCGCGCATCAGGCCCGAGATCGCGCCGCCGATGATCCCCGCGATGATCGCGAAGATCAGGTAGAGCGTGCCGATGTCC
>CAXUMU010000049.1:0-14329 GCA_964252145.1 uncultured Sphingomonadaceae bacterium
GCCCGCGGACATATTCGCGCCAGCCGAGGATCTGGCGGATATAGCCCTCGACCGCGTTCAGCGGCGCCGCGCCCGAGCGGTAGGCCGCCTCCGCCGCCGCGACCGCCTCGCCGGGGCAGAGCAGCCCGCAATTCATCGAAGCGGCCAGCATCGAATGGTAAAGCAGCACCTGTCCGTCGACCATCGCATCCTGATAATCGCCGAACGCCGGCAGCGCGACGGTGACGAAATGGTCGAGCGCGGCGAGCGCCTGATCGCGCGTCACCGGCCAGGCGAAGCGGTCGAGCGACCCGAAATGGCCGGCGAAGCGCGTCGCGACGAGATCGAGCACCGCGCGCGTGATCGCATCGGGGGCGAAATCGGGCGGGGCGGGGTAGTTCAGCCCGCGCGGCGGCACCTTGCGGTTCTCGCGGTCGTAGTTCCACGCGCCGCCGGCGGGCTGGCCGCCGTCCATCAGCACGCCGTGGCGGCGGCGCATGTCGCGGTAGAAATATTCCATCGTCAGCGACTTGCGGCCCTCCGCCCAGCGGCGGAAATCGGCCAGGTCGCACAGGAAGCGGTCGTCGGGCAGGATCTCGACCGGCAAGCCGAAGCGCACGGACCAGCCTTCCAGCATCCGCTGCACGCGCCACTCGCCGGCCTCGACGATGCGGATCGCGCTGGGCGCATGGCGTTCGATCGCCCGACCGACCTCGCCGGTGAAGCTGCCGGTATTTGCGGGATCGTCCAGCTTCACATAATCGACCGTCCAGCCCGCCGCCGTCAGCGCTGCGGCGAAGTGGCGCATCGCCGACAGGATCAGCGCGATCTTCTGCCGGTGGTGGCGCACGTAGCGCGTCTCGTCCGCCACCTCGACCATCAGCACGACCGCGTCCCGCCGATCGACATCGCGCAACGCGGCGAGGAACGGGCTCAGCTGGTCGCCCAGCACGGGAATCAGGATCGGCACTGGAACAGGATAGGAACATTCGTCAGAGGCGCAATGGTGGATTCTATTATCGCCAGCCGTCGTGACGGTTCGTGGGCGCGGTTGCGATGTTCGGGTCTTAATGCCATCTAAGAGCATAGCGGGTCATCCCGGCCAAACCACCTCCCGGCAGGTCGGGAGAACCAAGGCGACACATGTAGGAACCGGTGGTCAATCTGGCCGTCATGGTCGAGGCAGAGTGGGACGGCGACGCGGGCGTGTGGGTCGCGAGTAGCGACGACGTGCCCGGGCTCGTCGCGGAGCATTCCGACTTCCGGACCCTGCAGGGGCATCCTGCCGACGCCTCATCCGGCGCAGGAGGTTCCGGTGCACATCTCCGCCCGCGCGATGGCGAGGGGACGCGCGCTCATCGCAGCCTGATGGCCGATTACCGGCGTGATCTGATCTAGAGAAAGCTGTACGGATCGACGTCCACCGCCACGCGCACGCCGCGCGGCCGTTCCAGCGCGCCCAGCCAGTCGCGGATCACGTCCTGCACGTCCAGCGCGCGGCGGGCGTGGACCAGCAGGCGCTGGCGGTGGCGGCCCCGCAGCATCGCCAAAGGGGCAGGCGCGGGCCCGTAGACGTGCATGCCCTCCACCTCCGGCGCGGTGCGGCCGATCAGGCGCGCCGCTTCCACCGCCTCGTCCAGCTTCTCCGACGAGACGATGATCGCGGCGTAGCGGCCGAACGGCGGCGCGTTCGCATAGCGCCGCGCCTCGGTCTCGGCCTCGTAGAAGCTCTCCGTGTCGCCGCTCACCAGCGCCTCGATCACCGGCGCCTTCGGCTCGCGCGTCTGCACCAGCACGCGGCCGGGCTTGGCGCCGCGCCCCGCCCGCCCGGCGACCTGCGCGATCTGCTGGAAGCTGCGCTCGGCTGCGCGCAGGTCTCCGCCCGAGAGGCCCAGGTCGGCATCGACCACGCCGACCAGCGTCAGATCGGGAAAGTGATAGCCCTTGGTCACCAGCTGCGTGCCGACGA
This sequence comes from uncultured Sphingomonadaceae bacterium, assembly GCA_964252145.1. Classification (GTDB taxonomy): domain Bacteria; phylum Pseudomonadota; class Alphaproteobacteria; order Sphingomonadales; family Sphingomonadaceae; genus JAQGLK01. The sequence goes on from CAXUMU010000049.1 coordinate 1,949, forward strand.
CGATGTCGATCTCGTGCGCTTCCATCCGCGCGACGAACTCGGCGGCCTTCGCCGGCGACCAGATCGTGTCCGACGTGACGATCGCGGTCCGCGCCTCGGGGAACAAGGCGGCGACCTCGTCGGCGATGCGCTCCACCCCCGGACCGCAGGCGACCAGGCTGTCCTCGGCTTTGCACTCGGGGCATAAGCGCGGCGGCGGCATCACATGGCCGCAATGGTGGCAGGCGAGCCGCGCCATCAGCCGGTGCTCGACCATCCAGGCGGTGCAGTTGGGGCATTGGAAGCGGTGGCCGCAGTGGCGGCAGAGCGTCAGCGGCGCGTAGCCGCGGCGGTTGAGGAAGAGCAACGCCTGCTCGTCACGCGCCAGCGTCTCCTCGATCGCGCCGACCAGTTGCGGCGCGAGCCAGCGCCCGCGCGGCGGCGGATCGGCCAGCATGTCGATCGCCTCGATTTCGGGCAGCTCGGCCACGCCGTAGCGGCCGGGCAGCTTCAGCTCGGCATAGCGCCCGGCGGCGACCTGCTGGCGCGTCTCGATCGCAGGCGTGGCGGAGGCGAGGATCACCGGCACCTCCTCGAACCGCCCGCGCATCACCGCGACGTCGCGCGCATGGTACATCACGCCGTCTTCCTGCTTGAAGCTGGTCTCGTGCGCCTCGTCCACCACGATCAGCCCTAGGTTGCGATAGGGCAGGAACAGCGCGGAGCGCGCGCCCACCGTCACCAGCGCCTCGCCGCTCGCGATCGCGCGCCACGCGCGGCGGCGTTGCGTCTGGCGCAGGTCCGAATGCCAGGCGACCGGCGCTGAGCCGAAGCGTTCGGCGAAGCGCTTCAGGAACGGCTCGGTCAGCGCGATCTCGGGGAGCAGGACGAGCGTCTGGCGGCCGTCGCGGATCGCCGCGGCGACCGCCTCGAAATAAACCTCGGTCTTGCCGGACCCGGTGACGCCGTCGAGCAGGAACGGCGCGAAACCGTGCTTGCGTACCGCCGCGACGACGGTGGCGGCGACCTCCGACTGCGCCGGCGACAGGACGGGCGGCGCATGATCGGGATCGGGCGGCGCGAACGGATCGTCGACGCGCACCTCGATCGCCTCGATCGCGCCGGCCTTCACCAGCCCGCGGATCACGCCGTCCGATACGCCGGCGGCAAGCGCCAGTTCGCGCACCAGCCCCTGCCGCCCGGCGATCCGTTCCAGCGCCTGCGCGCGCTGCGGGGTCAGCCGGTCGGGCACGTTCCCGGTCGGGCGATATTCGATCGCGGTGCGGCCGCCGTCCAGCGCGCTGGCCGAGGCGAGCGCCATGCGCAACACCGCCGCGGGCGGCGCGAGATAGTAATTGGCGGTCCACTCGATCAGCCGGCGCAGCGGGGCGGCGATCGGCGGGAGGTCGTAGGCGGCGAGCAGCGGGCGCAGGCGGTTGTCGCCGACCTCGGCGTCGGATGGCATCCGCTCCGCCTCCCACACCACGCCGGCCAGCTGGCGCGGGCCAAGCGGAGCCAAAACGATGCTGCCGGGTTCGACGGTCATGCCGTGCGGTACGCGGTAGTCCAGCGGGCCGAGCGCGGCATTGAGCAGCAGGACGCGGGCGCGGGACGACATGGGATGCTAGGTAGGGGCGGCGGCGGCGGAAGGGAATCGGCATGGCGAAGAACGGTGACCGGCTCGCGCTTTCGGCGCGGCGCACCGCCGAGATGGCGGCGATGTTCATGATCGGCGACGGGTTGCTGGGCCTGCTCCAGCCGCGCCGCCACGTCGCGCTGTGGCGCTCGGACGTGCCCGCCGCCGATGCGCTGGTGCGCCCGTTCGCGGACCGGCCGGGGCGCAGGCGTGCCTATGCGATCGCGCAGATCGCCGCCGGCATCGCGCTGGCGGCGGGGCAGCGGGCGGAACGATGCTGGCGACCGCACGCCTGACGATGCGCGAGATGAACCGCGCCGATGCGCCGTTCATCCTCGCGCTGCTGAACGATCCCGGGTTCATTGCCAACATCGCCGATCGCGGCGTGCGCACCGCGGCGGACGCGGAACGCTACATCGTCGAGCGGTTCATGGCCGCGTACGCGCGCGGCGGCTTCGGCTTTTATCTGGTGGAGAACGGGGCAGGGCCGATCGGGATCTGCGGCTTCGTTCAGCGCGTGGGGCTGCCGGCGCCCGACCTGGGCTTCGCCTATCTCGCGGCGCATGTCGGGCAGGGCTATGGCCGCGAGGCGGGGGAGGCGATGCTGGCCTATGGGCGCGACCGGCTGGGGCTCGATCCGATCCTGGCGATCACCAGCCCGAACAACGCGGCGTCGATCGGCTTGCTCACCCGGCTCGGCTTCATGGGCGAGGGGCTGATCGACCTGCCCAGCGTCGCCGGGCCGAGCCGGCTGTTCCGATATTTCCCGGGCCTGCCGGATCGGCTAGGGGCCGCGCCATCCCCGCCCCAGCCACAAGAGACCCGGACATGAAATTCTTCGTCGACACCGCCGACACGCAGGAGATCGCCGATCTCCATTCCACCGGGCTGGTCGATGGGGTCACCACCAATCCCTCGCTGATCCACAAGTCCGGCCGCAAGTTCGTCGAGGTGGTGGCCGAGATCTGCAAGCTGGTGCCGGGGCCGGTCTCCGCCGAGGTGGTCGCGCTCGATCATGCGACGATGATGCAGGAGGCCGACGTGCTGCGGCGGATTGCGGACAATGTCGCGATCAAGGTGCCGCTGACGATCGACGGGCTGAAGACCTGCAAGGCGCTGGCGGACGACGGCGTGAAGGTGAACGTGACGCTCTGCTTCTCGGCCAACCAGGCGCTGCTCGCGGCCAAGGCGGGGGCTGCGTTCATTTCGCCGTTCGTCGGCCGGCTGGACGATATCGGGCAGGAGGGCATGCAGCTGATCGCCGACATCCGCCAGATCTACGACAATTATGATTTCGGCACCGAGATCCTGGTGGCGAGCGTGCGCCATCCGGTGCACGTGCTGGAGGCGGCGAAGATCGGCGCCGACGTGATGACCGCGCCGCCGGCCGTGATCCGCGCGCTGTTCAAGCATCCGCTGACCGATTCGGGGATTGAGGGCTTCCTGTCCGACTGGGCGAAAACGGGCCAGACGATCGGCTGAGCAGGGTTATCGGCACCCCCACCGAATCTCATGGCATTTTAACGCGCGGCGGATAGTCTCCGGCGTCATGGGGCAGGTGATCGACTTCGAGGATCGGGGGGTGGCGGCACTCCGGCGGCGCGTGGCCGAGATCGAGGAAGCGAATCAGGACCTGATCGCGTTCGCGCGCGGCCATTCCGGCGCGGTCTCGGCGATCCACGGGGCGGTGCTGGCGGCGATCGACAGCGACGGGCTGGAGCATCTCGTCCATATCGTCACGCAGGTCTGGCCCGAGATGCTGGGGCTGGACGCGGTCGCGGTCGCGCTGATCGCCGACGGGCGGTCGTATCGCGCCGATGCGGCCGGCTGGCATGAGGGCGAAGGCCGGCTGGCGGAGCGCGCGATCACCGCGATCGACGGGGTCGTGCTGCGCGGGGTGCCGCGCGGGCATCCGCTGTTCGGCCCGGCGGCGGACCTGATCCGCGCCGAGGCGCTGGTGCGGCTGGAGCCGGCCGCGCCGATCCAGCTGGGGCTGCTGGCGCTGGGCCAGCGCCGCCCGCAGGGGTTCGAGACCCGCCACGGGTCCGAGCTGCTGGTCTTTCTGGGCCGCGTGGTTTCGCGCATGATGGGGCGGTGGCTGCAGACCTGATCCCGGACCATCCCGCCGCCGCGCTCGCCGCGGCATGGGGGACGCACCTGCTGCAGGATCGGCGGCGCTCCGCCCACACGGTCCGCGCCTATGTCGCGACCGCACACCGGCTGATCGGCTTCCTCGGCAAGCATCGCGGCGAGGGCGTGGATGCGGCGATGCTGGGCGGTCTCGCGGCGGCGGACCTGCGCGCCTACCTCGCCGCCCGCCGCGCCGCCGGGATCGCCAACGCCTCGGCCGCGCGCGAGCTGTCGGCGGTGCGCGGCTTCCTCGCCTTCGCCGGCGGCGATGCCGCGACGCCGCGGCTTAAAGGGCCGCGGGTCAAGCGCGGCGTGCCCCGCCCGGTCTCGCCCGCCGACGCGATCGCGCTGGCCGAGGACGTCGCCGACGATGCCGCGCTGCCCTGGATCGCCGCGCGCGATCTGGCGGTGCTGCTGCTGCTGTACGGCGCGGGCCTGCGCGTGGGCGAGGCGATGGCGCTGACCGGCGCGGTGCTCCCGCTGGGCGAGACGCTGTCGGTCACCGGCAAGCGCGCCAAGACCCGGATCGTGCCGCTGCTGCCCAAGGTGCGCGCCGCGATCGAAACCTATCTGTCGCTCTGCCCCTATCCCACGACGCGTACGACGCCGCTGTTCCGCGGCGCGAAGGGGGGGGCGCTATCGGCCGATCTCGTCCGCCGCGCGGTACGGGGGGCGCGGACGCGGCTGGGCCTGTCGGGACGGACGACGCCGCATGCGCTGCGCCACAGCTTCGCCACCCATCTGCTCGGGCGCGGCGCCGACCTGCGCTCGCTGCAGGAGCTGCTGGGCCATGCGAGCCTGTCCTCGACGCAGATCTACACCGCGGTGGATGCGGCCTATCTGATGGACGTCTACCGCAACGCCCACCCGCGCGCTTAGGCTGCGCCACCTTGTCGAAGTGCCGAGGCCGGGGCTTCGACAGGCTCGGCCCAAACGGGTTTGGGAGGGGTCCGGCTGACCCGTCAATCCTCGCGCGGGTGCGCGTCGCCCAGCAGGCGGACGTAGGTCTTGATGTCGAGCGGCTTGTGGAACTGGCAGCCGGCAGTGAAATCGTCCGACCATTTCACGTCGGCGGCGATCAGCCCGACGGTGGGCAGCATCAGCCAGATCGTGCTGCCGCGCTTCAGCGCCGAATAGGTCTGCAGCCGCGCGCCGTGGCGGGAAATGTCGACCACCTTGCACAGCGTCCGGCCGCTCATGCCGATCTGCGCGTCCAGCGAGACCGGCGCGCGCGGCGACCGTCTGCGGCTTCCCTCCAGCGCTGGCTCGAACTCGGCGGCGAACATTCTGCTTTATCCCGCAACTGTGCAGGAAGCGTATCCCGGCCAGGTTAACGGAAGGTTGTCACGCCACCTTCGCCTCGATCGCGTCCCAGATCAGGGCCGGCGTGTCGGTGCCGTTATACTGGTCGATCGCGACGATACCGGTGGGCGAGGTGACGTTGATCTCGGTCAGGTGCCCGGCGATCACGTCGATGCCGACGAAGACCAGCCCGCGCTTCGCCAGCTCCGGCCCGATCGCGGCGCAGATCTCCAGCTCGCGCGCGGTCAGCTCGGTCGCCGCGCCCTTGCCGCCGACCGCCAAATTGGAGCGGATCTCGCCCGCCTTCGGCAGGCGGTTGACCCCGCCCGCGGGCTTGCCGTCGATCAGCACGATGCGCTTGTCGCCCTTGGCCACGTCGGGCAGGAACGCCTGCACCATGAACGGTTCGCGCCACACCTGGCCGAACAGCTCGGTCAGCGCGGCGAGGTTCGCGTCGTTGCGGCCGACGTGGAACACGGCGGAGCCGGCGTTGCCGTAGAGCGGCTTGACCACGACCTCGCCGTGCTCGGCATGGAAGGCGCGCGCATCCTCCAGCCGACGGGTGATCATCGTCGGCGGCATGAACTCGGCATAATCCAGCACGAACAATTTCTCGGGCGCGTTGCGCACGGAGGCGGGATCGTTGACGACCAGCGTCGCCGGGTGGATCCGCTCCAGCAGGTGGGTGGCGGTGATGTAGGCCAGGTCGAACGGCGGATCCTGGCGCATCAGCACGACGTCGATATCGTCGGCCAGGTCGATCGTCGTGCGTTCGCCGTAGCTGAAGTGGTTGCCGGCCACGCGCTGCACGGTGACGGGGCGGGCGGGGGCGGTGACGCGGCCGTCGCGGTAGCAGAGGTCGCCGGCGCCATAGTGCCACAGCCGGTGGCCGCGCGCCTGCGCGCCCAGCATGATCGCGAAGGTCGAATCGCCGGCGATGTTGATCGTCTCCAGCGGATCCATCTGGACTGCGACCTTGAGGCTCATCGTCACTACAATCCTCTCGTCATCCCAGCGAAAGCTGGGATCTCCCGTTGCGGCTCGGGCGCCCTGACTGCACGAGATCCCGGCTTTCGCCGGGATGACGTTGTTTGGAAGCACCTAGTCAGTGCCGCGTCCGCTGTCACCCGATCCAGGCGTTCTCGATGTGGCGCAGCGTGCGGCCGGGTGCGATCAGGATCACGTCGATGCGGATGTCGTCGCCCGGACCGGCGTAGCGCGCGCTCAGATATTCCGCCGCCGCCGCGACGCGGGCGAGGCGGCGGGCGTCGATCGCGAAGTCGAGCTCGGCGCCGGTCGCGCGGTGCTTCACCTCCACGAAGGCGACCAGCGCGCCCCGCCTCGCGATCAGGTCCACCTCGCCCACCGGTGTGCGCACGCGCCGGTCGAGGATCTTCCAGCCCTTCAGCCGCAGCCACCACGCCGCGCCGCTCTCGGCGATGCGGCCGCGGCGTTCGGCCTTCGGCCTATCGCGCACGCAGCACCATCGCGCGCGCATACAGGTCGCGGCGGGGCAGGCCGGTCGCCTTGGCCACCTCGCTCGCCGCCTGGCCGGTGGACAGGCGCGCCAGCGCATCCTCCAGCAGCGCGTCGACATCGGCCGCTTCGGGCGCAGCCGCCTCGCCCGGCGGGGCGACGACGATCACGATCTCGCCCTTCGGCGGCGCATCGGCATAGCGCCGGGCCAGTTCCTCCAGCGTGCCGGTGACGCATTCCTCGAACGTCTTGCTGATCTCGCGCGCCACCGCCGCCGCGCGATTGCCCAGGCCTGCCGCAAGAAGCGCCAGCGTCGCGCCAAGGCGGGGGCCGGATTCATACAGCAGCAGGCTGGCGCGCACGCCCGCGACCTCGGCGATGGCGGCGGCCTTCGCTTTCTCCTTGGAAGGTAGGAAACCCAGGAACAGGAAGCGGTCGGTCGGCAGCCCGGCCAGCGTGAGCGCGGCGACGGCGGCGCAGGGGCCGGGGATCGTCGTCACCCGATGCCCCGCCGCCCGCGCGTCGCGCACCAGCTTGAAGCCGGGATCCGAAATGAGCGGCGTGCCCGCGTCGGACACGAGCGCGATCGCCTCGCCACCCAGCCGCGCCACCAAGTCCGGGCGCAGGCGATCGGCATTATGGTCGTGATAGGCCAGCATCGGGCGCTTCATGCCGATATGGTTCAGCAGCTTGGCGGTGACGCGGCTGTCCTCCACCGCGATCAGGTCGGCGCGCGACAATATCGATGCGGCGCGGGGACTGAGATCGGACAAGTTGCCGATCGGGGTCGCAACGATATAGAGGCCCGGTTCAAGCGCGGCGTTCGGAGAGGCATCGATCACGATGACGGTCATGGCAGAGGCGGCATGCCGCCCGCAACCGAAGCGCGCATGGTGGAGGGCTGCGGGCACCGCGTTCGCGCTGTTCCTCGCCGGCTGCCAGGCGGTAGTGCCGCGCGGCCCCGGCCCGGTCGCGCCGCCGCCGCCGGTGCGGCCGGTCAATCCGGCGACGCAGGGCCTGCCGCAGGATCAGACCCGCCACCGCATCGCCTTGCTGGTGCCGATGACGGGCAGCAATGCCGCGGTCGGCCAGTCGATCGCCAACGCGGCCAACCTCGCCTTGCTGGATACCGGCGGCAAGGCGCTGCGCATCACCACCTACGATACCGGCCCGGGTGCCGCGGCCGCGGCCGAGCGCGCGATCGCCGACGGCAACCGCCTGTTCCTGGGGCCGCTGCTGGCGGAGGACGTGCGCGCCGTCGCCCCCGCCGCGCGCGCCGCGGGCGTGCCGGTGATCAGCTTCTCCAACGATGCCGACGTCGCCGGCGAGGGCGTGTTCCTGATGGGCTTCACGCCTGCCGAATCGATCGAGCGGGTGGTGCGCTACGCCCGCTCGCGCGGCCTGAGCAAGTTCGCCGGGCTGGTGCCGAGCGGGCTGTACGGCCGGCGCGCGGCGAATGCGCTGATCCATGCGGCGGAGGATGCGGGCGGCAGCGTCGTCTCGATGCAGAGCTACGACCGCAGCCCGAAGGCGCTGGCGACCGCGGTGCAGAGATTGGGGGCGCAGCCGTTCGATGCGATCCTGATCGCCGATTCGGGCCGCATCGCGCTGGCCGCCGCCCCGCTGATCAGGCGCGCCGGATCGCCGAACGCGCGGCTGCTGGGCACCGAACTGTGGAACACCGAGCCGTCGATGTCGAACGTGCCGGCGATGCGCGGGGCGTGGTTCGCCAGCGTGTCGGATGCGATGTACCGCCAGCTGGGGGTGAAGTACCGCGCGCGCTTCGGATCCAGCCCCTACCGGCTGGCGAGCCTGGGTTACGATGCGGTACTGCTGACGACGCGCATCGCGGGCGAGTGGCGGGTGGGCGATCCGTTCCCGATCCGCCGCCTGACCGCGCCCGACGGTTTCGCCGGCGTGGACGGCGCGTTCCGCTTCGGCCGCGACGGCGTCGCCGAGCGTGCGCTGGCGGTGCACCAGGTGGACGCGGGCGGGTTCACGGTGGTGTCGCCCGCGCCGCGGGGCTTCGGCCAGTAGCGGCCGGCCGTCAGATCACCCAGATCCGGCGCGCCGCCGCCAGCCAGCGCTTGCGATCGTCCAGCCCCTGCTTGGCCGGGCCGTTGACCAGCACCGTCACCGTATCGATGTCGTCGCGGTCGGCGGCGGCGTTGATGTTGTTCTTCAGCCAGTAGGCGGCGGCGGCCTGCGCGGCGGTCTTCGCCTCGCCCAGCAGTTCGGGGTGGCGGACGAGCGGCAGGCCCGAATCCCGCTCGACCTCGGCGTAGCGGGTCTTGCCGGTGATCATCAGGAAACCCCGGCCGCGGTAGCGGTAGCCATCGCCCGATTCCTCGTCGCCATTGCCCATCCGGCCGGCATAGACGCGGTCGCCGATCGCCTTCGGACCGTCCGCGATCAGCGCCGCCGCATCGTCCGGCCCGCGCACGGCGCTGAAAATTCGGTCCAGCACGTCGGGCTTGGTGTAGCGCATATTCTCTTCGAGCGCGCGGAAGCCTGCGGTCTCGTGTCCGATCTGCGCCAGGAAGTGCGCCACGCGCAGCCCGCCGACGATCTCCCCCGCCTTGCGCGCGGATTCCAGCGCGGCGGCGTAGCTGTTCGCCCGGTCGCCCGGCACTGCCGCGCAATTCGTCGCTGCGCAGAGCGCCTGCAGTCGGCGGGCATCGATCATCATAGCCTGGAAAGCTGACCCGGCCCGTCGGCCGGGTCAACCCTCCGGCAGGGAGGCTTATCCCCAGAGCTCGGCGCGGTAGCGCTCGAAGCAGCGCTCGCCGCAGCGCAGGCGGATCAGCGCGCCCTCGGCGATCGCGGTCGCGCGGCGCGGGTCCTCCGCGACCAGCGGACGCAGCGCCTCGCGGTTCCAATCCTCGCTATGCTTCACGTCCAGCACCGCGTGGAGATCGAAATAGCGTCGCTCGCGGTCGCTGAGGCCGATCCGCCTGAGCCCCGCGGCCACGCAGGCCGAGCGACCCGGCGCGGTCAGCTCGATCACGCCCAGCGCGCCTACCGAATTCCACGCATAGCGCCGGCTGGTCCCCATCGCGGTCATCGCGTTGGCGAGCGACAGGCTTTCCCACACCGTCGTCTCGATGCGCGGCGCGACCGCCAGCGTCGCAACCAGCGTGTCGAGCATCGGTCCGTGCATGCCCTTGGCGTTGCCGCGGCCCATCTCGTCCCAGTAGTTGCGCGCCAGTTCCAGCTTGGCGCTCGTCGGCAGCTTCACCTGCGTCATCGCGACCAGATCGTCGAACCCGGCTTCGCCCGCGGCTTCCTGCTCGAAGAACCAGCGCAGCTCGTCGCGCGTCGCCGTCTCGGCAAGCCAGGGAAACAGCGGATCGCCCTGGCCGGGGCCGACTTCCTTCAGATTCTCGAACCACGCGACGAACGCCTCGACCTCGGTCGGCACCGCCGCTGCCTCGTCGCAGATTTCCGCCCGCAGTTCCTCCAGGAAGCCACCTTCCAGGCGCAGCATCCGCGTGTCGCGATCGAGCTGCTTCTGCCAGTCCGGTCGGGGAAATGCGGGAGCAAGCCGCTCGCGATTCCAGTGGGAAAGGCCGCGCTGGAAACTATCGGTACGGAACTGCGACGCGCGCGCGTCTGCCCCCAGATCGAATCTGGTCGCCATTATATTTGCCCGCCTATTCTAAAGTGTCGGCAGGGAAACGGTTGCTTCGGCAACAGGGTTCCGGCGAATCCGACTGCTCTGGATCAACCGCTTCCGGTGCAGGAAGGTTACGCAAGCGGCGCCTGCACCTTCAGGTGATCGGCCCCTCGGCGCGACCCTGGACGAACTGGTCGACGTAGGGATTGCCCGAATCGTACAGCCGATCGCGCGGGCCGTGCCAGATGATCCGCCCCTGGTAGAGCATCGCCACGCGGTGCGCGATCTTGCGGGCGGAGGCCATGTCGTGCGTGATCGTCAGCGCGGTCACGCCCAGATCCTCGACCAGGCTGACGATCAGGTCGTTGATCACGTCGGCGCGGATCGGATCGAGCCCGGTGGTCGGCTCGTCGAAGAAGATGATCTCCGGGCGCGGCGCGATCGCGCGCGCGAGGCTCACGCGCTTCTGCATGCCGCCGGAAAGCTCGCTCGGCCGAAGGTTCAGGATGCGGGCATCGAGGCCCACCCGTTCCAGATTCTCCTCGGCGATGCGGCGCATCCGCGCAGGCTCCTTCAGCCGGCCCTGCGTCAGCCCGAAGGTGACGTTGCGCCAGATCGGCAGCGAGTCGAACAGCGCGCCGCCCTGGAACAGCATGCCGAACTTGGCGCGGCTGCGTTCGCGGTCGCGCGCGGAGAGGCCGACGACCTCCTCGCCGTCCACCTGGATCGAGCCGCGGTCGGGATCGAGCAGCCCCAGGATGCACTTCAGCGTGACCGACTTGCCGCTGCCGGACTGGCCGATGATCGCGACCGATTCGCCCGCCTCGATCGCGAGGTTCACCCCGTCCAGCACGCGCATCGGGCCAAACGCCTTGGCGACGTCGGTCAGCTTGATCTTGGTGTCGCTCACCCGAACGCCATCACGGTGACGGTGAGGTTGGAGAGCAGGATGAGGATGAATGCCGAGACAACCGCATTGGTGGTCGAACGGCCGACGCCGGCGGCGCCGCCTTCGGTGCGGAAGCCGTGATAGCAGCCCATCAATGCGATGAAGAAGCCGAACACGCCGGCCTTCACCAGCGCCATCGCGAAATCGCCGGCCTGCAGATAGTGGCGCGTGACGGTCAGGTAGCTGACGCCGTTGAAGCCGAGCTTGTAGACCGCGAGCAGGTAGCCGCCGAAGATGCCGATCGAATTGGCGATCAGCACCAGCAGCGGCAGCGCGATCACCGCCGCGAACAGGCGGGGCGAGATCAGGTAGCGGAACGGATCGGTGCGCAGCGTCGCCATCGCGTCGAGCTGTTCGGTCACGCGCATCGTGCCGAGCTCGGCCGCCATCGCGGAGGAAACGCGCCCGGCGACCATCAGCCCCACCAGCACCGGCCCCAGCTCGCGCACCATGCCGATCACCACCACCGCGGGCACCGTCGACTGCGCCGAGAAGCGCGATCCGGCGGTATAGATCTGCTGCGCCAGCGCCGCGCCGGTGAAGATCGCGGTGAGCCCGACCACCGGCAGCGACTGCCAGCCGAGCGCGCCCAGCTGCTGGACCAGCCGTCCGGGATAATAAGGCGGGGTGAAGGCGCGGAAGATCGTCTTGGCGGCGAACGCGGCGACGCGCCCGATCTCCGCCAGAGCGTTCAGGAGAATCCGGCCGATCCCCGCGAAGAGCTCGACGATAGCGGTTGCGATACGCGATACGCTCATGTCCAGCGCCGCTGATAGCGATGGCCAAGGCCAGTCAGCAACTCATATTGCGAAAGCCCGCTCGCGGAGGCCGCGGCGGCGAGATCGAACTCGATGCCGAGCCAGTCGCCCTCGCCGACCTCGGCGGCGCCCAGCGCGACGACGATCAGATCCATCGACACGCGTCCCACCACCGGGCAGCGCACGTCGCCCGCCCAGGCCGCGCCGCCCGGCCCGAGCAGGCGGAAAAAGCCGTCGGCATAGCCGATGTTGAGCACCGCCGCCGCCATGTCGCGCGTCGCGACGAAGGTCGCGCCGTAGCCGACGCTTTCGCCGGCGCGGATCCGGCGCCGCTGGATCACCTGCGCCTCGGGCCGGGCGACCTGGCGGATGCGGCCGGCCGCGGCCGGGCCGGGGGTGCCGCCGTAGAGCCCCAGGCCGGGCCGCGTCAGGTCGAACGCATAGCCTTCGCCCAGGCAGATGCCGGCCGAATTGGCGAGGCTGTAGCGGCGCGCCGGGATCGCGGCGGCCAGCGCGGCGAAGCGCGCGCGCTGCG
>CAXUMU010000050.1:0-13796 GCA_964252145.1 uncultured Sphingomonadaceae bacterium
CGGCTGTACGAAGCGTCCGCGTCGGGGGCGGTGCCGATCGCGCTGCGCGCGGTCGAGACCGGGCGCTGGCTGGAGGCGCGGGGTGCGGGCGTGACGGTCGACGATCTCGCCGAGCTCGACACGCGGCTGACGGCGCTGGACGCGGCCGGCTACGCCGCGCTGCGCGCCCGCCTCGATGCGGTGCCGCGGGCCGACCTGTTCGCGACGCAGGCCGATTGCGACGCGCTCGTCGCGGCGGTTCAGGGGCGCTGAGCCGCGCGCGCGGCGATCGCCTCCTCCACCAGCGCGGTCCAGCGCGCGGCGAACCGTTCGGGATCGTGCCGTTCGCGCACCATCGCCGCGCCGTGGCACGCCGCGGCGTCGAACGTGGCGCGGCGGGCTTCGGGATCGTGGAGCAGCGCCAGCAGCGCCGCGGGATCGTCGATCCGCAACGGATAGTCGCCGATGTCCATGCCTTCGAACGTGACCGCGTTGCCCACCACCGGCGCGCCGTAGGCGAACGCCTCGAGCACCTTGGTCTTCAGCCCGCCGGCGAGATAGGACGGCGACAGCAGGATGCTGCGGCCATCGTAGACCGCGTCGATCGTCTCGGCATAGCCCGGCATGGTGACCCCCGCCGGCAGCGCGATCCGCCGCCGCTGCTCGCCGTAGATCACCAGCGGCGTCGCGATCCGCTCGGCCGCCCACAGCGCGGCCAGCGCATCGATCGTCAGCTGGTTCTGGCGCAGCGCATCGGTGCCGACGAACACGAAGCGCAGCGGGCCGGCTGCGAGCGGGACGGGATCGCGCCGGATCCGCGCGGGCATGGCGATGCCAGTCACGCTATCGCTCCGCGCGCGTCCGGCGAGGATGCGCGCGTCCTCGGCCGAGACCAGCACGGTGCGGTCGCTCAGCGCCACCACGCGCGGCTCGATCCGGGCGAGCGTCCAGCGTTCGTAGCTAAGCAGCATCCGGGCGAGCGCGGGCGAGCGCAGCAGCCGCTCGACGAACCCCGGCAGCGCGGACTGCATATAGCCGGTCGACGGCGGCTGACCCAGCACGAGCAGCAGCGCCATTCGCCGCGACATCAGGTCGTCGAGGTCGGTAATGATCGCAAGCGCGGGCCGTGCCCGCCGCAGCATCTCGAGCAGCACCGCGCAGCGCACGCCGTCCAGATAGACCGCGCGCGTAGCGGGCGCGATCTCGCCGATCACCCGGCGGGCCTCGCCCGGATCGGCGAAGAGCAGGCATTGCAGCGGCAGCACGCGCCCGCGCAGCAGCGCGCCTGCGAACACCGCGATGGCGCCCAGCCATCGCCGCACGCTGCGGTCGGCGGTGACTGGACGCAAGATGCTCTGGCGAAGCGGAAAGCGCGTCGCCAGCGCCGCGCGTACGGCGGTCGCGACCTGCAGCCGCCCCACCATCTTCTGTCCGTCGATCGCCCGTGTCCAGACGAGATGGAGCGGGGCGGCATCGCCTGGTGCGATTCGGGCGATCCCGCTCATCGCGCCGCTCTAGCTCGCAGGTGCAGCACGAGCCGCGGCCGGATGTATCCGAAATGGACCAGACTGCCCGTCGGGCGATGCGCGAGGGCTGGTGCCCGTTAACCGCGCGCCCCTACCGCCGGTACATCTAACCAAGCGGGCGAACGATGCGGCAGCGGACGAGGTCAGGCGCGACGGACGATCAGGCGCCGCTGGTGGCGGCGCGGGCGCGGTGCATGCCGATCCTGCTGTGCGCCGCGGCGTTCAGCGCGCTGGTCAACCTGCTGTACCTGGTGCCGACGCTCTACATGCTGCAGGTCTACGACCGCTACGTGCCCAGCGCGAACGGCGGCACGCTGCTGCTGGTGAGCGCGATGGCGGCGGTGGGGCTGCTGACGCTCAGCCTGATGGACTGGCTGCGCGGCCGGCTGCTCGTCCGGATGAGCGCGCGGTTCGACCGGATCCTGGCCGGGCCGGTGCTCGCCGCCACGCTCTCGCGCCGCGATCTTTCCCGGACCGAGCGGGCCGAGGCGGTGCGCGAGTTCGATACGCTGCGCCAGACGATCTCCAGCGGCGCGACGATCGCGCTCTTCGATGCGCCGTGGGCGCCGATCTACCTGGCCTTCGCCTGCCTGCTCCACCCGCTGCTCGGCCTCCTGACCCTGAGCGCGGCGCTGCTGCTGGTCGGCCTCGCCTGGGCCAACGAGCGCGGCACGCACCGCCCGCTCGCCGCCGCCAACCGCGCGGCGGCCGGCATGTATGCGCGGCAGACGCACGTCTCGGCCTATGCCGAGGAGGTGCGCGCGCTGGGCATGACGCGCGCGCTGACGGCGCGCGCGCTGGACGACCGCAGCGCGGTCGGCCGCCTCCAGCTGGAGGCGAGCTTCGCCGCCGGGGGCTACGGCGCGCTGATCAAATTCTTCCGCCTGCTGTTCCAGTCGGCCGCGCTGGGGGTGGGCGCGTGGCTGGCGGTATCGGGCATGATCTCGCTGGGCGCGATCATCGCCGCGTCCCTGCTGCTGACGCGCACGCTCGCGCCGATCGAGCAATTGGTCGCATCGTGGCGGCAGATCGTGCGCGCGCGCGACGCCTATGGCCATCTGGAGGACATACTCGGCGGTGCGGCCGCACCGGCGCGCACGACGTTGCCCGTGCCCAGCGGGCGGATCACGCTCGACGATCTCGCCGTGCGAAGTGCCCAAGGCGCGCGCCCCGTGCTGGCTGGCCTCGCGTGCGAGATCCCGGCGGGCGCGATGGTCGCGGTGGTCGGCCCGAGCGGCGCGGGCAAGTCGACGCTGCTGCGCGCGCTGGCGGGTGCGGTCACGCCGGATGCGGGCGCGGTGCGGCTGGACGGCGTGGCGCTGGGCGATTGGGACGGCGAGGCGCTGGCCCGCCACATCGGCTTCCTGCCGCAGGAGTTCACGCTGTTTCCGGGCACGGTGAAGGAGAATATCTCGCGCTTCGCCGGCCATGCCGGCGGCGATGCGGCGGCGATCGACGCCGGCGCGGTCGCGGCGAGCGAGGCGATCGGCGCGCACGCCATGATCGGGCTGCTGCCGCAGGGCTACGACACACTGCTGGGGCCGGGCGGGATCGGCCTGTCGGCGGGCCAGACGCAGCGCATCGCGATCGCGCGCGCGCTGTTTGGCGATCCGCGCATCCTGATCCTGGACGAGCCCAACGCCCATCTGGACGCGGACGCCTACGCCGCCTTGCTCGCGACGCTCGACCGGCTGCGCGCGGCTGGGCGCACGATCGTGGTGGCGGCGCATGGCGGCGATCTGGTGGGGATGGCGGACAAATTGCTGTTCCTCGCCGGCGGCCGGATGACGCGTCTGGCCGACGTGCGCGCGGCGGATCGGCCGCTGCGGGTTGCCGGAGCACGGGGCGCATGACGATGATGCTGGACGGCGCCGCGCGGCGGGACGACGATCCGCGGGTCGAGATGATGCTGGGCGGCGCGGTGTTCGCCGCGTTCGCGGGCGTCGCGTTCGGCTGGGCGGCGCTGGCACCGCTCGGCTCGGCGGCGAGCGCGCCGGGCGAGATCAAGGTGTCGGGCGACCGCCAGTCGGTGCAGACGCTGAGCGGCGGCGTAGTCTCCGCGCTGTACGCGCGCGAGGGCGAGACGGTCCCCGCGGGCGCGCTGCTGGTGGGCTTCGCCAGCGCCGAAGCGGTCGCGGAGGAGCGCGCGCTGGCGACGCGGGTGATCGACGTGCAGGCCGAGATCGCCCGGCTGGAGGCGGACCAGCGCGACGCGGCGGTCGTCACCGCGCCGGCCGAGTTCGCCGGACTGGGCGAGCGCGACGCCGCCGAAGCCGCGCGCGCGATCGCCCGCGAACAGCGCAATCTCGACAGGCTGCTGGCGATGCGCGCGGCGCGGCAGGGCGTGTTTCGCACGCAGATCCGCGAGGTCGGCGCGCAGATCCAGGGCTACCGGATGCGTCACGACTCGGTGGTCACGCAACGCACGCTGAACGAGCAGGAGCTGGCGACGGTAGAGACGCTCGCCGCGCGCGGCTACGTCCCGCGCACGCGCGTGCTGGCGCTCCAGCGATCGGCGGCGGCGCTGGGCGGCGACAGCGGCTCGCTGACCGCCGAGATCGCGCGCCTGCAGCAGAACGCCGCCGAAACGCGGCTGCAGATGACCGCCGACCGCGGCGCCTCCGCCCAGGCCACCGCCGACCGGCTGCGCGAGGCGCGCGCCGAATTGCAGACCTTGCTGCCGCAGTGGCGCGCGGCGCGCGGGCAACTCGCGCGCACCGAGGTGCGCGCGCCGGTCGCGGGGTCGATCGTGGGGCTCGGCGTCCACACCGTCGGCGGCGTCGTGCGGCCGGGCGAGACGCTGATGGACGTGGTGCCGGCCAACCGCTCGCTCACGATCGAGGCGAAGGTCGCGCCGGCAGACGTCAACCAGCTGCGCCTTGGCCAGGTCGCGCAGGTGCGCGTGCCTTCGGTCCACGATCGCGGCGTGCCGTCGATCGTCGGCCACGTCACGCGCATCTCCGCCGACAGCCTGACCGACGACCGGAGCGGGCGTGCTTATTATACCGCGTCGGTGTTCGTCGACGCGCGCGCGTTCGAGGGCTTCGCGCAGGCGGCCGGGCTGGCCGCGCGGCTGAAGCCCGGCACGCCGGTCGACGTCCAGATCCCGCTGCGCGCGCGCAGCGCGCTGCAATTCTGGCTGGAGCCGATCACGCAGATGCTCGCCCGGGCGGGGGCCGAACGCTGATCCGGGCATTCCGCCGAACCACCGTCCGATCTCCTCTTAACCTTGTCTGTTCACCCGTCCGGAACGTCCCGGGCGCCACCTGCCCCGTGGGGGCAACGGAGTGTTGTCATGGCCTATATCGATTTCTACGGCCGGCCGATGCCGGTGACCCCCGGCACCACGCGCACGATCAGCGGCAGCAAGTCCGCCGCCGACGCGGGCACGACGTTGTACGGCACCAGCGGCGACGACACGCTCGTGCCCAACGCGCAAGCCACGATGGCCGGCGGCGCCGGCGGCGACAGCTACCAATACGTCACGATGGCGACCAAGGTGATCGAGGCGCCGGGCGCCGGCATCGATACGGTCTACGTCAACGGCAGCTACGTGATGCCCGACAATGTGGAGAATCTGTTCGTCTGGTACGGCCCCAGCGTGAAGGGCAATGCGCTGGGCAACGTGATGGTGGGCAGCGCCGCGGCGGAGACGATCAACGGCGCGGGCGGCAACGATACGCTGCTGGGCGGCGGCGGCAGCGACGTGTTCCGCTTCGATGCCGGATCGGGCTACGACATCATCGGCGACTTCACCACCAGCGGCGCGGCCCGGGACATGATCCGGCTGGCCGGCTACACGAAATTCACCAGCTTCGATCAGGTGAAGTCGGCGCTGGTGCAGAGCGGCAAGGACGTCGTGCTGAATCTGGACGGCAGCGACGCGATCAAGTTCGTCAACCACAATGTCACCGACTTCACGGCGGCGAACTTCGAGCTGGCGATCGATCCGACCAAGCTGAAGATGAGCTTCGACGAGGAGTTCAATGCGCTCAGTCTGTGGACCGGCACCGGATCGACCGGACGGTGGCGCACCGATTACGGCTGGTACGGCGATCGCAACGGGCTCGGCGCGCGCACGCTGACCGGCGAGAAGGAGATCTACATCGACCCGACGATGACGGGCACGGGCACCACCCCGATCGGCATCAGCCCGTTCACCGTGCACGACGGCGTCGTCACGATCACCGCCGCGCCGACTCCGGACGATCTGAAGTCGACGCTCTACGATATGGACATCACGTCCGGGCTGCTGACGACGCGGGAATCGTTCGCGCAGCAATATGGCTATTTCGAAGCGCGCATCCAGATCCCCGCGGGCAGCGGGCTTTGGCCGACCTTCTGGCTGCTGCCGACCGACGGCAGCTGGCCGCCCGAGGTGGACATCATGGAGAATTACGGCACCGCGCTCTCTACCTTCACCGCGCACAGCGGCGCGAGCGGGAAGCCGACGCAGGTGGCGGGGAGCGACTTCGATCCGAACGTCGCCGACGGCTTCCACACCTATGGCCTGATGTGGACCAAGGACACGCTGACCTGGTATCTCGACGGCGTCGCGATCTTCTCCGCGCCCACGCCGGCCGACTTTAACAAGCCGATGTACATGCTGCTGAACCTGGCGGTGCAGGGCAGCGCGCCGGACGGCACGACCGGCCAGATGAACGTCGATTATGTCCGTGCCTACACGCTGGATGCGGCGCAGCCGATGCTGGGCCAGCATTTGATCGGCACCGCCGGCAACGACAGCTTCACCGTCACCGCCACCGCCGACAGCATCGCCGAACAGGCGAATGGCGGGATCGACAGCGTCACGGCGAGCGCCGACTACACGCTGCCCGCCAATGTCGAGAACCTGACGCTCACCGGCAGCGCGGTGCACGGCACGGGCAACGACCTGGCCAATACGATCACCGGCAACGCGCTCGCCAACCTGCTGGAGGGCGGCGGCGGCAACGACGTGCTGAACGGCGGCGCCGGCGCCGACCGGCTGATCGGCGGCGCCGGCAACGACACCTATTATGTCGATCATGCCGGCGACGCCGTGGTGGAGGGTGCGAACGCCGGGACCGACACGGTGATCGCGGTGATCGACTATACGCTGCCCACCAACGTCGAGAACCTGACGCTCAGCGGCAGCGCGCTCCACGGCGTGGGCAACGATCTGGCCAACGTCGTCACCGGCAACGAGTTGGCCAATCTGCTGGAGGGCGGCGCCGGCAACGACGTGCTGAGCGGCGGCGCGGGCGCGGACCGGCTGATCGGCGGCGCCGGCAACGACACGCTCACCGGCGGCGCGGGCAAGGACGTGTTCGTGTTCGCCGCCGGCTTCGGCAAGGACGTGATCAGCGACTTCAAGGTCGACAAGGACGCGATCGACTGGAGCGCGCTCCAGGCGGCGCACCTGACACCCGTGCTGAGCGCGTCGGGCACGGGAACGCTCGTCACGTTCGGCAGCGATACGATCACGCTGCTGGGCGTGACCCCGGCCGAGGTGAGCGCGCACCACATCTTCGGATGAGTCCGATCCGGCGGCAACCGGTTGCCGCCGGTGGCACCATCCCCCAGCACTCGGCGCGGCGGTGCGGGGGGACGGCGTGGACATATTGGAGGAGGCGACGCCGCGCGCGGCACGGCTGATGCTGCTGGCCGCGCTGATCCTGATCGGCATCGCGTTCGTGCCGGTGCTGGCGGCGGACCTGTATTTCCTCGCCGGACGGCCGCTGGAACCCGGCTTCGCGCGGATCGCGCTGATCGGCGGCGCGGCGATCGCGCTGTTCGCCGCTGCCCGGACCGACCGGCGGATGACGCTGCCGGCCGCGCTGCTCGCGCTGCTGCTGCTGCTGGGGTCGATGACGGTGGCGGCGCTGGCGCCCGATCATAGCGACGACGGCCGCTATCACCGCGATGCGATCTACGCGCTGCTGCACGGCTGGAACATCGCGACCGGATCCTATGTCGATCATCATATGCCGGGCGGCCCGGTGCTCGACTTCATCGACGCCTACGGCAAGGCGAGCTGGGTGCTGGCGGCGGTGCAGATGTCCGCCGGGCTGGGCTGGGAGGCGGCGAAGGATGCGTCCGTGCTGCTCCCTTGCGCCGCCTTCCTCGCGGTGGCGGGCACGGCGCGGCGGCTGGGCGCGAACTTGCTGACCGCGCTCGTGATCGGCGCCGCCGCCGCTGCCAACCCGGTCGTGCTGCAGGAATTCTGGCTGCGGATGAACGACGGGCAGCTGACCGCGCTCGTCGCGTTGTTCCTGGCCGGCATGCTGCTGTGGATCGTCCGCCGCGATGCGCCGGGGCTGCTGCTCGCGCTGCCGGCGATGATGCTGGCGATGAACTTCAAGCTGTCCGGCGTGCCGATCTTCGCGGTGCTCTGCGCCGGCTGCGTCGTCGCCGACTGGTGGGCACACCGCCCGCGCGCCGCGCTCGGCACCGCCGCGCTCCTCGCGGCGGCCGGGCTGGCGGGCATGCTGGTGCTGGGGTTCAGCCCCTATGTGCGCAACACGATCGAGCACGGCTTCCCCTTCTATCCGATCAGCGGCACCAACTGGG
This sequence comes from uncultured Sphingomonadaceae bacterium, assembly GCA_964252145.1. GTDB lineage: Bacteria > Pseudomonadota > Alphaproteobacteria > Sphingomonadales > Sphingomonadaceae > JAQGLK01. The sequence continues at coordinate 8,058 of CAXUMU010000050.1, forward strand.
CGGCGATGATGGCGGGCGACTGGCCGCGCGGGTTCGAGACGATGGCGGCGCCGCGGCGGTGGCTGACCTCGTTCTTTTCGGTCACCGGCTACGATCCGGACTTCAAGTTCCCGCTGTCGCTGCATCGGCGCGAGCTGCACAATAGCGGCGACGTCGAGGTGATGGTCGCGGGGCTGGGGCCGTTCTTCGCCGCCGCGGCGATGCCGGCCGCGGCGCTGGGCGCGAGCCTGGTGGCGGGGAGATCGCGGCCGCGGCGCGGCGATCCGGCGGGCGTGTTGCTGATCCTGGGCGTCGGCTGCGCACTGGCCAGCATCCTGATGCCGCAATCCTGGTACTTCCGCTACGTGCCGCATCTGTGGCTGGCGCCGATCCTGTTCGCCGCGGCCGCGCTGGCGCGGCCCGGCTGGCGGCGGACGGCGGGCTTCGCCGTGCTGGCGCTGCTGCTGGCGAACAGCGCGATCGTGCTGGGTTCGGCGCTGGTGGAGGCGGAGCTGCTGGGGACCTAATGCGTGACCGCGAGGTCGCCCGTGATCGTGGGGCGGGCGCGGTGGTTCCATACCAGCTTGCTCGCCGCGCCGAAGTTGAACACCGCGCCCATCACCGCGCCGAACACGCCCGCGATCGTCCAGCTCTGCGTACGCTGGATCGCGAGGTCGGCGACGCCGATATTGGCGACCGCGCCGACGCTGCAGATCGCCGCGAACAGCAGCAGGCCTTTGAGGAACGCCCATCCCGTCAATCGCTTGTCGCGGTAGGTGAACTCGTTGTTGACGATGAAGTTGAACAGCATCGCGCACCCCACCGCCGCGGCCTGCGCGACCAGGAAGTGCGTGCCGTGCTGCTTGAGCAGGTACAGCACCGCCAGATGCACCCCCAGCCCCAGCCCGCCGACCAGCGCGAACATGACGAAGCGCGGCGGGATCCAGCCGCGCGACAACTTGTCGATCAGCAGGAAGACGAATTCGGCGACGATCAGCAGCGTGAGCTTGCTCTCGCCCACGCGCCGGGTGCGGAACACATAGGGCACCTCGCGGATGCGCAGCGGGACCGGCGACGAGCTCAGGATATCCAGCAGGATCTTGTAGCCGGCCTGCGAATATTGATAGATTGACGCCGCGATCACCGGCTGGCGCACCATGAAGAAGCCGCTCAAGGGATCGCTGGTCCGGTTGCTCACCAGCAGCTGGGCGAGCCGCGTCGCCAGGTCGCTCATCCGCTGGCGGTGCACGGCCCAGTCGCCGACCCCGCCCTCGCCCGCATAGCGCGTGCCGATCACCAGATCGACGCCGCCGCCGCGCATCGCCTCGTACATCGGGCGGAGCGCGCGCTCGTCATGCTGGAAGTCGGCATCCATCACCGCGATCACGTCGGCATTGGCGGCGAGCGCGCCCTCCAGCACCGCCGACGACAGGCCGCGGCGGCCGATCCGGCGGATGCAGCGCACGCGCGGCTCCTCGCGCGCGACGCGGGCGACCTCCTCGTAGGTGCGGTCGGGGCTGTCGTCGTCGACGACGATCATCTCCCAGTCGACCCCGCCCAGCGCCTCGCGCACAGCGGCGACCAGCGGGCGGATGTTGGCGCGCTCCTGATAGGTGGGGATGACGATCGAGACCTGCGGGAACGGCAGCGCGCCGGCCCGATCGACCGCGATCTCCAGTTCCGCGCCCATCCGGTCCTTCCCGCCGCCGAGCCCGCTCGCCTGCCCAGCGGAGCCCGCGGCGGCAAGCATCGACCCGACCGAATCCGATCTAGTTGGCGCGCGGCCCCAGCCGCCGGATCTGCTGCCGGATGCCTAGGAGGTAGGTGAGGAAGAAGCAGTAGAAGAACAGCTCCTCCACCTCGCTCAGCTCGAAATAGGTGGCGTCGTCGTTCAGGAAGGCGGGCCAGTCGAACCGCATCACGAGCGCGGTCAGCCCCATGAACAGCGCCGGCGCGACGCCGCCCAGCCGCGGCGGCAGCCACGGCGCGATGCCGGGCGGATCGCGGCGCAGGAAGCGGCGCACGATCGGATAGGCCACGCCGCCCAGCAGGATCGCCGCGCGCAGCAGGTTGCGCAGCAGCTGGTTCAGCAACCAAGTGGAATTGTGGAAGTTGGTCTCGTCCTGCACATTGTGGCGGGCGAACCATTCGGGCGTGTGCCAGTGGCAGATCTGCTGCCCCCAGCTGATCTCCTCGCCCAGCACGAAGAACAGGCCGAGCAGGACCAGCCCGAGCCAGACGTGCAGGCCCCCGGCGCTCCGCCGCCACAGATAGCCGTCGATCGCCAGGCAGACGAGCAGGATCAGCGCCTGCAGGTGCTCCAATATGCCGGGCTCGCCGTCTTCCAGCAGCGTGGGGTCGTTGACCGTCCCGAACACGAAGATCGCATAGAGTGCCGCGCAGAGCAGCAGTCCGAACCCCAGCCAGGCGATGTCGGCCGGGCGGAACCCGGGGGCGGAGGATCGGTCGGGTCGCGGCATCGCGCCGCGGCGACTACACGAACCGCTCCGGCGTCCTGCGCGGGACGCGTCCATTTCGGTGCGGACGCGCCGCCGGACGTGCGCGCTTGGCGCTATGCTGCGCTGCAACTTGCAGGATCAGTCGCCGGAGCGTGGAATGGACAGGAAGGTGATCGTGCTCGAATTCAACGAGCTGGTGCCGGAGCTGGTCGACCGCTTCATCGCGCAGGGGCATCTGCCCAATTTCAAGCGGCTGCGCAGCGAGGCGATCGTCGCGATCACCGATGCGGGCGAGGCGCCGCCCGCGCTGGAGCCGTGGATCCAGTGGGTCACGGTCCATACCGGGCTGAGCTATGCCGAGCACAAGGTGTTCGATCTCGACGACGGGCCCAAGCTGAAGGCGCCGCGCATCTGGGATCTCGCCTCCGATGCGGGGCGGTCGGTGTGGATCTGCGGCAGCATGAATGCCGGCGTCCGGTCCGAGGATATCGATGGCCTCGTCCTGCCCGATCCGTGGGCCAGCAGCGCCAGGCCGCTGCCGCCGGGGCTGTTCGAGCGCTATCTCGATCTCGTCCGCGCCTATGTGCAGGAATATACCCGCGCCCGGCCCGCGGTGAGCAAGAGCGCGATCCTGCGCTTCGGCCGCTTCATGCTGCGCAACGGCCTGTCGCTGAAGACGGTGACCGACACGATCCGCCAGCTGGCCGACGAGCGGCGCAGCCCGACGCAGTGGCGCCGCGCGGTGATCCTCGACCGGCTGCAGTGGGACGTGTTCCGCAAGTTCCACCGGACGCGGGCACCCGCGCTCGCCACCTTCTTCCTCAACAGCACCGCGCATTACCAGCATTATTACTGGCGCAACCTGGAGCCCGGCCGGTTCGAAAAGGCGTCGGACGCGGAAACGCAGCGCCGCTACGCCGACGCGATCCTCTATGGTTACCGCAAGATGGACGAGATCATCGGCGAGGCGTTCGAGTTGTGCGACGCCGGCACCAGCCTGGTGCTGTGCACCGCGCTCAGCCAGCAGCCGATGCTCACGCATGAGGAAACCGGCGGCAAGCAGATGTTCAAGCCGCGCGACCAGGCGGCGCTGTTCCGCTTCGCCGGGGTGGAGGGCGAGTACGACTATGCGCCGGTGATGGCGCAGCAATTCCACCTCGTCTTCGCCGACGCGGCGCAGGCCGAGGCGGCCGAGGCGCGGATCGCGGCGCTGCGGCTGGACGACGGGACCGAACTGATGCTGGCGCGGCGCGACGGCAACCGCGTCTTCTCGGGCTGCAACCTCGAGGCGTGGCCGGCGGAGGGCGCGCGCGTGGTGGGCACGGGCTCGAACGAGACGATGGCGTTCGAGGAGCTCTTCTACCCGCTCGAGGCGGTGCGATCGGGCATGCACCACCCCGACGGCATCCTGTGGATCCGCACGCCCGATCGGCGGCACGCGGCGATCCAGCGCAAGGTCGCGCTCACCGAGATCGCGCCGACTTTGCTGGAACTGGCCGGCGTACGCACCCCGCACCGCTTCGCGATGCCGCCGCTGGCGGAGATTAGCGAGCGCGCGCTAGCCGCGGCGTAAGCGCTCGCTTGCAACCGCAACCTATTCTTGCTTGAACGGACCCCAGGCCGGACGGCGGCATGGGGGAGAGAGCAGCATGAAGCACCCGATCTGGATACTTGCCGGCGCGGCGGCGCTGGCGGGGCCGGCCCACGCGCAGGCGCTGAGCGCGCCGGTGGTGGCGAGCCCTAACCCCGAAGCGCTGTTCACCAGCCCGGACCCGAAGCTGAACGCCAATAAGCAGGTGGCGCTGAGGATCGTCCGCGACCTGCTGGAGGCTGGCCATTGGAACATGGCCCCGCAATATCTGACGAAGGACTATATCCAGCACAACCCCGTCGCCGCCTCGGGGCTGGACGCGGTGATCCATTATTTCGTCGACATCGCCAACGTGCAGCCCAAGCCGATCCCGGCGAAGATGGCGACCAAGGTCGTCGCGGTGCAGGCGGAGGGCGACTATGTCACCGTCAGCTACGTGCGCGAGATCAAGGATTCCAAGGATCCGGCGAAGAGCTACACCACCACCTGGTTCGACATGTGGCGCTTCAAGAACGGCAAGGCCGACGAACATTGGGACCCGGCGACGCTGCCGCCGGCGATGGCCGGGGCGAACTGAGGCGGGACCCGGCCAACCGGCGGACTCCCGGGGCACGCGGCTGGCGGTGCCCGAAGGGACGATCGCGGTCGAGGATCTGGAGGTGGGCAGGAGGTCCTGACAGCGGCGGACGGCGCGCGGCGGGTGAGCTGGATCGGCTCCGGACGCATGCGGTGGGCGCGGCGACTGCCGCGCGGTCATCGTCCGTGCCGGCGCGAGACCTGCGCGTGACGCGCAGCCGTTCGTTCGCGCGCGGCAGTGCCGAAGGCGGCGCGAAGCCGGCATGCTTCCCGGTCCTGTGCGGGGTCCGATCGCGGCAGACCCCCGATCCGGACAAATCCCCGGCACCCGGCATCCGTCCGCTCGCGTTAACGCTGTTCCTGCGCGACAATTTGGTGAAGCGCGCGGTAAGGGCGAATCATGCCAGCCGACGAATCCGCTTACGCCCCGCTGACCGCCGCGATGATCCGTCGCGCGCCGCCGCTGCCGGCGATCGAGCCGAACGCGGCGGGGCCCGTCGCCGAGCCCGACGCACCCGCTGCATGGCGCGAGGACCTTCGGCTGTTCGTGGTCACCTGGGCGGCGGGGTTCGTGTTCTTCCTGGCGTTCATCGGCTGAACGCGGCCCGCAGGGTCGCTCCGGAGCGGATGTTTTTAGCCACGCCGGCCGGGCGGGCGCCGGCATAGCCGGCAGCAGTGAGCGATCCGGCCGTCACCTTCGCGATCGCGAGCTATAATTCGGCCCGGCTGCTGGGCGATGCGGTCCGTTCCGCGCTCGGTCAGCGCGACGTGGCGGTCGAGGTGGTGATCGTCGACGACGGCTCGACCGACGGCAGCCGCGCGGTCGCCGATGCGCTGGCGCAGGCCGATCCGCGCGTGCGCAGCCTCGCCACGCCGCGCAATCTGGGGCCGGGCGGCGCGCGCAACGTGGCGCTCGCCGCCGCGCGCGGCGCATGGTTCGCGGTGCTCGACAGCGACGACCTGCTCCACCCCGACCGGAGCGCCCGCCTGCTGGACGAGGCGGCGCGGTCGGGCGCGGACATCATCGCGGACGACCTGCTGCTGTTCGATCATGCCCATCTCACGCCGGCGCAGCTGTTTCTGGGTGCCAGGCAGGCGTCGGCCGCGCGCTGGATCGATCTGGCGACCTATCTC
>CAXUMU010000051.1:0-13414 GCA_964252145.1 uncultured Sphingomonadaceae bacterium
CAACGCACCCAACGCTTGCTGAGAGGCCCACCCCCTGCCCCTCCCTGAAGGGGAGGGGTGATCCAGGTTGATCACGATGCGCTCTGGCGGGGGTGTCCGAGCCCGCCCCACCGCGTAGCTCAGGTGGCTGCTCGCGAACCGAAGGCGCGCTCGGCAAGACTTGCGCTGGCCGGCCGCCTCACCAGGCGAACGCCGGTCCCTCGATCCGCTCCGCCAGCAGGAACGCGTCCGCGACCAGGATGCTCGGGGCGGCATCGACATCGTGCGCCGCGCTGTCGATCAGCGCGGCGAAGCGGCCGTACAGGCGCGGATATTCCGCATTGGCGAACGTCTCGACCCGTCCCTCGCACTCCAATATCCGGCCGCCCCGGCGGATCGCCAGCGGACCGCCGTCGGTCTCGATCGCGATGTCCCAGCGCTGCTCGCCACCATGCAGGAAATCGAGTTCGGCCGTGCCCCCCGCCCCGCCGCTCACGAGCTTCAGCGAAGCCGAGATCGGCGCCTGGCGCCCGGCCGGAACGACCATCGTGGCCGCGGCGACCTGCAACGGCTTGGGCAGAATGGCGGTGACGATCGACAGCGCGTTGATCGCCGGATCGAACACGCCGTAGCCGCCCGGACCCAGGATCCAGTCCTGCCCCGGATGCCAGCGCCGGATGTCCTCCCGCCAGACGATCGCGACGTTCGTCACGCGCCTCCCGCGCAGCCACGCCCGCGCCGGCGCCACCGCGCCGGCCTCGCGCGAATGCCAGCTGGCGAACAGCGTCCTGCCGCGACGGCGCGCATGATCGCGCAGGATCCGGATTTCGGACAGGGTGGCGGCGGGCGGCTTCTCGATCATCACGTGCAGCCCCGCATCCAGCGCCCGCGTGACGAGCGCGCCGCGCCCCTGCGGCGGCGTGCAGAGCGATACCGCATCCACCCCCGGCCCGGCGGCGAGCAGCGCTTCCAGGCTGGGAAAGTCCGGGTAGCCGGGCACGCCGCCGGCGGGATCCGCGGTCGCGACCAGATCGAACCGGGGATCGCCGGCGAGCGCCGGTATGTGCTGGTCGCGTGCGATCTTGCCGACGCCCACCAGCGCGATCCGAACGGCTTCAGCTCCCACGATCAGCCTCCTCGCATTTTATCATATAAATACTTCCCTAGACGGCCGCACCTGCGCTATCAATCGCCGAACGCCGGAAGCGCACGCGCGAAGCAGAAGGACGGGACATGGACGACCACATCGCGACGCCGGCGGGTGCGCGGCATGCGACGCGCCTGCGCTCGCGCGCGTGGTTCGACGATCCGAGCAACCCGGATATGACCGCGCTCTACGTCGAGCGCTACCTCAATTACGGTTTCAGCCTGGAGGAGCTCCAGTCGGATCGGCCGATCATCGGCATCGCCCAGACCGGCAGCGATCTGGCGCCGTGCAACCGCCACCATGTCGTGCTGGCCGAGCGGGTGAAGCACGGCATCCGCGACATGGGCGGGATCCCGCTGGAATTCCCGATCCACCCCATCCAGGAGACCGGCAAGCGCCCGACCGCCGGGCTCGACCGCAACCTGGCCTATCTCAGCCTGGTCGAGATCCTGCACGGCTACCCGATCGACGGCGTGGTGCTGACGATCGGCTGCGACAAGACCACGCCCGCCTGCCTGATGGCCGCCGCGACGGTGGATATCCCGGCGATCGCGCTCTCGGTCGGGCCGATGCTCAACGGCAATTACAAGGGCGAGCGGACCGGTTCGGGCACGATCGTGTGGAAGGCGCGCGAACTGCTCGCCGCCGGCGAGATCGACTATAAGGGCTTCATCGCGCTGGTCGCCTCGTCGGCGCCGTCGACCGGCTTCTGCAATACGATGGGCACCGCGACGACGATGAACTCGCTCACCGAGGCGCTCGGCATGTCGCTGCCCGGCTCCGCCGCGATCCCCGCGCCGCACCGCGACCGCCAGCAATGCGCGTGGGAGACCGGGCGCCGGATCGTCGAGATGGTGCGCGCCGATCGCAAGCCCTCCGACATCCTCACCCGCACCGCCTTCCTGAACGCGATCCGGGTCAATTCGGCGATCGGCGGCTCCACCAACGCGCCGATCCACTTGAACGCGATCGCCCGCCACATCGGCGTCGAGCTGACGCTGGCGGACTGGGAGGATCATGGCGCGGACGTGCCGTTCATCGTCAACCTCCAGCCGGCCGGCGCATATCTCGGCGAGGATTTCTACCGCGCGGGCGGGGTGCCCGCGGTGATGGGCCAATTGCTGGCGGCCGGGCTGATCGACGGCTCCGCGCTGACCGCCAACGGCGCGACCGTCGCCGAGAACGTGGCGGGCGAGGCGAGCCGCGACGAAGACGTGATCCGCCCGATCGCACGGCCGCTGAAGGAGCATGCCGGGCTGACGGTGCTGCGCGGCAACCTGTTCGATGCGGCGGTGATGAAGCTGTCGGTGATCTCCGACGAGTTTCGCGGCCGCTATCTGAACGATCCGGACGATCCCGATGCTTTCACCGGCACCGCGGTGGTGTTCGACGGCCCGGAGGATTATCACGCGCGGATCGATACGGCCGATGCCGGCGTCGACGCGCATTCGATCCTGGTGATGCGCGGCGCCGGGCCGGTCGGCTATCCCGGCGGCGCGGAGGTGGTCAACATGCGCCCGCCGGCGGCGCTGATCCGCGCCGGCATCCATGCGCTGCCGTGCGTGGGCGACGGCCGCCAGTCGGGCACGAGCGGCTCGCCCTCGATCCTGAACGCGGCGCCGGAGGCGGCGGTGGGCGGCGGCCTCGCGCTGCTGCGCACCGGCGACCGCATCCGCATCGACCTGAAGGCGAACCGGGCCGACATGCTGGTGGACGAGGCCGAACTCGACCGCCGCCGCGCCGAAGCGGGGCCGCCAGCCATCCCGGCCTCGCAGACGCCGTGGCAGGAGATCCACCGCGACATCGTTGGCCAGTTCGACGGCGGCGCGGTAATCGAAAGCGCGGTCAAATATCAGCGCGTCGCGGCCAAGGGCCTGCCGCGCGACAGCCATTGAACGCGTCCGTCGTCCCGGCCAGCGGCCGTGCGATCCTGGGCGAAGGGCCGCTATGGTCCGCCCGGCAGGACGCGCTGTTCTGGGTCGACATCCTCGGCCGACGGCTCAATCGCCTCTCGCTCGCGGACGGCGAAGTCAGCGGCTGGGACATGCCCGAGCCGATCGGCTGGGCGATCGAGCGCGAGCATCGGCCGGGCTTCATCGCCGGGCTCGCCAGCGGCTTCGTCGAGCTCGATATCGCTCCGTTCGCGATCCGCGCGATCGTCGATCCCGAACCCGGCCTGGCGAGCAACCGGATGAACGATGCCAAGGCGGACCCCGCGGGGCGGATCTGGGCGGGCACGATGCCCTTCGGCGGCGACGAGGCCGGCGGCGCGCTCTACCGGCTGGAGACCGACTTCGCCTGCACCCGCGTCGATGCGCCGTACACGATCCCCAACGGCCCGGCGATCGCGCCGGACGGGCGCACGTTGTTCCATACCGACAGCGCGCTCGCCACGATCTTCCGCTACGCGGTCCACGACGACGGCAGCGTCGGCCCGCGCGTGCCGCACATCCGGTTCGAGCAGGCGTGGGGCACGCCCGACGGGATGACGCTGGATGCCGATGGCGGCCTGTGGGTGGCGCATTGGGGCGCGGGGCAGGTCAGCCGCTTCGATCCCGCCGGCACCCGCGAGCGATCGATCGCGCTCCCGGCGTCGCAGATCACCAGCATGAGCTTCGCCGGCCCGGCGCTCGACCGCCTGTTCGTCACCTCGGCCGCGGACGGCGTGGACGAGGAGCATGGCGGCGCGCTGTTCGAGGTCGATCCGGGCTGCCGCGGCCTGCCGACCTTGAATTTCGGCGGATAGCGCGCGCGCCGTTCAAACGTCGCGGTCGGTCGCGATCAGTTCCAGCACGTCGCCGATGATCCGGCGCATCGCCACGCGCGCGCAGTCCACGTCGCGGAGCGCGATCGCATCCGCCACCGCGGCATGGTCGGCGATATTGGCGCTGCGTCCCTTGATGCGGTTGGTGAAGCGGATCGAGGTGCGCAGCGCCGTCGCCACCACGGTCTGGAACTGCGCGTAGAACGGGTTCTTCGACGCACGCAGGATCGCGACGTGGAAGGCGATGTCGGCATCGAGCGGATCGCCCTGCCCGTGCTCCGCCGCCTCCATCCGCGTCAGCCCGGCACGGATCGCTAGCATGTCCGCATCGGCGTGGAACCGCGCCGCGAGCGCCGCCGCCTCGGGCTCGATCGCGATGCGCAGCTGGTTGAACTGGCGCAACAGCTCGACCGAGAATTTGCGCTCCAGCAGCCAGCGCAGCACGTCGGTGTCGAACAGGTTCCAGTTGCCCGCCGGCTGCACCACCGTCCCCTGCCGCGGCCGCGCGCTCACCAGCCCTTTGGCGGTGAGCATCTTGACCGCCTCGCGCGTCACCGACCGGCTGACCCCGTGTGCTTTCGCGATCTCGGCTTCGGTGGGGAACGGCCGCGCCTCGTAGCGCCCCGTGACGATCGCCTTGCCCAGCGTATCCAGCATCCCGTGCGTCAGATTGCGGCCGAGCTCGTTGCGGTTCGCTGCCGCGTCCGCATCTGTAGGATTGATCTGCATGCGCATTTCTTGGCCCATCGCCGCGGCCGAGTCACTCCTCATCGCGCGGGACACGGTCGAATTATCTTAAAAAATTCCCCCAGCCGCGCCCCCAGCGGGCGGCACGGACGTGGGGGAAGCGGGATGCGCCTGTCGACGATCGACCTGACGGTGGTGATCGCCTACGCGATCGGTATCTTCGCGCTGGCCCAATATGTCAGCCGGGACCGCGCCGGGCACAAGAAGGACAGCGCGGACTATTTCCTCGCCTCCAAATCGTTGCCGTGGTGGGCGATCGGCGCGTCGCTGATCGCGGCGAACATCTCCGCCGAGCAGATCGTGGGCATGGCCGGATCGGGCTATGCGATCGGGCTGGCGATCTCGTCCTACGAATGGATGGCGGCGCTGACGCTGCTGATCGTCGGCAAGTGGTTCCTGCCGATCTTCCTGCGCAACGGCATCTACACGATGCCGCAATTCCTGGAGCAGCGCTTCGGCCCGCGCCTGCGCACGCTGATGGCGGTGTTCTGGCTGGGGCTCTACGTGTTCGTGAACCTCACCTCGATCATCTGGCTCGGCTCGATCGCGGTCAACCAGGTCGCGGGCGTCGATCAGGATGTCGCGCTCGTCGGGCTCGGCCTGTTCGCCTTGCTCTACCAGATCCGCGGCGGGCTGAAGGCAGTGGCGCTCACCGATATCGTGCAGGTCACGTTGCTCGTGCTGGGCGGGCTGTGCGTGTCGGCCATCACGCTGTCGCGCATCGGCGGGGAAGCCGGCATCCTCGGCGGCTTCGCCCGGCTGCAGCACGCGGTGCCGGGCCATTTCGAGATGATCCTGTCGCGCGACAATCCGTTCTACAAGGATTTGCCCGGCATCTCCGTCCTGATCGGGGGCATGTGGATCGCCAATCTCAGCTATTGGGGCTTCAACCAATATATCATCCAGCGCGCGCTGGCCGCCAAGGATCTGGGCGAGGCGCAGAAGGGCATCGTGCTCGCCGCCTTCCTGAAGCTGCTGATGCCGTTCGTGATCGTGCTGCCGGGGATCGCCGCCGTCGTGCTCGCGCCCGCGCTTTCCAAACCCGACCAGGCCTATCCGACGATGATGCGGATGCTGCCGCCGGGATTGCTGGGTCTGGTGTTCGCAGCGCTGATCGCCGCGATCGTCGCCTCCACCGCATCCAAGATCAACTCGATCGCGACGATCTTCACGCTCGATCTCTACGCCAAGCGCAGGGGCGCGGCGCCGGCGCAGGCGGGAGACGCCACGCGCGATGCCGCGACCGAGCGGCGGCTGGTGCTGGTCGGCCGCATCGCCGCGGCGGTGGCGATCGTGCTGGCGATGATCACCGCGCGGCCGTTGCTCGGCAAGTCGGACCAGGCGTTCCAGTACATCCAGGAATATACCGGCTTTTTCACCCCCGGCATCACCGTGATCTTCCTGATGGGGCTGTTCTGGAAGCGCGCGACCGAGGGTGGCGCGCTCGCCGCGGCGCTCGCCTCGTTCCTGCTGTCGCTCACGCTGAAATATGCCACCCCGGGCATTCCGTTCATGAACCGGATGGTGATCGTGTTCCTCGCCTCCGCCGCGCTGGCGGTGATCGTTTCGCTGCTGCGGCCGCAGGCGCGCGAGGCGAACCGGGTCGTCACCAATGACGTGGTCTACGCGACGTCTAGGAGTTTCAACGTCGCCGCCGCCGGCGTCGTGGCGATCCTCGTCGCGCTCTATGCGACCTGGTGGTGAGCGGGCGCTTCATCGCGGTCGACTGGGGCACGACGAACCGCCGCACGTTCCTGATCGAGGACGGCCGCGCGGTACGGAGCGAGCGCGACGCGAACGGCGCGGCGGCGGTCACCGACTTTCCGGCCGAGGTCGCCGCGATCCGCGGCCGCTTCGGCGACCTGCCGATGCTGCTGGCCGGAATGGTCGGATCGAACATCGGCTGGCGCGAGGTGCCCTACGTCCCCGTCCCCGCGGCGCTGGGCGATCTCGCGGCCGCGCTTCACCGGATCGACGGCCGCACCGCGATCGTGCCGGGCCTGTGCTACCTCGCGGACCGGCGGGCCGACGTGATGCGCGGCGAGGAGGTGCAGTTGCTGGGGGCGGCCGCGGCCAACCTGGTGCCGGCCGACGCGTTGCTCTGCCAGCCGGGCACGCACTGCAAATGGGCGGTGCTGGAAGGCGGACGGATCGCCCGCTTCACCACGGCGATGACGGGCGAGTTGTTCGCGCTGCTGCGCACCCACGGCCTGCTCGCGCGCCAGCTGGGCGGCAACGTGGCGGACGGCCCGGCCTTCCGCGAGGGCGTGGCGGAGGGCGCGCGCCGCGACCTGGCCGCCAGCCTGTTCGGCATCCGCGCCGCCGGCGTGCTCGGCCGCCGCGACGATGCCGCCGCTTATGCGAGCGGCCTGCTGATCGGCAGCGACGTCGCCGTCCGCCTGGCCGAGGAGCCGGGGCAGCGCATCCACATCCTCGCCGACCCCGCCTTGGGCTCGCTCTACGCGGCCGCGATCGCAGCGCTCGGCGGGAGCGCCACCCGCGTCGACAGCCACGCCGCCTTCCTGGCCGGCATCACCCGCTTATGGGACCTGACCGCATGAGCCACCTGACCGACTTCGATGCCGCCTTCGCCGCGCTGCCGTTGATCGCGATCCTGCGCGGCATCCGCCCGGACGAGGCGGAGGCGGTCGGCGAGGCGCTCGTCGCCGCCGGCTTCACGATCATCGAGGTGCCGCTCAACTCGCCCGACCCGCTGGACAGCATCGCGCGGCTGGCGCGGCGGCTGGCGGGGCGGGCGGTGATCGGCGCCGGCACGGTGCTGCACGCGCAGGATGTGGGTGCGGTGGCGCAGGCCGGCGGCACGCTGGTGATCGCCCCCAATGCGGATCCGCGCGTGATCGGCGCGGCGGTGGCGCAGGGGCTGGTGGCGCTGCCCGGCATCGCCACCCCCACCGAGGCGTTCGCCGCGCTGGATGCCGGTGCCGCCGCGCTCAAGCTGTTCCCGGCCGAGGCGGCCGGCCCCGCCGTGCTGAAGGCTATGCGCGCGGTGCTGCCGCCGGGCACGCGCGTGCTGCCGGTGGGCGGCATCGTGCCCGAGGTGCTGGCGGCGTGGCGCGCGGCGGGCGCGGCGGGATTCGGCCTCGGCTCCGCGCTCTATGCGCCGGGCATGGCGGCGGAGGAGGTCGGCCGGCGCGCCGCGCGGTTCGTGGCGGCGCTCAGGGCGTAGCGGCCGGGCGCCCGGCTACCGCCCCTGGCACGTATCTGCGCGGAGAGGAAGTCGAACGCCGGCAGCGCCTCGTGCCGCTTATAGTCGGACCAGGCGGCGTTCTCCCAGTTGGAGCCCCTGCCCCAGCGCGTGCCGCATTTGGTCGAGACCCAGGCCGGCTCCCAATAGACCACGCAGGCGGGGCCGGCTTTTTCAATCCTCCTGGCGGACGGCACGATCATCGGTCGCTATCCGCGCGCCATTGCGTCCGTCGTACGTGCCGGGCACTGCGCTCAGCCGCAGCGGGCCTCGCCCGGCACCCAGGTCGCCCGTAGCGGGCCGGCGATGACGCGGCCGCCGGGCGCCCGAAAATCGTAGCGGCCCGACACGCCCTCGCCCGGCCGCACCCGATCGATCGTGATCGTTCCGGACAGCCAGCTCGTGCCGCCGCCCGGCGGCGTGAGCGCGGCGCGCGCGAAATCGGGTGCGCGCGGCCCCGCCCGCCGCAGCGGCGAGAGCGGGATCGTGCGCGGTCGGTCGCTGGCCTGCGGCATGCCGGCGACCTCGATCTCGATCGTCGCGCCGCCGGGATCGGGCAGGCGCAGGATCAGCGCGGGCGCATCCTCCTGCGAGCAGCCGGCGGTGGCGGTGGCGATCGGCGGCGCCGGCCGCGCCGCATCCGCCGCGCATCCCGTCACCGCCAGCAGCACCGCCGCGAGCGCGAGCTCAGCCCGGCTTGCGGCCACGCTCCGCCTCGTCGACCACGCCGTTCTTGTTCTCGTCGCGCGATTTGCCGCTCGCAATGTCGATGAGGTCATCGATCCCGTTCCCGTTCAGGTCCGGATGGCGCCCCGCGATCTGGTAGAACATCGTCGAGCTTACCGGCCCCACCACATAGGCACGCTTGCGCGGATCCCAATGCTTGGCCTGCGGATCGGTGACGACCGCGGTCACCAGCAGCGACGTCGCCGGGAACAGGCTGACATTGTAGCCGGTGCGGCAGCCGCGCGTATCCGGCCCCTTCAGGCTGTCGGCGAACCCTGCGCAATCGCGCTCGGTCACCCGCTCGACGATCTGCCGCCGGTCGGACAGCTTGGCGAGCGCGATCGGCATGTCGGAGCGCGGCTTGATCACCCCCTCGCGGATCGGCACGCGGGTATCGCTCAGCGGGCGCAGCGGCAGGCCGAACACGTCGGTCGGCCGCTGGTTGCGCAGCATGGCGTTGATCGAGATCTGGCGCGGGAACGTCTGGATGCGGAGCGCCGAGACCTGCAGCACCGCCGCCTGCAGGTTGATCGCGCTGAGCGCGAACGTGCCGTCCGCCGTATCCAGTGCGCCGGAATCGAAGCCCACCAGCCGCGGATGGAGCGCCAGCACCGCATTGCCCGCATCCAGCAGGTCGACCTGCGTGATGATGATCGGATCGGGCACGTTGTAGTTCACGCCGGTGAAGCCGGTGCCGACGTGGAAGCCGACGCCGCCCGCCACCTGGCCCGACGCGCCGCCGCTCCACGCCTGGCCTGTCGACCAGGTGACTTGGTAGCGATTATAGGTGGTGCCCTTGTACGTCTGCGTGCCGAGCGGCGCGCTCACCGTGGGCGCGCCCCACGGCGAGAGCGAGCCGGTATAGGGCGCCGATACCGTCAGCGACGGCTGGTTGCTGAGAAAGGTGATGCGCAGCTTGCGCGCGGTCTGCGCGTTCGGATTGACGAAATCCCAGTTCCACATCGTCTGCACCGACAGGCCGACGTTGGAGGCGAGCAGCGAATATTCGTGATCGCTGAAATGGCGGCGATAGCCGGCGCGCTGCTCGTCGCTATAGTTGCTGCCCTGCGCCATCACGTGGTGCGTCAGCACGTCCTCGCCCGGCCCCACGACCAAGCCGTCGGTGTGCGAGATGCCGTAATTGTGCCCGGCCTCATGCGCGGTGGTGCCGCCGATCGAGCGCGCCCAGCGCTCCAGCGTGGAGTTCGCGCCGTTCAGCGCGCCGCCGGCGCCGCCCGCCGATTTCTGGTAGGTGCCGCCCCAGACGCGCGCATGATCGATCAGCGTGGGATCGCCGGTATCGACATTCTCCGCCTGGCCCCAGGTGGTGCTGCCGTCGTTGGTGGGATCGGAGCCGATCGCGATGATGTTGCGGCGCGGAAAGGTGGTCGGCGGCGCGGTGGTGGTCGCGATCACCTGCACGTTGAATTCGCAATAATCGTCGGTCACCACGTCGAAGACGGCGTCGCGCAGCGCCGCGGTGGTGCCGGTGTAGCTGGTCAGCTCGCTAGCGTCGAACCGGTGCGCGGGCGACGTGATCAGGCCGCCCACGCCGAATTCCGGCCAGCTGCTGTCGTTGCTGGTCGGGAAATAGAGATAGAGCTTGTTCGGCTTCGCGCCCGCCGCCGCGCCGTAGCCCAGATGCGTGCAGGTCGGCACCGCCTGCGCAGTGCCCGCGCCCAGTGCCACCACGCCCGCCGCCACAAGAAGTAGATGTCGCTTCGTCATATCGAATCTCCCCGTCGATCGAATGGCCCCCGGACCACCCGCACGACAAGAGGATGGCGCACATCGTTTCGTGCATTGTGTTCGACGTCACATCTATTCGTCAAGAAGCCACAGCCTTCACGCAGCTTTGGCGACGTTGCGACAACAATAGGATGGAATCGACACTCGGCCCGTGCACCGCATCGCACGCAGATCTCATCACACCGGAGGCCGGCTTCTTGTTGTCGGAAGACGAACGGGTGCAGTGTCGCCCGCCAGGAACCATATTTTCACTTCGGCCCGAGCCGTCGCAGGCGGTGCGAGACGCACCCGGCGGCGCGCCCCTGTCCGCTCGGGCGGGCGTTCGCGACGCGCGGCATTGCCATCGGCCCGGTCCTCGCCGATGAAGCAGCATGCCGACGCCCGCCGCCCCGGGTCGCGGGCGCGGTCGCGCGGCAGCCGACCAACTGGACCGCGATCGCCATGTTCGCCGGCTTCGTCGCGATCACGCTGTGGATCACCGGCGCCGCCGCGCGGCGGACGCGGTCCGTATCGGACTTCTACACCGGCGGCGGCATCACCGGCTTCCAGAACGGGCTTGCCATGGCGGGCGATTATTGCTCGGCCGCCTCATTCCTCGGCATCACCTCGCAGATCTTCAACGATGGCTATGACGGGCTGATCTACGCGATCGGCTTTCTTGTCGGCTGGCCGATCGTGCTGTTCCTCATCGCCGAGAGGCTGGGCAACCTCGGCCGCTTCACCTTCGCCGAGGAGTTCCTGGACGGATCATCCGCATGCCGGCGCCGTTCTTGAAGCGCACCGCACGCCTGCGGTGCGTCAGCGGCCCTCGAAGCGCGGCGGGCGCTTGGCGCGGAAGGCGGCGACGCCCTCGGCGAAGTCGGCGGTGCGGCCGGCTACGCGCTGATTGTCGCGTTCGAGCGCCAGCGTCTCGGTGAGCGTGCCAGCGAGCGCGGACTGCACCTGCGCGCGGATCATGCCCAGCGCCACCGTCGGCATCGCCGCGAGCCGCACCGCCAGCCGGCGCGCCTCCGCGGCGAGGTCCGCATCGTCGACGACGCGCGTCACGCAGCCGGCGGCGAGCGCGTCGTCCGCACTCAGCCGCTCTCCCAGCAGGGCGAGTTCCAGCGCCTTGATCCGGCCCACCGCCTTGGCGACCAGCCAGGTCGACCCGGCATCGGGCACCAGGCCGATACTGGCGAACGCCAGCACCAGATAGGCCGAGCGCGCCATCACGATGATGTCCGCCGCGAGCGCCAGCGACAGCCCCGCGCCAGCAGCAGGTCCGTTGATCGCGCTGACGATCGGTATTTCGAGCGCCGCCATGCGCTCGGCCAGCGGATTATAGTGCGCGTCGATCAACGCGCCCAGGTCCTCCGGCAGCCCGCCGTCGGCGCCGAGGTCCGCACCCGAGCAGAAGGCCCGTCCCTCGCCGGTCAGCAGCACGCACCGCGCGCCCTCGCCCACGGCACGGTCCAGCGCCGCGCGGATCTCATCCAGCATCTGCGGGGTGAGCGCGTTCATCCGATCCGGTCGATCGAGCCGGATCGTCGCGACCGCGTCGGCCGTCTCGTAGCGGATCGTGGTGAAGTCGCCCATTCGTCGATATGCCTACAGCCCGCCGGTGGGCTCGGCAACGAGCTTGAGCCCATCGCCGACGAGGCCGCGGTCGGCGGCCTGCAAGACGGCTTGGGATGAAGTGCGACCTGCTCTAATCCCCACTGCACAAGGCGGGAGGCCGGGCATGACGACACTCTATGACTTTTCGGCGCGCAATATCGACGGGACCGAGACGCCGCTCGACGCCTATCGCGGTCAGGTCGCGCTGGTGGTCAATACCGCCAGCAAATGCGGCTTCACCCCGCAATATCAGGGGCTCGAAGCGCTGTACGAGCAATTTGCGTCGCGCGGATTCACGGTGCTCGGCTTCCCGTGCAACCAGTTCGGCGCCCAGGAGCCGGGCGATGCCGGCGAGATCGCCGATTTCTGCCGCCTCACCTACGACGTTCGCTTCCCGATGTTTGCAAAGGTGGAGGTCAACGGGTCGAACGCACACCCGCTGTTCGGCTGGCTGAAGCGGCAGGCGCCCGGCGTGCTGGGCAGCCGCGGGATCAAGTGGAACTTCACCAAGTTCCTGATCGATCGCAGCGGCACGCCCGTCGAGCGCTTCGCCCCCACCACCACGCCGGCGGCGATCAGGGATCGGATCGAGGCATTGCTGTAGACCGGTCGCCGGCCGGACGCATCCGGCTGGGCGACCGCGCTAACGCGCCGTTCCCGGCAGGCACTGCGACCGGTCGGCGCGGGCGAACCGGGTACAGTCCCAATAGGGCTGCGCCAGCCCCAGCACGCTGCTCTTGCGGTACAGGAACGCCATCGGCGACGATCCGCTGGGCAGCACCGGCAGCGCGCGCGGGGTCTGCGCCTCCGAGGTCCAGCCCATCACCATGCATTCGCTTCGCGCCGCGCAGATCGTGTAGCCCGGCGGCGGAGCCTCGGCGACGGCCGGCGCGGCGGCGAGTGCCGTTGCCGCGCTCGGGTCGGCGAGGCCGGCGATGCGGCGGTCGATCGGCTCGGGCGCCCGCAGCATGCCGGTGAAGGCCGCCCGCGTTCCCCACCAGCCGGCCCAGCGGTAGAAGATCTGGGTGTGGACCTGCGCCACCTTCTCCAGCCCGTCGCGCCAGTACGGCACCACCCAGTCGGTATGGTAGTGCGTCGCCGTGCCGATGGCCGCGAACACCTGCCCGGCGAGCGCCGCCGCCGCGATCGCGCGGGCGCGCGCCCACGCTTCGGGCCGGACCGGCCGCGCCAGCGCGCCGTCGCAGGGGAAGGTGAACTGGCACCCCGTCCGCCGCTCCGCGCCCTGGAAGACGACGCCGCACACCGTTTTCGGGAAAGCCGGATGGCGCAGCCGGTTGAGCACGACCTGCGCGACCGCTTGCTCGCCGGGCGGATCGTCGCCGGCCTCGTACAGCACCGCGGCGGCAAGGCAGGTCAGCGCGGCCTCGCGGTCCTGCGGCGCGCCGGCGTAGCGGAACGGACGCGCCGGCGCGATCGGACCGGGCGCGAACGGCACCGCCGCGTTCGAAGCGCGCGCCTCGTCGAAGCTGAGATCGGC